>CAYYAP010000173.1:0-4622 GCA_964469575.1 uncultured Thiohalobacter sp.
TCCGGTGGCTAAGAAGGCAGGAAAGTGAAATCTGAACCCGAAAAAACGGTGAATGTCCACGAAACTGCACCGGTAATCACCCCTTTTTTAGCTGAGGCGAGTTCAATCGGTCACTGCAACACACCAGGTATATCTCATAGAATCAGAGGATTTGTGAATCAGGATCGGCGACATAGTGTATCTGGTTCTTACCGGATTGTTTGGCCAGGTAGAGCGCTTCATCGACACGATGCAGAACGGCTTCGGCATCGGCATATACGTCGGTATTAATGTGGATGAGTCCCGCGCTCAGTGTGCAGCGTAACTCGGCACCGATAGAGAGTGTGGCTTGCGCCTGTCTGAAGTGGTCGCTCAGTCGGTTGAAAAAGTCCAGTCCGGCGGTCTTGTTACTGTGAACCAGCAACACCATGAATTCGTCACCGCCAAGCCTGGCGCTGATATCTGTGCCGCGCGTACAGGCCCTGAGACAATCCGCCAATGATTTCAGTACCTGGTCACCCCTTGCATGTCCATAGCGGTCGTTTACGTGTTTGAAACCATCAAGGTCCAGGGCAATCACATAGACACTAACTTGGCGACTGGCCAGTGCCCAGGCTTTTTCCAGTTCCTGTGTGAAACGACGGCGGTTAAACAGACCGGTAAGGCTGTCTGTTTCACTGGCATGTGCCAGCTTCGCCTTCTGTGCCTGCACGCGCTCAAAGATATCCTGAAGCGCTGTGATTAATGGCGTGGTTTCGTGGAAGTGTGGCTTGATATCTACCGCGGTTCCGTCTCCCTCCGCGATGTGCTTCAGGGCGGAACATATGTTGGATATTTCGTTTAACAGGCCTTTGGACAGGTGGCGAGACAGCAGTATGACGCTGAACCCTACCAGTAGCGCCAGCAGACTGGTAGCAAAAAGAATGGTCCGGGTGGATTTCTGCATGCCTTCCGGTTGCGCTTCCAGCGCTATGGTCCAATCTGTCCCTTGAACCGGCTGGCTCAGCGTTATGAGCGCATCCGAGGCATGTGTTATGAAATCAACACTGGCAACGCGTGAGTGAGTACTCGTGGTGACGGTCAGTTTATGTCCTTCGTGTACCATGGTCTCCAGCAGACTCTGGATGATACCGATCTTGAAGCTGGCGAATAGATAACCCAGTTGTTCTCCATCGACATCAGCGATTTTGGTATACACGTCAAAATGCTCGAGTCCGGCATGTTCACGGTGTATTGCAGGTTTGATTATCTGTTCGCCACGGCTTATTTTGGCGATATCGATACGGCATAGTGGGCCGATCAGTAGTGATCTTGGATCGCCCTGGATTTCGCCGTCGCGATTCACCAAAGTCAGGCCAACAGCATCGGGAAGTAGTTTGCGATAGTTTTGTGCCCAGGCGGAGCTTTCTGCCGTGTTACCGAATTCCAGCAGGTTGTATACTTCTGCACGGCGACCTAGACGGCCGAGAATATTGCGGTAGAAGTCTATTTCACGTTGCAGGGTTAGTGCATAACCATTGACGTCCGTTTGTGCCCGTCGCTGCGCTATCTCGAGGTTATAGCGGGTAAGAAAATGCTGACTGAATACTTCCACTAATACCACCAGTGTGATGGTGAGAATCACAAACCAGCTTGTCTCCCGGGCAACAGAACGTTTCATGGTGGATTTAGTCAGCCTGATCAAAACCTTGCCCTTATGGGAAAGGTTGGCAAACATTCCTCTGGCATAGATCGGCCGGGCGGTTAATGGACTTGAGGGGTTCCCGATTTATCTCTTTACCATCATCCTGTGTGTACTGGCGCCATGTCGGCAGCCTGTTCGAGCAGCCTGGTATTGCGGCTCCAGCATATCCCCCCTGAAGTGCTCAGCCAGGGTCTTGTATCAGATGATGATGAAATACAACCACCTACAGTTACAGGATAGACAAGCCGGTCATGTTTTGCTTACTACCCGGTAGCCTCTCAAGTGTCCCTGAGCCAGATCAATTCCACACCGGTTGACGGCAGTCTTGTTGCCGGAGCTGGAGTGCCCCGGTATTAGATCAACCCGGCTGTGAAACAGATTGACTGAACAAGGTCGAATCGTTGTAGTATTTATTCCTCATTAACGAAGAGTGAGCCTGAATAATATATGTGCCTTGCGCTTCCCATGCAGATTGTCGAAATCAATGACACGATGGCCCGCTGTCACAGCAAGGGTATTGAGCGGCAGGTCAGCCTGTTTATGTTAAAAGACGAATCGCTACAGGCCGGCGACTATGTCATGGTGCATGTGGGCTACGCCATACAGAAAATCCGGCAGGAAGAGGCCATCCTGGCGTGGGAAATGTTTGATCAGATGTCGGCCCTTGCAGCAGATTCGGACTTGACTGATCCACAGGATAAAGAACATGCATGAACTGTCTGTCTGCCAGAGCATGTTGCGTCAGGTGAGCGAGATCGCCCGGCAACATGATGCCAGGCATGTCAGTCGGGTCAAGATCAGGATAGGTGTACTGTCCGGCGTGGAGCCTGATGTGTTGAACCGGGCCTTTCCCGTCGCCAGCACCGGAACCATTGCCGAGGGAGCGCAACTGTCGATCAAAACATTGCCTGTCTGTGTGCGATGCGAAAGCTGCGGGACGGAATCGGAGGTTGAGGCAAACAAGCTGATCTGTTCGGCCTGCGGCGACTGGCATACGCAGCTTGTCAGTGGCAATGAATTGTTACTGGACAGCATAGAGATTGAATCCGAACGAGGACAGGCGTATGTGTGATACCTGTGGCTGCAACCTGACCCATGGCAATGCACATCTGGTAAAACCCGGTGGCAAGTTGTCAAAAACCGATGATGGCAAGATGGCCATCAACATTCTGAAGGGCTTGCTGAGTGAAAACGACAACCAGGCCATGCATAACCGTGAGCACTTTGACAAGCATCAGGTATTGGCCATCAACCTGATGTCTTCACCGGGTTCGGGAAAGACGGCCTTACTGGAAGCCACTATCGAGGCCCTGAAAGATCAATACAATATTGCTGTGGTGGAAGGCGATCTGGAAACCGAAAACGATGCTGCGCGAATCCGCGCCAAAGGTGTTACCGCCATCCAGATTACCACCGGCACGGCCTGCCACCTGGATGCGCACATGCTGCACGATGCCCTGCACAGCCTTGATCTGGCGCCACTGGATATCGTGTTTATCGAAAATGTCGGTAACCTGGTCTGTCCTGCAAGTTTTGATCTTGGCCAGCATCGCAATGTAACCCTGCTCTCTGTCACCGAAGGTGATGACAAGCCGGCAAAGTATCCTGTCATGTTTCGCGCCTCGGATCTCATGCTGCTGAGCAAGAGGGATCTGCTGGCAGTACTGGATGATTTCGACCCCGCACAAGCCCGCCGACACCTGCGCAACCTGGCCAATCCGGCGCCGGTCATTGAGCTGTCGGCAAAGACGGGGGAAGGGTTGCAGGGCTGGCTTGACTGGTTGCAACAGGAACTGACGGCGTGCCGGCAAGGACAGCAGAAGGCCACTGGTGAACCGGCCGCGGCTAACCCGTAAGCATGTCACTCAGTGCGAAACAATGGCTAGAGGCTATTCACCGGCTGAAGCTGCCGGCAAAGTTCCGCATCATGAATGTCTGTGGCGGGCATGAACGCGCCATCAGCATGGCCGGTATTCGAAGCCTGCTACCGGATAACATTGAACTCATCCCCGGACCCGGTTGCCCGGTCTGTGTTTGTCCCGAGGAAGACATCTATCAGGCCATGCAACTGGCCTTGCAGGAGCAGCTTGTCCTGCTGGCGTTTGGCGACATGTTGCGTGTCCCGGTCAACGTTGGCAAAAAAGAACCCCGTACACTGGAACAGGCCCGCAGCCAGGGTGCCGACATCCGCGCCATTGCTTCACCCCTTGAAGCCGTAAGCGTTGCAAAAAAGAACCCGGACAGGGCCGTGGTGTTTTTTGCCGCCGGTTTTGAAACCACTATGGCGCCGGTGGCTGCCATGGTGAAAGAAGGCCTGCCCGATAACCTGTTCCTGTTGTTGTCCGGTCGGCTGACCTGGCCGGCTGTCGCCATGTTGCTTGAATCGGTTTCGCCATCCGATGGCGAAGGTTTTGATGCCCTGATTGCGCCCGGTCACGTGGCAGCCACCATGGGCCCGGATCAATGGCGATTCGTGGTCGATGAGCACCGGATTCCAACCGCTGTCGCGGGTTTTAATGCACAAAGTCTGCTGGCTGCATTTTATTCGGTACTGCGACAAAAACAGCAAAACAGGCTTTTTCTGGATAACTGCTACCCGAAGGTTGTTCGGCCTGATGGCAACCCGACAGCGCGGGTTTGTCTCGATAATACGCTGGACATTGTCGACAGTCAGTGGCGGGGTATCGGTCGTATTGCTGCATCGGGTTATGCCCTCAAGGTGGAATTTCAAGCTCACGATGCACGAAAGCAGTTCGCTGACTATCAGGATGTCTCACGCCGACGCCAGGGAGAGATGCCCGCTGGTTGCGACTGTGCACGGGTAGTGCTTGGCAGGCGCTATCCCGATCAGTGTCGTCTCTATGGCGCGGCCTGCACGCCACGCCGGCCGATTGGCCCCTGCATGGTTTCCGATGAAGGTGCCTGCCGGATCTGGTGGGCCAGCGGCATACGCGAGGCG
>CAYYAP010000174.1:0-1898 GCA_964469575.1 uncultured Thiohalobacter sp.
GAAACGCCCAGGACGCGACCCCGGACGACGGCATGGTGATTGTCAGGCTGTTCAAACAAAACGATCACGCGGTGATCGAGGTGCAGGATACCGGTGAAGGGATGGACGAGGCGTTTATCCGCGATCGCCTGTTCCGACCGTTTGATAGCACCAAAGGAAAATCAGGAATGGGAATAGGGGTTTACGAAACCCGTGAATTTATTCGAGGTCTTGGCGGAGAGGTTGAGGTGCTCAGCCGTGTGGGCGAAGGGACGACCTTCAGAATGCGCATTCCGATTAGCGAAGAGTCAGTGAATAGTGTAAAGTCATCCGACAAGAGCAATAATGGAAGGTCAAATGACCAACGAATCAAGGAAATTGCTGGTTATTGAAGACGACCCGGGTTTGCAGACCCAGTTGAAATGGTGTTTCGAAGGCTACGACGTCCTTATCGCGGGCGACCGCGAAACCGCCCTTGGCGAGATTGAAAAGCACCATCCCCCCGTTGTGACGCTGGATCTCGGCCTGCCGCCCGATGCTGATGGCACCACAGAAGGTTTTCGCGCGCTGGAAGAGATTCTCACCCGTGCACCACATACCAAAGTGATTGTCGTGACCGGCAATAACGACCGTGCGCATGCGCTCAAGGCCGTCAGCATGGGCGCCTACGACTTCTTCTACAAACCGATTGATGCGGATTTGATCGGCTTTATCGTCAATCGCGCCTACCGGTTGCGCGAGATCGAGGACGAAAACCAGCGTTTGCATGTCACAGGTGGTGAATCCCCGCTGGAGGGTGTGATCACCGGCAGTCCGCAGATGCTCAAGATGTGCCGAACGGTGGAGAAGGTGGCGCCATCCGATGCCACCGTGCTGGTGCTTGGCGAATCTGGCACCGGCAAGGAATTGATTGCACGTTCCATCCACTCGCTGAGTGGCCGCGCAGAGGGTCGGTTTGTCGCCATCAACTGTGCTGCGATCCCGGAAAACCTGCTGGAAAGCGAGTTGTTCGGTTACGAGAAAGGCGCATTTACCGGTGCGGTGAAGACTACGCCCGGCAAGATCGAAACTGCCCATGGCGGCACCCTGTTTCTCGACGAGATCGGCGATATGCCGATGCCATTACAGGCCAAGTTACTGCGTTTCCTGCAGGAACGTATTATCGAACGTGTCGGCGGCCGGCAGGAAATTCCGGTCGACGTGCGCGTCCTTTGTGCCACGCACAAGGACCTGCCGCAACTGGCACGGGAAAATGCCTTCCGCGAGGACCTGTATTACCGCATCAGTGAAATTACCATTCGTATTCCGCCGTTACGTGAGCGGGAAGGTGACACGCTGTTGCTGGCGCGCGTGTTCCTGGAAAAATTCAGCAAGCAGATGGGCAAGCAGCAGCACCGCCTCAGCAAGGACTCACTGGCTGCTATCGAGGCCTACCCCTGGCCGGGCAACGTGCGCGAGCTGGAAAACCGCGTCAAGCGCGCGGTGATCATGGCCGAGCACAAACAGATTTCAGTGTCTGACCTGGAGTTGGGTGGAGCGGGCATCGATGATACGCGCACCTTCAACCTGCGCGAGATCCGCGAACAGGCGGAGCGTCAGGCCATTGTGCGCGCCATGGGCCACGTCGCTGGTAAAATTTCACAGGCGTCGGAACTACTGGGCGTGAGCCGCCCGACCATGTACGACCTGATCAAGAAGTACAACCTCAAGTAAGCCCCCCCCTGATGCCCCCCGTCATCCCAAACCCGTAGGTTGGCGCTGAGCGCAGCGAAGCCCAACGCGCAGCGAAGCAACGTTGCAGGGTGATTACCGCAGAGCCGTTGGGCTTCCTTCGTCAGCCCAACCTACCGGCTTTTTGCACGTTCGATAATCTGAAGAAACTCCTCGCTCTTCTTGAACCCGACCACGCTCAGTTCCGG
>CAYYAP010000174.1:1998-4591 GCA_964469575.1 uncultured Thiohalobacter sp.
CGATAATCTGAAGAAACTCCTCGCTCTTCTTGAACCCGACCACGCTCAGTTCCGGTCTTTCCTTACCGCTTGCATCAAAGAATTCGATACCCGGTGGCCCGAACAACCCGAAACGTTTCAGTAGCGCCTTATCATCCGCGTTGTTTTCGGTGACATCGGCCTGCAGCAGGACAAAGCCTGCCAGCGCCTGTTGCACGCGGGCATCGCCAAACGTGTACTTCTCCATTTCCTTGCAGCTGATGCACCAGTCGGCGTAGAAGTCGAGCATCACCGGTTTGCCGTCACGGCTTGCCGAGGCAAGTGCCTGCTGGAGGTCAGCAAGCGAGTGAATACGCTGGAAGGCCAGCTTGTGAGCGGGTTGTGCGACAGCTGCCGGGTTGTTGCCACTGCTGACACCAACACCGATACCTTCCAGGGGGCGCAGTGGGTCGCTGCTACCGCTGGCAGCGCCAATCAGCAACAGCACACCGTAGACCAGCGACACCAGGCCGACCCCCTTGCGCAGGCGAGACCAGCCAGTGGCCTCGACCGGCAGATCGTCGAGCGCGCCCAGGTACACGGATGACATAAGCAGCAGCACAGACCAGAGCGTCAGGGCCAGCGACGCTGGCAGGATACGTTCCAGTAACCAGATCGCCACGCCCAGCATCAATACGCCAAATACGGCTTTGACCTGGTCCATCCAGGCGCCGGCTTTGGGCAGCAGTTTGCCGGCGCCGACACCGATCGCGATCAATGGCGCCCCCATACCCAGGCTCAGGGTGAACAGGGCCAGCCCACCGAGCACGGCATCACCGGTCTGGCCAATATAGATCAGTGCGCCTGCCAGCGGGGCCGCGACGCAGGGTCCGACAATCAGCGCTGACAGGAAGCCCATAATGGCGACCCCGGTCAGGCTACCGCCTTGCTGGCGATTGCTGACATTGGAAAGCCGGTTCTGGATGAACGACGGCATTTGCAGTTCATAGAAACCGAACATGGAAAATGACAGCAGCACGAATACGGCGGAAAAGCTGACCAGTATCCAGGGGTTCTGGAAGGCCACCTGCAGGTTTTCCCCGAACAGGCCGGCCACCACGCCGGCCACGGTATAGGTGGCCGCCATAGCCAGCACGTAGACCAGCGACAGGATAAAGCTCTTGCGCAGGGTAATGGATGAGCCTTGCCCGACAATAATCGAAGACAGGATGGGGATCATCGGGAACACGCAGGGCGTCAGCGACAACAGCAGACCAAAGCCGAAGAATGCCAGTAATGTGGCAACCAGGTTGCCGTCCGCCAGGCGGCGCGCGATGGTGTCCTGCTCGCTCAGGAAGACGGCCGGGTGTTTGGATGCCGGTTTTGTTGTCGTTGCGGTTGTGGTCGTCGTGGTCGTGGCCACAGTGCTACCACTGGTAGGCGGCAGCATCAGTTCGATGCGTTTGGTCATGGGCTGGTAGCACACGCCGGCCTCTGCGCAGCCCTGGTATTTCACCACCAGCGTGACCGGGGTGGCGCCTGCGGCTTTTCGTTGCAGGCCGAGATCGACATCCACGACCTTGTGGAAGACCTGGATATCGCCGAAGAACTCATCCTGCTTGTGCTCACCTGCGGGCATCTTTACGGGTTTCAGGACAACGCCATCGACAGGTTCCAGCGCAAACTCAAACTTGTCGAGGTACAGGTAATAGCCGTCTGCAATGACCCAGCTGGCTGCAATATGGTTCGCGTCCCTGACCAGTACATCCAGTCGGAAGGCCTGATCCGGCGGCAACAGTTCACTCTGGTCGTCAAAACCGAAATCCGCGCCCAGTTTGTTCAGCGCACCGAGCGCCGAACCCGTGGTTGCCGCGCCGCCGGTCGAGGCGGGCGCATCGGGCAGCTTCAGGGATACGGTTTTGGTCTGTGGCGGGTAACAGACGCCGATATCGGCACAGCCCTGGTAAACCGCCGTGAAGCTCAGTTGGTTCCCGGCGCCCGGTCGGCGTATGACCGGGATGTTGATATGGACCTTTTTGCGGTAGGTCTCAACTGTGCCAAAGATCTCGTCATGCTTGACCTTTGCCGGCGGGAAATCCGCTTTGCCCAGTGATGCGCCGCCATCGGCGCTGCTGAAGTGGAACTTGTCCTTGTAGAGGTAATAGCCGTCGGCGATCTTCCAGTCTGCGTGGATACGGCCATCGGCGTCTACGGAAGCCTTGAAGGCAAATGCCTGATCGACAGGAAGGAGTTCGTCATCGCCACCAAAAAGGCCGGCGTGTGCAACCGACATCCAGCCGGCGAGTAGTACGGGGAACCAGTATTTCATTTTGCCTCGTCAGGGTTTTGTATCCAGTCCAGGTACGCCGGCAAGCCGGCAGTCAGTGGGACTGCAATAATTTCAGGAAGTTCGTAGGGGTGCAGTGCCCGAATTCGCGTTTCCAGCAAGGGGTAGTCGGCCGCGCGGGCCTTGATCATGAGCAAAACTTCCTTATTGGACATCACCTTGCCTTCCCACCGGTATATCGATTCCAGGCCGGGTAACAGGTTGACGCAGGCCGCCAGCCGATATTCCACCAGCGCAGTCGCGATGCGCCTTGCCGTGTCAGCGTCCGGCGCGGTGCAGAACACCAGC
>CAYYAP010000175.1:0-4585 GCA_964469575.1 uncultured Thiohalobacter sp.
GCACAGCCTTCATCCGGCGCCACTGCAATCCCCGAATCCAGACCGATTTTCCAGTCATGCAGCGGACAGGCCACGCGCTTTCCGTGAACAATACCTTGCGACAGTGGCCCACCCTTGTGCGGACACTTGTCACGCAGTGCAAAAATTTCATCATCTACCGTGCGGAATATGGCGATATCACCCTCGGTGCGACTCACTACGCGCGCGCCCTGGCGCGGGATATCCTCGATCTTGCCGACTTCAATCCAGTTATCGTTACTCATGTCTTTACCCTACCCGCTTGATCGGGGTGAATTCGTGTGCTTCGCCGCCTTCGGCGCGCTCTGCCCAGGGGTCGTCCTGTGCGAAGGTCTGCGAGTACAGGAACCGCTCGGCCAGCGCCTTGCGGCCCTCGTCGTCCTCGACCACCTTTTCCTTTACATAGCTCAGGCCAACGCGTTCCAGCCAGGGCGCGGTACGCTCCATGTAGTGTGCATCCTCACGGTATAACTGCATAAACGCCGCGGCGTATTCCTTGACCTCTTCAGGCGTCTTGACTGCACACAGGTAATCGGTGGCGCGCACCTTGATGCCGCCGTTACCGCCCACGTGCAGTTCGTAACCGGAATCGACACAGACCACACCAAAGTCCTTGATGGTGGCCTCGGCGCAGTTACGAGGACAGCCTGACACCGCCATCTTGAATTTGTGTGGTGTCCAGCTGCCCCAGGTCATCTTCTCCAGTTCCTTACCCATTTCCGTGGAGTCCTGCGTGCCGAAACGGCACCATTCCTTACCGACACAGGTCTTAACCGTACGCAGCGCCTTGCCGTAGGCATGCCCGGACACCAGGCCGGCTTGATTGAGCTCACCCCACACCTTCGGCAGTTCTTCCTTCTTCAGGCCGAACAGGGAAATACGCTGCCCACCGGTAATGTGAACGGTCTTGACCTTGTACTTTTCCGCCACTTCGGCAATCGCCTTGAGTTCCGCCGGCGTGGTTTCGCCACCCCACATGCGCGGTATCACCGAGAAAGTCGCATCCTTCTGGATGTTGGCGTGCGCCCGTTCATTGATGTAGCGCGACTGGCTGTCATCCCTGAACTCGCCCGGCCACTGGCACAACAGGTAATAGTTGAGCGCGGGACGACACTTGGCGCAGCCATCCGGGGTTTTCCATTCGAGGAACTGCTGCGTGGAAGGGATATCCTTCAGTGCATTGTCACGAATCGCAGCACGGATTTCATCGTGGGTGAATTCGGTACAGCCACACAACGGCTTTCTGGCCGGTGATTCGGAATAGTCACCACCGAGGGTGTGCGCCAGCAGCGCCTCGACCAGGCCGGTGCAGGAACCGCAAGAGCTGGAAGCCTTGGTGTGCGCGCGCACGTCGTCCAGGGTAAACAGGTTTTTACTGGTGATAGCGTTAACGATGTCGCCCTTGCAGACGCCGTTACAACCACAGATTTCGGCCGTTTCGGCCATCGCCGCCACGCGGTTGTCATCACCGTGTCCGGAGTCGCCAAGGTGCGCCTGGCCAAACAGCAGATTGTCACGCAGATCCGAAACATCGGTATCATCGCGCATCATTTCAAAGTACCAGGTGCCGTCGATGGTGTCGCCGTACATCACAGAACCGATAATACGGTTGTCGCGCAGCACCACTTTCTTGTAGATACCCCGGCCGGGATCCTGCAATACCAGTTCTTCGGTACCTTCACCGCCGTGGAAATCACCGGCGGAGAACAGGTCGATGCCGGTTACCTTCAGTTTGGTGGAGGTCACTGAACCTTCGTATCGAGCTATCCCTAAGTGCGCGAGGTGGTTGGCGCAGACCTTGGCCTGCTCGAACAGGGGCGCCACCAGGCCGTAGGTGGTACCCCGGTGCTGCACACATTCGCCAACGGAATAGATACGCGGGTCGAAAGTCTGCATGGTGTCGTTGACGACGATGCCGCGTTCACAGTGCAGGCCGATCTTCTCGGCCAGTTCGATATTCGGTTTGATGCCGACGGCCATCACCACGATGCTAGCGGGAATCTCCAGGCCGTCCTTGAAGCGCACGCCCTCGACCTTGTCCTTGCCCAGCACAGCTTCGGTCTGTGCTTCCATCAAAAACTTCATGCCCTTCTCTTCCAGCGAGGCTTTCAGCAGCGCGCCGGCCGGTTTGTCGAGCTGGCGTTCCATCAGGGTATCCATGAGATGCACCACGGTGACATCCATGCCCTGCTTCATCAGGCCGTTGGCCGCTTCCAGACCGAGCAGGCCACCACCGATGACGACGGCCTTGCTGCCCGGCTTCTTCGAAGCATCCAGCATGGTGTCAACGTCGGCGATATCGCGGAAGGCAATCACGCCATCCAGCTCGTTACCGGGAATCGGGATAATGAAAGGGTTGGAACCGGTAGCAACGATCAGGCGATCATACTTTTCTTCCGTACCGTCCGAAGCGCGCACGATACGCCGCGCCCGGTTGACTTCCTCGACCCACTTGCCCTTGTGCAGGGTGATGCCGTTGTCGGTATACCATTGCTCATCATTGAGCATGATTTCATCGATGGTCTTCTCACCGGCCAGCACCGGGGACAGCAGGATGCGGTTGTAGTTGCCGTAGGGCTCACTACCAAACACCGTAATGTCATACTGGTCAGGTGACAGCTTCAACAGCTCTTCGAGGGCGCGGACCCCGGCCATGCCGTTGCCGATTAAAACGAGTTTCTCTTTCATGGTTCTCTTCCACGTCTGGGCTTGTTGAGGGTTTAGCAAGCGCCGTGCCAGACCGGGAAATTGTGATTATCCTGATAATTAACAATAAGATAGAATGGTTCGCCGGGAGAGATACTGTGACTGAACACATGGCTACGCACTACATTAGTGCGCACTTATACGCTAATGCCTTTGCATGGCGCACCCATACGGCCCCGGCCCGTCTTTCAACCCGTTCGCGGGACTTGATAACGTCGTGAGAGGTGGTTTTTCCCCTCCCGCAGAACACGGGAAAGACTCAGGCGTTACAGTGCTTTAAGCCCTTTGTGTACCTTTCTCCGGTGCTTCGTCACCGTGCTGGCAAGGCCGTTTACCGGTTGCATGGCACACTCCTTGCTCAAGGCTTCGTTAATCATTTTCAAGTAGGGAAGACCCGCACCATGCAAGACTCGGGATTCAAAATACTTTCGTTTTCCGGCAAGACACGCATCCTGCACCTGTCGTGGATGGCTTTTTTTCTGAGCTTCTTCGTCTGGTTCAACCACGCGCCACTGCTTGGCGCCATGCGCGACACCTTTGGACTCAACGACCAGCAGATCAAGACCCTGCTGATTCTCAATGTCGCCTTGACCATTCCGGCACGCATTATCATCGGCATGCTGGTAGACGCGTTCGGACCACGGCGCATTTACTCGGGCCTGCTGTTCGTGTCAGCGTTTCTCTGTTTCGGTTTTGCGATTGCCGATGATTATGAACAACTGGCGCTGATGCGCTTCCTGCTCGGCTTCGCCGGTGCAGGCTTTGTTATCGGTATCCGCATGATCACCGAATGGTATCCCGCCAAACAGGCCGGTGTCGCACAGGGTATCTACGGTGGCTGGGGGAACTTTGGTTCGGCTGGCGCAGCCCTGATACTGCCCTCACTGGCGCTCGCCTACGGTGGCGATGATGGCTGGCGCTACGCCATCGGCACCACCGGCGTGCTGGCGCTGCTCTACTCGGCGGTGTATTTCTTTTCCACCAGTGATACCCCCAAGGGCTCGACTTACTTCAAGCCAAAGCGTAACGGTGCGCTTGAGATCACCAGCCCGGGCGATTTTTTCCTCTACCTGGTCATGAATATCCCGCTGTACGCGGCGCTGGCAGTACTCACCTGGAAACTCAGCCCGGCCAACATCGGTATGCTCAATGCAGCGGTAGTGGATATCATCTACGCGATGTTGGCCAGCCTGTATATTTTTCAGACGATTCGCATTTACCAGATCAACGGGCATGTGTTTAATAAATCTGTCCCGGAAATCGAACGCTACAAGTTCAAGCAGGTTGCCGTACTGGACCTCGCCTACATGGTCACCTTCGGCTCTGAACTCGCCGTAGTATCCATGCTACCCCTGTTCTTCCAGGATACCTTTCACCTGTCCATCGTCGAGGCCGGCCTGATTTCATCCGTGTTTGCGGGCCTGAACCTGGTCATGCGCCCGGCCGGTGGCTGGATCAGCGACCGTTTCGGGCGCAAGCGTTCGCTGGTGGTGATCATGGCCGGCCTCGCGTTCAGCTACCTGCTGATGAGTCATATCAACAGCAGCTGGTCGATCACTGCCGCGGTGCTTGTTGTGATTTTCTGTTCCATCTTCGTCAATGCCGGTAATGGCGCAGTATTCGCCGTCATCCCGCTGGTTAAACGCCGCCTGACCGGCCAGATTGCCGGTATGGCCGGCGCCTTCGGTAACGTCGGCGGCGTGGCGTTCCTGACTGTATTATCCTTTGTCGCCCCCAGCGTATTTTTCCTGGTCATCGGCGGCTCTGCTGTAGTAGTGCTGGTTGCCGTACTGTTCTTCCTCGATGAACCCGAAGGACATATGACCGAAGTCCTGCCGGACGGTACCGTACAAATGATCAA
>CAYYAP010000176.1:0-4584 GCA_964469575.1 uncultured Thiohalobacter sp.
AGCCCAACCTACCGGCTATCCCGGCTGACAGTTCTTCCCGGATTCGTCATTGCGCCAACGGGGTTACTTGCTCATTTGTTCCGGGCGTAATCTCGGTGTGAAGTATTCGATGGCGCTGTCTTCATCGACCAGTTTGCCCTCGCCATCTACCATCTCCTGGTCATCATCGCTCCAGCCGCCCATGCCGGTCTTTAGTGACTTGACGTCCCGATAGCCAATCTGCTGCATGACCTGGGCTACCAGTACGCTGCGTTTCCCGGATCGGCAGATAACAATAATTTCCTGTTCACGCGCGTTGACCAGTTCCGGTACGGTTTCTTCATAATCAAATTCGCAGGCAGTTTCGAGGATGCCGCGTGGGACATTCAGTGCATTCCTGATGTGCATGGCGTCGTATTCGTAGGGTTCGCGCACATCCAGCAGTATCAGCCCAGGCTTTTCCTCGATAATTTCAGCCAGGTCCCAGGGAAAGATTTCCTCAACATTCTCCAGCGCCTCGTCGATCAGTTGTTCAAAGGTTTTCATGGTTTGGCTATTCAGTGTTTTCACGACTGCTGCGCAGTCCTTGTTCGACGGCAATGACAGCCGCTTCGACACGGGAGTGCACGCCGAGTTTTCTCAGGATGGCCTTGACGTGAAGTTTCACTGTCCCGTCTGAAATACCCAGGTTACGCGCGATCACCTTATTACTCTGACCTTCGGCGAGCAGGCTGAGAATTTCACTTTCGCGTGGCGTCAGTTCATCGAACGGTGAGGTTTCGTTGGGCAGGGAGCCGTCACCCTGTACCACCTTGGCGAGTACCGGCGCCAGATCCGGCGCGACCACAGTTTTACCGCTGACGATATCGCGCAGGGCCACGACCAGTTGGTCGGGCTCCATATCCTTGAGCAGGTAGCCTTGTGCGCCGTTGCGTAATGACTCGACAAGGTCGCGCTCGTCACTGCTGGTGGTGAGCATGACCACCGGGTTCTGGAAGCCGGATTCGCGCAGTTTTCTCAGTACGCCAATACCATTGATATCCGGCATGCGCATGTCCAGCAGCACGACATCCGGTTTAAGTTCTTCGGCGCGTTGCAGTCCCTCACGTCCATCGCCAATGGAAGCAATGACCTCAATATTTCGGTGCGCCAGCAGGCCTTCGAGGCCCACCCGGAACAGGGTGTGATCATCGATCAGTAGTACCCGTAGACTCATAACTTGTTCGCCTGCTGTGTGTGGAATTCAACGTTCACAGTCTTGTTTTCTTCAGCCGGTAACGGGAAGGTCAGCGTAACGCATGTTCCTTCACCAATTTCACTTTCGATTCTTATCCTGCCGTGCAAGCGTGCGGCGCGTTCTTCGAGTATTTTCAGGCCGAGGTGCTCACCCGGACCGCCTTCAATTACCTTGTCCTGTATGCCGATACCGTCGTCTTCAATCATAACCATGAAATCATGGTCTGGCGTTGCACGCATCAGGACGCGCACGGCGTTGGCCTGGCTGTGCTTGCGGATGTTGGCAAGTGCTTCCTGGATAATGCGCAGGACCTGTATTTCAATCTCCGCAGGCAGTTTGGTTTTGTTCCATTCCAGTTGCAGGAAGGCACTGATTTGTGAGTTACGACGGAAGCGTTCAACAGCCTGCTCAACCGCAGGAACCAGCCCGCGCTTGTCGATGGGGGCGCGGAAGTGGGCGATCAGCTCGCGCAGTTCAGTATAGGCTTCATCAAGGCTGTTTTCGATACGTTCCAGTTCCTGCCACAGTGCAGATTCCTCGCCGCTATGCAGGGTCTCGTCGAGCACGCGCACCTGGAATTTCAGGCTGGCGAGACTTTGCGCCAACGAGTCGTGTAGTTCGTTAGCCAGCCGTGTGCGTTCTTCCATGATCGAGAGCAGGTTGGCTTCCTCGTCAAGGCGGGATTTCTCGATCGCCATGCCGAGGTGGTGGCCAACACTGGTGAGCAGGTCCTTCATGTCCTCGCGCTCGACCAGGCCGTGTTGCTCGGTGAACAGGTTGTATACACCCAGCACCTTGCCACGGTAGCGTAGTGGTACGGCGATCATTTCAACACGGTCGGATTCGAAGAACGGGCGACCGGCAAACTGTCCACAACCCTCGAGATCATCCAGCGCATAGACTTCACCCTGCCGGGCGGCCTGGCCACACAGGCATCGATCGATGCTGATGAGTTTCTCCTGCTTCACGACTTCAGGGTCGAGACCACTGCTGGCAATCAGCTGCATTTCGCCATCACTGGTTAGCATGCGTACTGTGCCGGCCCTGGCATCCACGACATCTTTCAGTGTGTGAAGGAAACGCGTCAGCAGGTCCTCAAGATCATTGGCGGCATTGATATTGGCGGCAATGTCATAGAGGATTTCCAGTGAGTGGGTTTTCTGTTGAATCCGGTGTGTTTGTTGCTCGACTTCGGACTGCATGTTCAGCGACAGGGATTCCAGTCGCTCGGCCAGCGCGTTGATGTCCATGTAGAGTTTACTGAAGTCCGGCTGGTCTGATCTGGGCAGGCGCGCACTGAGTTTCCCGTTACGCATCTCGTTGACCCAGTGCCGCAGCTCGGACAGGGGAGCCACCAGGTCGCGGCGGGCAAGGTGGAAGGTGAACGCGAGCAGCGCAATGCCCCCGACCAGCAGGACACTGTTGGCCAGGGGTAACCAGTTGGTTTGTTCAGCCTGCAGGTAGTCCCAGATATTAATCAGGCCCAGTATCAGCAGGGTAATACCCAGTGCTGAGAGCGCCGCCAGAAATTGTCGGGTTGTCGGCCAGTCGGGCAGCGGCAGACGACGCCGTGGTTGTGTTGTCTTTTTATCCGCTTCAATCATGGAACCCCGTTATTGCTGGGCCGGGTCGTTAGGGTTGATGAAAATAATTTCCTTGCTGCCATCCAGATCAACATAATCAATGATCGTGCCGGATAATATCTCCATACTCTGTGGTGCGACAACAATTTCAATGCCTTCTGACTGGAATTTGTGGTCGTCCTGTCGGTTGATATCGTCAAAGCCCAGTGCGTAGTGGAAACTGCCATCTTCGCGGCGGGTGACGGCGATGCGCAGGGGCATGTCGGCCATGTCGCCCCGGGTCGCAGAGTGGCGGATGTGTTCGGCGGCTTCGGGCGTCAAACTGATCATAGTGTATTCCCCTTGCGGTCGGTGAACGGGTTCATGGCTTATTGTGCCGTGTTTTGCCTGTCTGGATAAAGTGTAAAAAGCGTTCAGTCCAGCGGTTTTTCGATGTACTGCGCTGGTGCGTGTAACAGGCCAGCAGCTTATGGCAGCGGTAACCGTCGTGTTTGCCGTCAACCCCTGTTCCGCGCAGCACATTATATTCCCAGAAGGCTGGCGGCTCCATATTTTCCAGTGCGGAGTAGTGGAATTCGTGTGCCGCAATTTCGCCCGGGTCGCTTCCGCTGACAGGCCACAAGGGGTCACCGGTTTCGCCCAGACGCACGTAACCGCGACCTTGCGGGTGGGCGTGCATGGCAGTGTCCCCGGGTATCACTCCCACCATCTCGCAGCATTTCCCCTGCCAGGTGAGGGTGCGTGACAGGTACATCAGACCACCGCATTCTGCATAAGTTGGCAGGCCGCTTTCGATTGCCTGCCGAATAGAGTGGCGCAGGGTGACATTGGCTTCCAGCTTTTCCATGCAGGTTTCGGGGAAGCCACCACCGATGAACAGTCCGTCGAGCGGAGGGAGTTCGGTATCACGGAGGGTATCGATAAACACCAGTTCGGCGCCGGCCTGCGACATGGCGTCGAGATCGCCGGGGTAGTAAAAGCCAAAGGCTTCATCGCGCGCCACGCCGAGGCGTAGCGGCGAGTCGAGTGGTTTGATCGCCAGGGGTGATGCGGCCGGTACTGCCGGCAAAGGGCAGGTCGCGGCCAGTTCGATCAGTGCATCGAGATCGACCTGGCGTTCGATCGCATCACCGATGGAGCGGATATGACGTTCCGCCGTATCTTCCTCATTGCTCGGTATCAGCCCCAGGTGGCGCTCCAGTATCTCCATGTCACTGTGGCGTGCGACAGCGCCAAGTACGGGGACATCCGTGTAGTGCTCGATCACTGCCCGCAGCTTGGATTCATGCCGGCTGCCGCCCAGCTGGTTAAGAATTACCCCGGCAATGTTGATGTCGGGGTCGAATGCCTGATAACCGAGAATCAGCGGGGCGATACCGCGGGTCATGCCGCGGGCATCGAGCACCAGCACCACCGGTGCGCCAACCAGCCTGGCGAGTGCCGCGTTGCTGTTGC
The DNA here is from genome assembly GCA_964469575.1 of uncultured Thiohalobacter sp. GTDB lineage: Bacteria > Pseudomonadota > Gammaproteobacteria > DSM-19610 > DSM-19610 > Thiogranum. Next base: position 4,255 of record CAYYAP010000176.1, read on the forward strand.
TGCCGTCCAGGTCCAGACCGTCATACAGGCCCTTGTTACCTTCGATGATATTGATGTCAGCAGACTGCCCGTACCAGGCAACGGTATCGCGGATTTCCTCGCGTTGCATAGTGTAAAAGTCGAGGTTGTGGCAGTCGTGGCCGGCGGCGCGCCCCAGCCACATGGGGTCGATGTAGTCCGGGCCTTTCTTGAAGGGCTGGACGTCAAGACCCCGCTGGCGCAGTGCGGCGCAGAGTCCAATCGTGACAGTGGTTTTGCCGGAAGACTTGTGGGCGGCCGAGATCAGGATCTGTGACATGTAAATCCATGGGTAGTCTGACGTGTCATCGC
>CAYYAP010000177.1:0-4560 GCA_964469575.1 uncultured Thiohalobacter sp.
GGAACAGTACATACGCGAGCACAGCGAAATCCTCGAACGGCTGGAACTCCAGGTACGCGCGCTCCAGCCGGCGGACGGTGCATCACCGGCGGACGAGAAACCGCCGCATTACTGACGTCACCGGCTGTCCGGCCTGACCGGGCGCTTGTTACCGTCATCGTCCACAGCCACATAGGTGAAGGTGGCTTCCGTGACTTTGAAGCGCTCGGCTTCAGCGGGTTTTTCGCGCAATATCGGGTTGACCCAGATCTCCAGCCGTATCGTGACTGAGGTGTTGCCAATGTGCGTCACCTCACCATAGCAGCACACCACATCACCAACCTTGACCGGTTTAATGAACTTGATGGAATCTACGGCGACGGTGACTACGCGCCCCTGTGCCGTTTCTTTCGCCAGGATACCGCCGCCTATATCCATCTGCGACACGATCCAGCCGCCAAAGATATCGCCGTTCGGATTGGTATCTGCGGGCATGGCAAGGGTGCGAAGCAGGACTTCGCCGTGCGGTTGTTCCCCGGGGCCTGTCATCGTTTATACGTCCTGAGCAATGGCTACCCGCAGGACTGTATCACCCGGCGGGACACACGGGTAGCGGGTCGGTCGGGGTGTTCGATCGGCATGTGGCGGATACGTCACGGATTGTTCATCTCGCAGTCATACAAACGTCATGCTGTTCTGTGATCCTGCCGCTGAGGTCATGTGGCCTGGCGCGTTTGTAAGGAGTGAGTGATGGAGTTTTATATCCGGGAATTACCCGATGGCAAGGCAACCCTGATGACACAGGATGGCTTGTATTTGTTTACGTTTGAAAATGTGAAATCAGCTCGCGAGGCCTGTGTAGACTGGTACCGTGTACACGGCAACGAAGCGGGAGAGATTGCCGGTATGAATGACGGTAGCGTATCTTGCAGCGTTTGTTGCTAGCGTAGCATGACAGGGTCAGGCGATCTCCCGTAGACGGGTCAGGATCTCCCTGGCATACAGAACCGGGAGCGAGAAGTGTCCTTCGCCGGGAAGGATGCTGAGTTCAGCGTCTGCAAGTTGTGCATGCACAAACTCACTGTGAGAGCAGGGTACGACACGGTCCGCATTACCGTGCCATAAATGGATGTGTTTGTGGATATCCCCCAGTTCGAATCCCCAGCAAGACTGGTAAAGGAGGATATCCTGCAGGGGGGCGGATGCACCCTGGCAAAAGGCTTCGCGAAGATTTTCAGACAAAAATCCAAGCACGTCATCACGCAACAACACCGGCTTGTCAGCCCCCCCAAGGGACTGTGCGAGCAGGCGTATTGCCAGTGCCGGCCGTATTTTCGACAGCAGACTTAAAGGCACTCCATACAGGCCCTGCAGCGCCATTGGCCAGGTTCTCGCAAGAACAAAACCAAAACGGGCCAACCCGGACATGGCATGGCGAAGCGCAGGCGTGTTGACCGGCCCGAGGCCACCGACAATGCCTATCGAGCGGATGCGTTCCGGTATTTCGTGCGCACAGGCCAGTGCATACGGCCCACCGCCGGATACAGCGATTATCCCGAAGGTTTCAATACCCAGCCCATCGGCCAGAGTGGTGACGTCATGTGGCCAATCTATAAGTGTGCGATGCTCAAGGCCATCGGACAGGCCATAACCCGGACGGTCTACCGCGTAAATGCGCAAACCCAGCGCTAGCGCTGAAGCGTGTAATATCCGGCATTCATAGCGTGAACCCGGCATGCCGTGGAAGTAGAAAAACGGCTCGCCCCGGTCGGCGCCATACTGCACATAACCAAGCCGTCGTCCGTCCGGAAGCTGGAAACGATGAGACAGGCCGGTATCACGCAGCATAGTTTTAAAATGGCGGCAGACCGCCTGATTTCAACAGCTTAACATCCAGGAATGCCGACAGGACCCGGCACGTCAGGCAATGCGCAACAACCTGCGCTGACGGATAATACAACAACAATAATAGCCAGTTTGATCAATTTCGCCATTTTTCATCACACCCTTTTATCATGTAGAAGCTTCTTACAGGCATGTTGCGACTGTAAATTCGCTAACTTGAGAGCAGGCCTTGCTTTTTTCGATCAGCTGCGCCGCCCTGGCGCTGTTGTTTTTCACGGAACCAACTACAATTGCAACTGTCCTCGTAACGGGATATCCCAACCATCACGAGTTACCAAAGGAGCAGTCCATGAAAATGATCAAATCGACAGGAATTGCCGCCGCCATGGCGGCCGCCACACTCTTCGCCACCGCCCCCATGACGGCAACAGCCGCCGAGAGCAATGGTGCAAAAGCCGATGTGCATTGCTATGGGGTGAACAAGTGTAAAGGACACAACGATTGTGGCACGGCCCAGAATGGTTGTGCCGGGCATGGCAAGTGTAAAGGACAGGGTTTCGTGGTCATGTCCAAGCATGCCTGTGAAGCCATTGGCGGCAAGACGAAAGCAAAGTAGTTACGGGTGCGGTTGTAAAGGTGCGGGGTGGAAACCCCGCGCCTTTTATGATATTTCATCAACTTTACAGGGGTGACGTGGATGGGTGAAAAGCACAACGGTGCAGTGACTGCAAGCGGGCTGCCCCGGCCCTTTCTGGGCTACGGTCTGGGACTGCGCCCCGATTACTACGAGGAAATCCTCAAAACCCTGCCGGCCGTCGACTGGTTTGAGGTGTTGTCGGAAAACTATATGGTCGATGGCGGCAAACCCCTGTATTACCTGGACCGTATCCGCGAACACTACCCGATGGTCATGCACGGCGTCTCCCTGTCCATTGGCGGTACGGACCCGCTCGACCGTGATTACCTGCAGCGCCTGAAACAGCTTGCCGCGCGCATCGAACCCGAATGGATCTCCGATCACCTGTGCTGGACCGGGGTACACGGCCATAATTTGCATGACCTGATGCCGCTGCCTTATACCCGGGAAACCGTCCGCCACATCGCCGATCGGGTCGCCGAGGTACAGGATTTTCTCGGGCGGCAGATTCTGCTGGAGAATGTCTCCAGCTACGTCAGTTACCGACACTCGGAGATGAGCGAGTGGGAATTTTTCTCGGCGGTCGCCGAAGCGGCCGACTGCCTGATGCTGTTTGACGTCAACAACGTCTATGTCAGCGCCCGCAACCACGGCTTTGACCCCGAAGACTACCTGTATGGCGTGCCGCCGGAACGGGTACGGCAGTTCCACCTCGCCGGACACACCGACTACGGCGACTACGTCATCGATACCCATGACCACCCCATTATCGATGCCGTCTGGGACCTGTACGTGAAGTCGCTGCAGCACTTTGGCCCGGTATCGACCATGATCGAACGCGATGACCGGATGCCACCGTTCAGCGAGCTGCTACAGGAATTACAGCAGGCGCGACAACTCGGTGAACGGGTAGTGCAGGCCGCCTGATGGTTGCGTTGCAGACACTGCAAACGGCGTTCTACCGCCAGATCGTGGCGGGTGAGGCGGGGGTCTGCAGCCAGATCCAGTCCAGCGCAGAAATGCCCGCCAGCGAGCGTGTATCGATTTATACGAACGCCTACTGGTCGCGTCTGGTTGAGGTGCTGGCGACGGATTACCCGGCGCTGCACGGGATACTGGGCGATGAGACCTTTACAGAGCTGGGTAATGCCTATATTGCGGCCTACCCGTCCACCTATTTCTCCCTGCGCTGGTTCGGCCGCTCGCTGGCCACTTTTCTCGCCACACAACAGCCCTGGCAGGAGCAACCCTGGCTGGCCGAACTGGCGGCCGCTGAATGGGCATTTGTCGATGCTTTCAATGCCGCTGATGCGGAGATCGTGACCCCGTCTGACGTCCAACAGATAGCACCGCAGGACTGGCCGGGTCTGAGCTTCAGGTTTCATCCGTCGACCGCCTGTCTGGACGTCCACTGGCGTGTCATGGTCCAGTGGCAGGCTTACCGTGAATCCAGCCCGCTACCCGCTGTAGAAGCCTGTGAGCCGCCACAGACGGTACTGTTCTGGCGTCACCAGCGGGTGACCCGCTACCGGGTGCTCGAAGCCGATGAAGCGCCACTGTTGCGGCGGGCGATGGACGGTGCGGACTTTGCCACACTGTGTGAATTGCTGGCGGATACCCAGGCCGCGGAAGCGGTGGCGCTACGCGCGGCCAGTCTGCTGAAAAGCTGGTTGGCCGATGGCCTCATCAGCCGGCTGCTGGCTGACGTTTAATTCAGTTTGTGCGCGGTGGTTGATTCTGTCTCGGCCCCGTTGCCGGAAATCCTGTCCTGTGCGGCGAAATCCAGTCGTGGCTCCTGGATAGCGTCGCCACACAATTTGGCCGAACTGCTCGCCAGGTGTTCATAGACCTTCTTGTAGCTGCTGGTCATGTCCTGCACCAGCTCGGACGTGCGCTCGAAGTGTTCTGCAACCTCGCCACGGTACCGGGTGGTATCGTCCTTCAGCTTTTCCAGTTCCTGCGCCAGTGCTTCACTACGCTTGTTGTCGGCATTCAGAAAGAAATGGATGGCATAGCCTGCGGCGAGTCCCAGGGCAAAGGTGATCAGCCCAATAGACCACATCCAGACTGTTTCGTCACCGTTCATCGGCGTATGCTCC
>CAYYAP010000178.1:0-4529 GCA_964469575.1 uncultured Thiohalobacter sp.
GGGTTATTTGTTGTGAATGTAGCGTTCGTCGTCGAAGCTGCACACCCATTCCGGCCGCAGGGCGACCAGCGCTGTCATCAGCATGCCGTTAAACAGCGCTTCGGCAAAGAACACCAGTGGGAAATAGGGATAGTACTGGTAGTCCAGCCATTCCGCATTAGCCGCATTACTTGCCAGCATCACACCGGCGCCCGCCAGGCTGGATAACAGGATGGAAACGCCTGCGGCAAAAAATCCGTTGACGTAAACATAGACAAAGAAATTATGCGGCAGGCGTCGCTGCGCAAAATGCAGCAGGCTGGACGTCACCAGCACCGGGATACCCCCCATGACCAGCGCATTCATACCCAGCGAGGTAAAACTGTCCCCGTTATAAAACCCGCTGCCGGTCAGCACGATCAACACGGCCAGCATCGCCAGCGGCCAGCCGAACATCAGTGTCACAACGGTCATACCCAACAGATGGAAGTTCAACGCCGGCAAAACACCGGCCCGGGTATTCCACAACACCAACAAGGCCACACAGGCGGCAAAAAACAGGTGGGAAAAGCTGTTTTCGAGCAGGCGTGACAGGGGGGCGCGGCGCAGCGCTGTCCACAGCACCACTGCGAACAATGCGTTGGCCGGCCAGGACAGGCCAGCGGGTATCAGATCAGCGGGGAAATCCATACATCACTCCCGGGAAACATGTGGCTTTTATCCCGTCTTCCGTGGCAGCAGTCAAGACACAATCTACGGGGAAATCCTCTCACTGTAATGAAAAGGGGCGCCGAAGCGCCCCTGTCATAACTCGCTCACTGTGCGGGAGATCAGGCAATCTGCCCCATGATACCGCGGGCTTCATCCTTCTGTTCGTCGCTGCCTTCCTCCATGACTTCATCGAGGATGCTGCGTGCGCCGTCCGGATCACCCATATCGATGTAGGCGCGGGCCAGGTCGAGCTTGGTGGAGACTTCATCCATATCGGCCAGTTCGCCATCGACGGATTCCTCTTCCGCTTCACTGCTGTCAAGATCCAGGCTGTCGATATCGAAGTCCAGGGTATTTTCCTGGTTGATCGCATCCGGTTCGACGCTGTCCATATCGACGTCCAGTTCCGGACTCGCTACTTCTGCCGTTTCTTCCGGCGGCGTGAACTCGACGCTATCCGGCTTATCTTCACTGGTTTCCTTGCCCTCTTCAAAAGACAGGTCGATATCGAAATCGAGTCCTTCATCTTCGACCTCCTGCGCCTTCTCCGTGGGCGTATCGACGTCAAACTCGACGTCATCATTCAGTGAATCCATCGTTTCAGGCGCATCGGCAACCGCATCGCCGCTTGCCCCGCCCTGCTGGTACATCGGGTTTTCCGGGCTGATCTCGCGGCCCATCTCGGCAACCTTCTGCCACAGCGGATCATCAGTGTTTTCAAGCCGCGCCAGCATCAGCTCGGCGTGACCGTCAAAGCCCGGCTGGTTCTTCGCCGCCAGGAACACTTCGAGCATTTTCAGGTTGAGGTCTTCGTTTTCCGGATCCTTTTCCAGTGCGTCGGCAATCAGATCCTCGGCCTGCTGGAAACGACCATAGGCCAGGTAGACATCGGCCTCGGCCAACGGGTCAGCTTCGCCATCGCTACGCATCGAACCCATGTCGCTGACCGCAAATTCGGACAGCAGCGAAGATTCACTGGACGATGATTCACTGGAGCTCGCGACGACAATTTCACTGTCAGCCGCCACTTCGGACTCACTGCCGGCCGCTTGCAGGATGCTTTCCTGGAATTCAGTCTCCACACCACGCTTGCGGCGCAGGCCAAAGAACGCCAGCAGTGCCAGTACCAGACCACCGGCGCCCAGCCACATCGGGTTGTTCATCAAGCGCTCAACAAACCCCGGTGTCGTCGCCGTTTCCGGCATAGCCGGTACAACCGGCTGGCTATCGGGTTCCGGTGCAGACGCTTCGTTGGCGGCGCCGGTTTCATCTGCCACCGGCGTGTTTGTGGTGTCGGCAGGCATCGACGATTGTGTGCCGTCGGCCTCAGTAGCTGCCTCGGAGGTCGCAGTTTCCGTACCTGCTTCAGGAGGTGTCATCGTTTCGTTTGCCGCAGTCGTACCGTCTTCGGCAGTAGTCTCCGCTGTACCGGGTTCGGCTGTACCAGGTTCAGCTGTGCCGGATTCGGCCGTGACGGCTTCTGTGGCGACGGCCGTGTTGTCTGCCAGAGCTTCCTGTGCGCCGTCGGCTGCAGCCTCTGTGGTATCCGTTGTTGCGGGTTCTGCACCCGCCTGCGCCTGCAACTGCGCCAGCTCATCATCCTTGAGCTGGATCAGTCGCTGCATGTTCCTGACCTGTTCCTCGAGGACGGCGAGGCGACCCGACATATCTTCGCTCTGGCGGCGTTGTGCCTCCATCGCTTCATTGGCCATGATCAGTTCGCGCTGCATGGCCTCGACATCCTTACCGGCCTGCGCACTTCCCGTAGCGCTGGCGGCCCCGCTTCCCTCGGGAGCAACCAGTTGCAGACTGGGTTCTGCCACGGCGGCCTGGGTGGCGCCAGCAGCGGCGGCAACCGGCGCACCGGCCGTTCCGCCCGTGGCGACACGGCCACTACGCGCGGCACGCCACGCGGCATACTGCGCACGACTCTCACGCCGGGCATCGGCCCTGCTGACAGACATCAGCTCATCCCGCGATGGTACGCGCAGGACATAACCGGCCTTGAGGTTATTAATATTGTTCCTGATAAACGCCTGTGGATTGGCGCGCAACAGTCCAAGCATGGTCTGTTCGATACTCACACCCTCATCAGGACGTACCTGCCGCGCAATCTGCCACAGCGTATCGTGGCGTTTCGTGGGTCCATACTCACCGGGCGCCGCGACATAGGCCGGGTGTGCGGGAGTGCGCACCTGCGCCCTGGATGCGATAGGCGCGGACTGGACGGGTGGAGACTGGATCGGGGCAACCCGCGCAGCAGGGGCCTGTACGACGGGCGCAGCGGCAGGCATGGTCAGGGGAGGATCAACCAGCACAGTGTATTCACGCAGCAGACGACCCTTGCTCCAGGAAATCTCCATGAGGAAATCCAGGAACGGTTCACGAATCACCTCGCGGCTGGTGATAAGCACCACCGGCTTGCCAGCCTGGTTGCGCGTCACATTGAATTTGACTTTGGAGAGGAACAGCGGACGGTCAACGCCCGCCTTCTCGAAGGCCCGGGGCGAACCCATAATGACCTTGAGTTCCTGCATTTCCGCATCCGTTGCAGAAAGCAACTCCACCTCTGCGTTAAGTGGCTGATTCAGCGCCGATTTGAGCTCGATATCGCCAAGCCCCAGGGCGACTGCGTTTCCTGAGGTCAATGCGCCCAGCATTGCCATTGCCAAGGCCGATTTCCTGAACATATAAAGGTCCCCTTTTTTCCCTAGTTCGCATCCACAAGCGAACCCGGCCGTTCTCCCGACCGGACCATGTGCATCCACTGGCAGCCCAAACCCCACCTGAACAGACTAGCTCAGAGGTAGTTTTTTACCAGTAATTCAGCAATCTGAATACTGTTAAGGGCTGCCCCTTTGCGCACATTATCGGCGACCACCCATAAATCTAAACCTCTCGGGTGAGAGATATCTTCACGAATGCGACCCACGTACACCGGATCACTATTCGCCCCCTCGGTGACGGCGGTCGGGTAGCCTCCATCCTTGTGTTCGTCCATGATTTTGATCCCCGGCGAGCGCGCCAGCAATTCCCGGCACTGGTCGGCGCTCATCTTTTCCCGGGTCTCGATATGCAAGGCCTCGGAGTGACCGAAGAACACCGGCACACGCACCGCGGTGGGGTTCACCAGGATACTCTCGTCGCCCATGATCTTGTTGGTTTCCCAGACCATTTTCATCTCTTCCCTGGTGTAACCGTTGTCCTGGAAGACATCGATGTGCGGAAGTACATTGAAAGCGATCTGCTTCGGGTAGACTTCTGCCTTTATATCCTTTGCATTCAACAAATTAGCCGTCTGCCCGGCCAGCTCCTCAATGGCTTCCTTACCGGTACCGGACACCGCCTGGTAGGTGCAGACGTTGATACGTTCAATGCCCACGGCATCGTGGATCGGCTTCAGCGCCACCAGCATCTGGATGGTAGAACAGTTGGGGTTGGCGATGATGCCGTGATCCTTGTAGTGGGCGATCTTGTCCGGGTTGACCTCCGGCACCACCAGCGGGATCTCGTCGTCGTATCGGAACTGTGAAGTGTTGTCGATCACCACGCAGCCGGCCGCAGCCGCCTTCGGTGCATATTCCTTTGATATAGACGCGCCTGCGGAGAACAGGCCGATCTGCGTTTTCGAGAAATCGAAATCGGCGAGGTTCTGCACCGTGAGCATCTTGTTCCCGAATTTTACCTTGCTACCCGCAGAACGTTCGCTGGCCAGCGGGTACACCTCACCGACCGGGAATTTGCGCTCGGCCAGAATCTCCAGCATGACTTCACCGACTGCGCCGGTTGCGCCGACCACGGCGACATCAAATTTACGACTCATAATGACTCCTGTTCCT
>CAYYAP010000179.1:0-4522 GCA_964469575.1 uncultured Thiohalobacter sp.
TTAAAGCTGTTTGATTTCGGCAATTAACTTGCCGGCCACTTCCTGGCCATCGCCATACAGCATGCGCGTATTGTCGAGGAAGAACAGGCCGTTCTCGATACCTGAGAACCCCTTGCCCCGACCGCGTTTGATGACGATGACATTCTTCGCCTTGTCGGCGTCGAGGATGGGCATACCGTAGATCGGACTGTCCGGGTTGCTTCGCGCGACCGGGTTGACCACGTCGTTGGCGCCAATGACCAGCGCCACATCGGCCTGGGCGAATTCTTCGTTCACTTCTTCCAGGTCGTAGATCAGGTCGTAGGGTACGCCGGCCTCGGCCAGCAGCACATTCATGTGACCGGGCATGCGGCCCGCCACCGGGTGAATGGCAAACTTTACGGTGACATCGCGTTCCTGTAGCTGGCGGGTCAATTCCCAGATCTTGTGCTGGGCCTGCGCAACCGCCATGCCATACCCGGGGACGATAATGACCTTGTTGGCATAAGCCATCATCACGGCGGCATCGGCGGCATCGATTTCTTTCATGCTCCCCTGGTCACCCTCGACGACAGCCGCACTGCCGCCACCCGAACCGAAGCCGGAGAACAACACATTGGAGATCGGCCGGTTCATGGCTTTCGCCATCAGTTGGGTGAGCAGGGTACCGGCGGAACCCACCACGGTACCGGCGATAATCATGGCGGCGTTACCCAGCACGAAGCCTTCAAACGCCACTGCCAGGCCGGTCAGCGCGTTGAACAGGGAGATGACCACCGGCATGTCGGCGCCGCCGATGGGCAGCGTCATCAGGATACCGAAGGCCAGCGCCAGTGCGAAGAAAACCAGGATGCCGCCACCGTTCGGGTGACCTGCGCCCATCAGCGTGAAACCCATGATCAGCATAGCCCCGAACACCACCAGGTTGATGAGATGCTGGCTGGGGAAAACCAGTGAGCGTTTTATTAGCCCCTGCAACTTGGCGAAAGCAATCATGGAGCCGGAGAAGGCGACTGAGCCGATCATGGCGCCGATGATGGCCAGAATCTGGAAAGTGGCGGAGGGGAAGGCGCCGCGTAACAACTCAACGGCTGCAATGGTGGCCGCTGCACCGCCGCCCATGCCGTTGTAAATGGCGATCATCTGCGGCATATCGGTCATGGCGACCTTCTTGCCACTGTACCAGGCCAGCCCGCCACCAATGAGAATCGCCAGTATCATCCAGCCAAAATTGTGCATACCCGGCGTGGCAAAGGTAATCGCGGTGGCGACCAGCATGCCGGCCCCCGCCCAGACAATCCCGCCGCGCGCCGTGGCCGGCGAACTCATGCGCTTGAGGCCGAGAATAAACAGCGCAGCGGCGAGGAAATAACTGACGTTGATCAGGAAGCCCATTTATTTGGCCTCCTTGCTGCTCTTGAACATTTCCAGCATGCGCTCGGTCACCACGTAGCCGCCGACCGCGTTACCGGCGGCGAGCATGACGCCGATAAAGCCGATCAGTTTTTCCACATCGGTTTCGGCCTGACCCATGGCGACCATGGCGCCGACCAGCACAATGCCGTGTACGAAGTTGGAACCCGACATCAACGGTGTGTGCAGGATGACCGGCACGCGGGCGATGACCTCGTAGCCGGTAAAGCCGGCCAGCATGAAGATATACAGTGCAGTGAAGCCTTCGATCATGATGCAGATCCTTCCACCAGCTCACGGCTGGGGGCGTGTTTGATTTCACCCTCGCGGGTCAGGGTGCTGTCGGCGATGACTTCATCGTCGAAGTCAGGTTTGAACTCGCCATCCTCGATCATCGGGGTGAGGAAGTTCAGCAGGTTGCGCGAGTACATTTCCGAGGCGTGGATGGGTAATTCGCTGGGCACGTTGAGCGGGCCGTAGACCACCACGCCGTTGTGTTCGACAAGTTTGCCGGGTTCGGTGACTTCGCAGTTGCCACCGCCTTCGGCGGCCAGGTCGATGATGACCGCGCCGGGTTTCATCTGTTCGACGATCTCCTTGCGGATAATTTTTGGCGACGGGCGGCCCGGGATGGCGGCGGTGGTAATGACGGCGTCTGCTGCAACCAGATGCTTTTCCAGTACTTCCTGCTGCTGTGCCTTTTCCTCGGCGGTCAGTTCGCGGGCGTAGCCGCCCTGGCCTTCAGCCGATACGCCGGTATCGATAAATTTTGCCCCCAGCGACTCGACCTGTTCGTGCGCGGCTGAGCGCACATCGTAGCCTTCCACGATGGCCCCGAGGCGTTTGGCGGTGGCGATAGCCTGCAGGCCGGCGACGCCGGCGCCGATTACCAGCACTTTGGCCGGGCGGATGGTGCCGGCGGCAGTCGTCAGCATGGGGAAGAAGCCGCTGGCGTGGTTGGCGGCCAACAGGGCAGCCTTGTAACCGGCCACGGCGGCCTGGGAGGACAGCACATCCATGCCCTGCGCGCGTGAGATGCGCGGCACCAGCTCCATGGCGAAGGCGAGGATATTGCGGTCGCGCATGCTGGCGACACGCTCAGGGAAGCGATGCGGCTGCATGATGCCGACGACTGTCGCGCCCTCCTTCATCTGCGAAATTTCATTTTCTTCGGGTGGCTGTACCTTGAGAATCAGGTCGGCCTGCTGGTAGAGCGTCGCGGCGTCATCGACAAAGGTCACGTTCTGGAAGGCTTCATCCGGGTAGTGACTCTTGTCGCCTGCGCCCCGCTGCATGAGAATTTCGACGCCAAGTTTGGCGAAACGGTCGGCAATGGCCGGGACCAGCGCGACTCTTCGCTCGCCGGACTCGATTTCTTTGGGCACGCCCAGGCGTATCGACATCTGTATTTCTCCAGCTCGGGCCGGTCCATCTGACCGGCTGATAGTATTCCGCACAGCGGCTGCGCGCCGGGAAAAGTGACAATGGCGCGTAAAGGGCAGAATGATAGCGGATTCGCTGCACTGATGTAACGTCTTCAGAAGACGACATATCGCTGAATTGTGCGGTCTGGCCGTTTACACGTTGAGGGATTTGTGGGGTAAGATAGAGACAACCGGATTCGGGAGGTTTGTGTGTACGATTTACGTCAACAAGTCCTGAGAACCGACGCCTCCGGCATGCCGCTGGAGTGGGTAAATTACCAGGATGCCGTGCGTCTCTATCACCTGGGGCAGGTCGCCTATAGCTGTGGCACGCACCTGTATACCGTCCATGGCGGTATCTGTGCGCATACCGGGCGAAGGAGCCTGATCAGGGTTAACTCGATTATTGCCACGCACGGCAGTAACCGGGTGTTGCTGCGCAACCGTGGCCACTATGTCCCCCCCTTGAACAACCCGGCGCTGTTCCGTCGCGATGCGCACCTGTGCATGTACTGTGGTGTACGTTTTCAGGTGCGCGATCTGTCACGCGACCACATCACGCCGATCAGCCAGAACGGCGCCGACGTCTGGACCAATGTGGTGACGGCCTGCCGGCGCTGCAACAACCACAAGGCCGGACGTCGACCGGAGCAGGCAGACATGGAACTGCTCGCGGTACCCTTCACCCCGACCCATGCAGAATATATCTACCTGCAGGGCAAGCGCGTGCTGGCGGACCAGATGGAATTTCTCCGGGCGCATTTCCCGCGCTCCAGCCTGATGCACGAAAGGCTGAAACTGCTCGGCTGATTCAGATTCCCGACTTTCCTTCATGAATGTGTGGTCAGAGATCGGACGGCAGCTGGAAGCCCGTTGCGCGTGCAGCGTCGACTTGTCTGCTGCGGTTGTGGTAGGCGGCGGCTCGATTAATGAAGCCTATCGGTTGCAGGGTGAAGATCGATCATTTTTCGTCAAGCTCAATCGCGCGTCCCGGCTGGATATGTTCGAGGCGGAGGCGGAGGGTTTACAGGCGTTGCGCCAGTCGACCGCATTGCGGGTACCCGAACCGCTGGTGTGGGGTGTTTCCGACGCACAGGCTTACCTGGTCATGGAGTATCTGCCGCTGGACGGTACAGGATCCGCAGTGAAACTGGGTGAAGGTCTTGCTGCCATGCACCGCGACACCAGCGACCGGTATGGCTGGTATCGTGACAACACCATTGGCTCTACCCCGCAGCGGAATACCCGGGACACCAGCTGGGTGAACTTCTGGGCGCAACAGCGTCTGGGCTTCCAGCTTGATCTGGCGCTTGAGAACGGCGCCGACCGTGCGCTGGAAGCTCGTGGCGGGGAATTGATCGAATGGCTGCCGGCGTTTATGGATGGGCGAGAACCGGAAGCCTCGTTACTGCACGGTGATCTCTGGTCCGGCAATTACGCGTTTACGCAAGAAGGCGAGCCGTGCATTTTCGATCCTGCGGTGTATTACGGTGACCGTGAAGCAGATATTGCCATGACGGAACTGTTTGGCGGTTTCGGGGCGGATTTTTATGCGGCCTACAATAATGACTGGCCGCTGGATTCAGGTTATGCCTTGCGCAAAACCCTGTACAACCTGTATCACATCCTCAACCACTACAACCTGTTTGGTGGGGGCTATCTGTCGCAGGCGCAGCATATGATCGACCGTTTGCTGAGTGAGGTGC
>CAYYAP010000180.1:0-4463 GCA_964469575.1 uncultured Thiohalobacter sp.
CTAACATACCGGTTTTTCAGCATTTTACCTTTGACACCGGTAACTGCCAGCAGGTATGATGCCGCGCTTATGTTGGATCGTCTACCGGAGCAAATCGAGCCCATGGGGCTTGCCGATGTCGGGCGCTCCTTCCGTGGCGTAGTGCCAGTAGATCGCCTGGATCGGCTTGCGCCTTTACTGGCGTCGAAGGAAGGCGAACTCAGCGTCGAGATCGCGTTTAATCTCGACGAGCGGCGGATACGTACGCTGAAAGGTTCGATCCGGGGGGTAGTGTCCCTGGTCTGCCAGCGTTGTCTCGGTACGTTACAGCTTCCGTTGGAGCTGAATTTCAATCTTGGCATCATCACAGGCGATGACGAGATTGATCGCTTACCGGAAGGCTATGAACCACTGCTGGTTTCCGGTGATCCGATGAAGACCTTCGATCTTGTCGAAGATGAAATTTTACTGGCTGTGCCGTCTATACCGTTGCACAAGGGCGTGGAGAGTTGCCAGGCAGACCACGTAAATCAACCGGCGCCGGAGAAGGAGAATCCTTTTGCGGTGCTGGGAAAACTGAAACACTGAAAGACGCTTTAAGCGAGCAGGAGATAACCTCATGGCAGTACAAAAGAGCCGCAAGACCCCTTCCCGGCGTGGTATGCGCCGTTCGCACGACAGCCTGAAGGGCGCGGCGCTGTCTGTCGAACAGACGACGGGTGAAACCCATCTTCGCCATCACATCAGTCCCGACGGTTATTACCGCGGCCGCAAGGTTGTTAACAAAGACCTTGACTGATCCGCGTTGCGGGTTCGGACATTCGTTACTCCCTACAGAACACGCTGCTTCCCGGTTAACGGGGGCAGCGTGTGTTTTTTAGTGCATGACTGAAAAAATCACTATTTCCCTGGATGTCATGGGCGGCGATCACGGTGTCGATGTCGTGTTGCCGGCCGCGAAGCGCGTGCTGGAAAAGCGTGATGATGTGGCATTGCTGCTGGTCGGGGACCGTGACATTATCGAGCACGCGCTTGGTGAGCTTGATCTGGCGGGACATCCCGGTGTAGAAATTCAGCACGCCTCACAACGGGTTGAAATGGATGAACTGGCGTCCCGCGCCCTGCGCTTCAAGAAAGATTCGTCCATGCGCGTGGCTATCAATATGGTCAAGGAAGGGCGTGCGCAGGCCTGTGTCAGTGCGGGTAATACCGGCGCACTGATGGCGACGGCCCGTTACGTGCTTAAAACCCTGCCGGGTATCGATCGCCCGGCCATCTGTACCTCCCTGCCATCGATGCTGGGACATACCTGGATGCTGGACCTCGGCGCCAACATCGACAGCTCTGCGGAGCAACTGTTCCAGTTCGCGCTGATGGGGTCAGTGCTCGCCAGCGCACTGGACCACAAGGAGGCGCCACGCGTCGGGCTGCTGAATGTCGGCGAGGAAGAAATGAAAGGCAACGAAGTCGTCAAGGAAGCGGCAGGTCTGTTGTCTTCCGGTGCGCTGAACTATATCGGTTTCGTTGAAGGCACGGATGTGTACTGTGGCGATGTGGATGTGGTGGTATGCGACGGTTTTGTGGGTAATATTTCAATAAAAACCAGCGAAGGCGTGGCGAAGATGATTTCCCACTTCATCAAGAAAGAATTCACCCGCAATATCTTTACCCGCATGGCGGCACTGTTTGCCCTGCCGGTGCTGAAAGCATTTCGTCGCCAGATCGATCCACGGCGTTATAATGGCGCCAGTCTGCTCGGCCTGCGCGGTTCAGTGATAAAAAGCCACGGTGGAGCGGATGTGCTGGCCTTTGCCAATGCGATTAACGTTGCCGTTGAAGTCGTCGAACAAAATGTGCCGGAACGTATCAAGTCCCGGTTGAAAATTATCCTTTCCGAAAAGCAGGCGGGTTAATGTACTCACGGATTACAGGGACAGGCGGATATCTTCCGGACAAGGTGCTGACCAACCAGGACCTTGAAAAGATCGTCGATACCACGGACCAGTGGATACGCGAGCGCACCGGTATCAGTAAACGACACGTCGCGGTTGACGGGCAGAATACCGTCGACCTCGCCGAGCATGCGGCCAGGCGCGCGCTGGAAGCGGCCGGTCGTGATACGCAGGACATCGATCTCATTATCGTTGCGACGACCACGGCGGACCGGGTATTTCCCAGTACCGCCTGCCTGTTGCAAAAGCGGCTGGATCGGCACGGCTGTGCGGCGTTCGATATTCAGGCGGTGTGCACCGGCTTCGTGTACGCCCTGAGTGTTGCGGATAAATTCATTCGTACCGGATCGGCCAAATGCGCGCTGGTGGTTGGCGCCGAGACACTTTCCCGGGTGCTGGACTGGACAGATCGTAGTACCTGTGTGCTGTTCGGTGACGGTTCCGGTGCAGTCGTACTGGAAGCCAGCGAAGAACCCGGCATCCTCTCTACACACCTGCACGCCGATGGCGCCTACGAACACCTGCTTACCGTGCCGGGTGGCGTCAGCCAGGGCTATGACAGTCTCAAGGATGGTAATGGCTATGTGACCATGAAAGGCAACGAGGTGTTCAAGGTGGCAGTGAACACGCTCGGACGCATTGTCGATGAGACACTGGAAGCCAATCATCTTGAAAAATCCGATATTGACTGGCTAATCCCCCACCAGGCGAATATTCGCATTATCCAGGCGACCGCCAGGAAGCTTGGCATGTCCATGGACCATGTCGTTGTTACTGTCGACGAACACGGCAATACCTCCAGTGCTTCCGTACCGCTGGCGCTGGATGTCGCGGTACGGGACGGCCGCATAAAACCTGGTGAAACACTGCTAATGGAGGCCTTTGGTGGCGGTTTTACCTGGGGTTCCGTACTCCTCAAATTCTGATTTTCTTACCCGGTTATGACAACTTCGAATACACAATCAACGTTTGCCGTGGTATTCCCCGGGCAGGGATCGCAATCGGTCGGCATGCTGTCGGCGCTGGCCGATGAATTCCCGCAGGTTGGCGAAACCTTTGCCGAGGCGTCATCGGTGCTGGGCTATGACCTCTGGGAGCGGGTGCAGAATGGCCCGCTGGAAGCCCTGAACCAGACGGCCTGCACTCAACCGGCGATGCTTGCGGCCGGTGTGGCGACATGGCGTTGCTGGCAGGCGAAGAGTGATGCTGTCCCCGCGCTGATGGCCGGACACAGCCTGGGCGAGTACAGCGCCCTGGTCTGCGCTGGCGCGATCGGCTTCGCCGAGGCGGTTGCACTGGTCGAAAAACGTGGCGAATATATGCAGAACGCCGTCCCGGAGGGGATCGGCGCGATGGCGGCGATACTGGGCCTGGACGATGCGCAGGTCGAAACGGTGTGCGCCGAGGCGGCACAGGGTGAGGTGGTCAGTGCGGTGAATTACAACTCGCCCGGCCAGGTTGTGATTGCCGGTCACGCCGCCGCTGTTGAGCGCGCCATGAGGCTTGCAAAGGAAGCCGGCGCCAGGCGCGCCTTACCCTTACCGGTGTCGGTTCCGTCGCACTGCAGTTTGATGGCCCCGGCCGCAGAACGGCTTGCCGAACAACTTGCCGCTATTGCGATACAGACACCCTCTATCCCCGTGATCCATAATGTTGACGCCATGCCGCATGCTGAGCCTGCCGCGATTCGTGAGGCGCTTGCGGCGCAATTATATCGCCCGGTGCGCTGGGTCGAATGCGTACGCGCCATGCAGGCGCAAGGTGTTAATACACTGGTTGAAGCCGGGCCGGGC
Organism: uncultured Thiohalobacter sp.; assembly: GCA_964469575.1. GTDB lineage: Bacteria > Pseudomonadota > Gammaproteobacteria > DSM-19610 > DSM-19610 > Thiogranum. Next base: position 3,725 of record CAYYAP010000180.1, read on the forward strand.
AAGGTGCTCGCCGGTTTGACCAAGCGGATTGAAAAAACCCTGAGCGGGGTACCGGTGCAGAACACCGATGACCTGAACAAGGCGATTAATCTGGATGGTATCGGTTTATGAGCGTTAATATTTCTCTCGCGGAGGCGCGGAGGCGCAAAGAAAAGATTCACTTTGCGATCTTTGCGTCTTGGCGAGAGCCATCCCTTCTGTACAGCAACCAGAAACCAATGGAGTTGATGCATGTCGTTGAATGACCAAATCACCCTGGTGACCGGCGCGAGCCGTGGCATAGGCCAGGCGATTGCGCGCACGCTGGGCAAGCAGGGCGCGAGAGTGATCGGTACGGCGACAACAGAAAAGGGGGCTGCGGCTATTCAGGCAGATTTCGAGGGCCAGGGTATTTCGGGTATTGGTCTTGCGCTGAATGTGACAGATGCAGATTCCATTGATGCGACAATGGTGGCTATTAAGGACAAGTTTGGTGGTACGCCGACAATCCTGGTGAATAATGCCGGGATCACGCGCGACAACCTGCTCATGCGAATGAAAGATGATGAGTGGGACGATGTTATTAATACCAATCTGAGCTCGGTGTTTCGTCTCAGCAAGGCTGTGTTACGCGGCATGGTAAAAGCAAGGCTGGGGCGGATTATTAATATCGCCTCGGTTGTAGGGTCTACCGGTAACCCCGGACAGGCCAATTATTCCGCCGCCAAGGCCGGTATACTGGGTTTCACCAAGTCGCTGG
>CAYYAP010000181.1:0-4446 GCA_964469575.1 uncultured Thiohalobacter sp.
GGCCAAATCGTGTATAATTCCCGCTCTTTTACTCGCGAGAAAATCCCGTGATCGAACGTCTACGTAATATTGCCATCATCGCCCATGTCGACCATGGAAAAACCACGCTGGTCGACCAGCTCCTTGTGCAGTCAGGCACCCTCGGCGACCGCGCTGCCGCGCCCGAACGGGTAATGGATTCCAATGACCTGGAACGTGAACGCGGGATCACCATTCTGTCGAAAAACACCGCGATTGAATGGAATGGCTATCACATCAATATCGTTGACACACCCGGACACGCGGATTTTGGTGGCGAAGTGGAACGTGTACTGTCGATGGTTGATTCAGTGCTGCTGCTGGTGGATGCCGTGGAAGGCCCCATGCCGCAAACGCGCTTCGTCACCCAGAAAGCCCTGGCGCAAGGACTCAAACCGATCGTGGTCATCAACAAGATCGATCGTCCCGGCGCCCGTCCGGACTGGGTACTGGACCAGACCTTCGACCTGTTCGATCGCCTCGGTGCGACTGATGAGCAATTGGACTTCTCAATCGTCTATGCATCCGGCCTGCAGGGCTTCGCGGGGCTTGATACTGACGTGAAAGAGGGTGACATGACGCCTTTATTTGAAGTCATCGCCAGTACGGTGCCCGCACCGGATGTCGATACCGAGGGTCCCTTCCAGATGCAGGTCAGTTCGCTCGATTACAACAGCTATGTGGGCGTCATCGGTATCGGCCGTATCACGCGTGGCCAGGTCAGAACCAACACCCCGGTGACCGTGGTTGACATTGAAGGCAAGCAACGTAATGCGCGTATTTTGCAGATCAATGGTTTCCTCGGCCTGGAACGTATTGAAGTGCCGGAAGCGCGCGCCGGCGATATTATTGCCTTCACCGGTATCGATAAACTTGGCATTTCCGACACCCTGTGTGACCCGACCTGTGTGGAAGCCCTGCCACCATTAAGCATTGATGAACCAACAATCAGCATGACCTTCCAGGTCAACAACTCACCCTTCTGTGGCCGCGAAGGCAAATTTGTTACCTCGCGACAGATTCGTGAGCGCCTCGATCGGGAACTGGTACACAATGTCGCCCTGCGCGTCGAAGACACCGAAGACCCGGACAGATTCCGGGTCTCCGGTCGTGGCGAGCTGCACCTGTCCATTCTGATCGAGACCATGCGTCGTGAAGGTTACGAACTCGGCGTATCGCGCCCGGAAGTCATCTATCGAGAGGTCGATGGCGTAAAGGAAGAACCTTACGAACAGCTGACCGTCGATGTTGAGGAACAGCACCAGGGCACGGTGATGGAAAAACTTGGCGAGCGTGGCGCCGACCTGCGCGATATGGCACCGGACGGCAACGGCCGGGTACGCCTGGAGTTTATCATCCCGTCACGCGGGCTGATCGGCTTCCGCACCGAGTTCCTCACCGCCACCCAGGGCAGTGGTCTGCTGTATAACGTCTTCGCCCACTATGCCCCGGAGAAAAAAGGCACCTTCGGCCAGCGCATCAATGGCGTACTGATCGCCAATGGCGCTGGCAAAGCACTGGCCTACGCACTGTTCAACCTGCAGGAACGTGGCCGCCTGTTCGTCGAACACGCCCAGCCGGTGTACGAAGGCATGCTCGTCGGTATCCACACGCGCGATAACGATCTGGTCGTCAACCCGCTGAAAGCCAAGCAGTTGAACAACATCCGTGCGGCCGGTACCGATGAAAACCTGATACTCACTCCACCCATCCGCATGACACTCGAGCAGGCGCTGGAATTTATCGACGACGACGAACTGGTCGAAGTCACGCCGCAGAATATACGACTGCGCAAGAAGCTCCTGCTGGAACAGGACCGCAAGCGCGCCATGCGCGCCAGTTAAGGTTCCCCTGGCAACACGATCCGGGTTTTCCTGTGTCGTTTTGATGACTGGTTCACAGAATTTGGCTATGCAGGCGCCTAGTCTGGAAACCGGTCAGTGGGGACAGGTCGATGGAATCATTTTTCCGAAAGTTTGCAACCTGCTTATGCCGGGTTCTGCTCGGAGCCTGCGCTGCGCAAGCTCACGCAGAAGCGGAGACATATTATGCGCCCGCTCCCGACAATCACTGGTCATATGACGAAGTCACCGCCTACGTCCCCCGCGAACAGGCAGAAACCCCCTCCGTGGCACTCGCAAAAATCAACATTGCCTTCTACCAGGCCAAGCAACTGACAGAAGCACGACTGTGCGCCGGCAAATGGACGCCACGCGGCATGCTGCAATACCAGCAGGGTCCCGAAGTTACCCGGATCGGCTCAAACGAGAGCAAGGGTCCTCATAGCGCCTGGTTTTTTCAATCCTTCCGTCGCCCCGAAACGCTGGTTTGCCCCGATGTCACACGCGCGGAATATTTCATGGAAATGAGTCGACACCTGCCCGCCTGGATCAGCGTATGCCCGGCCAGACAACCCACTACATTCAGGCTGGGGCAAGCGTTTACAGGCGACCGGCATGCCCTGGCTGTGCGTTAGCATTTTTCACCATATCCTTCAGCGTACAATGATTCATCGTTTTGTGCGCCGCTTTATCCGCCTCAATCAGGAGTTGTTCGACCTGAATCTCTCCCGGCAGCGTATCAAGGGTCAACAGGCGATTTTCGCCGGCACTACGTACCCTGTCGTATAACTCTGATACCAGGATCGTATCAATATCGCGCCGCGGCAGGTAAGCGGGCTGTTCATCGCAAGTTTCCGATAAAAAACCGGATTCAACCATTAAACCCAAGACCTTGTGTACGGGTTGCATCGGCAACCCAAGATACTGGACAAGGGACTCAAGCGTCCAGGGCCTCCTGTTGTTGAAGTGATGTTCCGCAATCAGGTACATCAGCTGTAAAGCCAACCGTTCCTGCAGCCGGTTACTCAACTGGAGTTTCACTGGCTCACGCGTCAGGTACTGCGGATATTGAACATAAAATGCCACCTGTGCGCCCAACAACAGGATTAACCAGCTCAAATATAACCAGATAAGCAGCAGCACCAGAATCGCAAAACCTGAATATATTGCCGCGTAATTCGGCGAGGTCGCGACGAATGCTGCAAAAACCCAACCACTGGTCTGCCACAACACGCCCGCAATTACGCCACCGACCAGCGCCGGTACCACCTTCACACGGGTATTGGGTATAAAGATATAGATAAAACTGAATGTCACGATCACCAACAGGTAGGGTATTAACCGTCCTGTCAGAACCAGTACATGCCCGATGGGTTCCATTTCCATCAAGTCCTGAACAACACGGTGACTGGTAATCGTTGCCGTCAGGCCGACTGCGGCAAACATCAGCACCGGACCAATAAGGATCACACTGAGATAACTGGTGAAACGTTGCGCAAGCCCCCGCAAGCGATCGACCTGCCAGACATAATTAAATGAGGATTCAACTTTTTGCGTAAGAGAAACAACAGTATAGAGAAGAAATACCAGCCCCAGGGAACCGAGTACACCGACCTTTATATTCTCGACAAAACCAATAATATTGGCGGAGATCTCTGCGCCACGCGGCCCCAGCGGTGCAAGCACGTTGGCCAGTATGGGTTCCAGTTGATTATGTACACCGAATCCTTTCAGTACAGAAAAACTGACGGCGAGCAGTGGCACAGTGGACAGCAAGGTCGTATACACCAGACTCATCGCCCTGAGATTCAGCTGTCCGCTCAACAACTGACGCAATACAACAATCAGCATGCGGATGGGCATGATCAACCACCGCTCTGTCCGGTTTGTTTCGCGTATATCTTTACCCCACAACCAATCAACAAAACGCGTGTAGAAACTGAATAACTGATCATTCATAACGACCATCCCTGATTTAAAAATGTTGCACCGGCGCAACGTTCAACAGAATAAAACCGCTTTCACTGCCGAAAGTATCACGCATTCAGAAAATAATTTTGACGATGTTTCATCCTCAAATTCATCTCAACAAAACAACACACCTCATCGTGTCTGCACATTAATCGGGATATACAGTATGTAATAAAACGCTACTATTTACCTGCAAAGTTAACATGTACGTCCGATTGACCAATATCCGAAACATGTTTTATCTATCCTCGTACGGCAAAACATACTGTGCAAGTTACACCGTAATCATAGAGCTAATTATTACCTAGGTGTTGTAATTTGTTCTTTTTTCATTAAAGTTTTAAATGTAAACGCCGTTACGTTGCGCGAACCGTATCTTGAAGGAGGTATTCCTCATGGCAGCGAGAAAGAAAACTGTTAAACGCAAGGCAACCGCCAAAAAGAAAAAGGTAGTTGCTAAGAAGAGAAAGGTAGCACCGAAGAAGAAACGTGCTGCAAGCAAAAAGAAAGTCGCAAAGAGAAAAACTTCGAAGAAGAAGGTAGCCAAGAAAAAGGCCACCAGGAAAAAAGCTTCCAAGAAGAAAGCTTCGAAGAAGCGGGTAGCCAAGAAAAAGGC
>CAYYAP010000182.1:0-4415 GCA_964469575.1 uncultured Thiohalobacter sp.
GAACGCGAAGATCTGCAACTCTACATCAACCTTAAACTGGCCTCTTCCGGCCAGCCGACCTGCATGCCGGATGAGGCCACCCGCTTCCTCGAGATCTCCGGCGACCTGTTACGCAGCTACCGGGAAAAAAACCGCCTGCTGACGGACTACCACTGCTGGGTCGATCAGCGTATCCAGGATTTCCTCAACCGTTACCTCGGCGACCTGTCACTGGACAGGGTACCGTCACTGCCGACCCAGTCTCTTATCCTGGACCGTCACGGCGTGGCACGCGAACTGTCGCTGCCGATGGGCGAAGATGTCTTCCGCTCCGATATCGTTTCCAGTTACCGGGTAAAGAACGGCGTGTTGCACAACCCCGTCAGTGACCGACGCACCACCCAGGGTTCATTCCATATCGCCGAGGGCGGGCTGCCCATCCCGAGTGACAAGCTGGCGGTGCCAAAGATTACCTTTGCGCGCATGCTGGAACACGCACTGAACCCGCCCAAAGACCTGCTGACGATTCCGTTTACCGCCAGCCTGCCGGAACCGGCGCGCATGTTTGTGTCGCTGCTGTTGCGGCCGGTGGTATGCCCGGCGGTACCCGGCAAGGAAGAAGAGAAATCGATGGAGATTCACTTCTTCGCACCCGGCAACCTGGTCAGTAACCTCGACTTCGTGGAAAGTATTTTCGGCAACGGCGGCAACCCCTACCTGGCCGAATTCGATGCCGCGCTGGATATCGACCACTGGACCGGCCACACCGGCTGCGTGATTCTCGCACCGCAACTGGTCGGCCTGCCCAAGAAGGCGCTCGGCCTGCCGCACTGGGACGAGGCCAGCGAACGGCAACGTACGGAAGGCATGTGCTGGAAGGACGAAAACGAAATCTACAACGACGGCCAGGCGTTCAAGATTACCGCACGCGACGAGGCCGGCGTAATCATTACGCTGCTGGCTGACAACTACTTCGGCTACTGCAAGAAGGAAGTCAAAACCCAGATCAGCTACGCCGCCAACCTGTACGGTCTGGCCGAGGAAGAGCACGCCGGTGGCGCACTGGCCTTCCCGCGACGTAATCACGGCGAAGAGTACGGCGTTGACAGCCGCACCCACAAACCCGGCTATTCCTTTGATGAGGTCGTCGAACACTATAGCGCTCTCATGGACGTGAAACCGGAAGGCTACGCCATCGACAAACGCTTCCCGCAGATCATCTATGTGCCGCAAAAGGTGCGCATGGACCTGAATGCCCAGACCATCACCTGGACGAAGGACGGCGAACTGCAAACCATCCGCCTGCAACCGGAAAAAGTCTATATGCAGCCCAGTGGCTATAAGGTCGAGATGGAAAAGCACCCTGGTGCACCGTCCTGGCGGCTGGTTGGCACCAACCCGGAAGGCACGTTCTGTCATAAACCTTCGACGGTATCCGGTGGCGGCAAGTCGGAAATTTCCAAGTCGCTGAATGATGCGGTGATCTATCGCTCGCTGTTCGTCGATGACCTGCAAAAAGACCTCGAACAGGTGCAGGCCATCTTCGACATGGACTACAGCACACGTTTCAAGCCCGGGTTCGAAAAGGAAGACCGCGACCCGACCCGCAAGCCACTCAGCCCGGAACGCAGTCTCGGTTCGGTGATCAAGCTGCTGACGCCCAGCTCGACCTATACCGACGAATTTAACCAGTGGCTGGATTCCATCTCCCCACGCATCCTCGCCCTGGTGTTCATCATCAAACGTTTCCACCGACCCGGGTGGGGTAATAACTGGTCCGAGCACCTGTCGGTGGACCGGGTCGATGGCGCACCGGCACACGAACTGAAACTCGACGATCGACAAATCGTCGCCTCCTACCTGCGCGTCGGTTTTGACCGCGACAGCAAGTGGCGCACCTTCAAACTGCGCCAGGATTACATCGCTACGGAAAAAATCCAGATGGAAGACGACATCACCGCCTCGATGGTTGTGCCATCTACCTGCGTTGCAGACTGCGCGCCAGCGCGCACCGGCGACCACAGCGTAAAGCTGACGCACAATTGTGAATATCGCCTGTTCCAGCGCCCCGACGACGCCATCATCCCGGGCTTTGACAAGCAAAGCGAACAGGATATGTCCCAGCCGGATAATTTCTTTGCCAACTACGAGCCGCTTGACCACGACAAGGTTACCGAGCTGGTGGAAGACGTACATACCTTCTATCAATTCACCCGCCCCATGCAGGACACGCTGAAGTCCGCCTGCGAAGAAGGCAGCGCGTATGTCGTATCGTCCGCACATCCGCGCAGGGTCGATGGCGCACCGTCGAAAAACCCGCGTTACCTGCAAACCCGCCCTGACCTGGTCAACCCGGTACGCAAATACGTCGCGGAAATGAGCACCCGCCTGCACCGCAAATTACCCCTGCAACAATCGGTCTGCCACCCGGTCGATGCAGTGCTGGCCGGCCGGCGCAACAACCCGCCGGAACCCGGTATTCGCCCGCTGGCGGTCTACAACCCGATCCACTACCAGGAACTGCCGGAACTGTTCATGGATTTTCTGTGCAGCCTCACCGGCAAGTCGCCCTCCACCACCGGCGCCGGCAGCGAAGGCGCGCTCACCAAGGGGCCGTTCAATGCCCTGCGCACCATCGCCGACCTGAACAATGCGCTGGTGTCCTTTGTGCTCACCGGCTACGCAGGCTTTTCCAGTTCCGCCGGTTATGTCGGGCCGGAGGTACGCGTCGATCACGACATCAGCCTGCTGGTCCCGGAAATCTGGGCACGCCTCGAACCACAGCAGCGTGAACCGGCCTGGCTGATCGAAAACGGTTACCTGGAAAAACTCGATGACTTCGAGCATAACGGCGAGCGGGTACTGGCCAGCCGGCTGGGCTACCGCATCACCAGCCGTTTTGTACACGGTTTCTTCGGCAAGATTTTTGATAACCCCTGCGCGGTATTCGCTGACGAAATCCTGAAACCGGAAACCCAGAGTCTCGATATCTTTGTCGATGGTGTCCACAATATCGTGGAAGCGCAACAGCGCGAGGCACAACGTTACATCGACGACGGCAGCATCGAGGATGCCTGCCCGCCCCTGCAGGCGCTCATCCATATCATGGCCCGCGGCGAACATGAGGGCATGGATGCACAGCACCCGGCGTTCCGCGCCATGTTCACGCGGGAACACCTGCTCAAATCCCGCTGGTATAAACAGCGGCTGGAGGTCAAGCAGCACCGGGACATTGCCCTGTGGCAGCGCCATGTCAGTTACCTGAAACAGTTCCTCGATGATGCCGACTACGCTGACGAGGCAGAACGCCTGGATATCGCCGGCCGTTACCAGCGCGCAACAGAGCGACTTAAGCAGGTTCAGAGCCGTCATTACCTCAAAACCCTGGTCGGCACACTCGGCGCCGATCCGCTGGGCCTGGCTACGGTCGCGGCCGGCAACACGCTGGTCAACTGGAACCGGATGAAATTATCTTTCTCCAGCAGCGGCGCCGTTGAACATGCTGGACAGGGGGCGTCCATCGACGCTAAACCCATGACATTATTGCAACGATTCAAGGCGCGCTTCCGGCGAGCACGCCTGCAGTAAACAAAAACCTCACACGGAAACTGTATCCGTCAGGCAACAGAATCGCCTGGCGGTGTTCGACCCGTCTGCACGCATCGGTTAGACTCGCGTTACGACGAGTCAGACTGTACTGAGGCGCATGACCCACACCTACACGGCTGCCACACTGGAAGCGCGCGATCTTACCTGTATCCGTGACGACCGCACATTATTCGATAGCCTGTCCTTCACCCTGAAAGCCGGTCAGGCGGTGTTGGTCGAGGGTCGCAACGGGAGTGGAAAAACCTCACTGCTACGCATTCTCTGTGGTATCCGTCAGCCGGATGAAGGCACGATCCACTGGAATGGTGGAGATATCTACCGGCTGGCCACCGGCTACAACGCCGCTACCGCCTGGGTCGGACACAAGGATGGCATCAAACTGGAACTGACTGCGGAGGAAAACCTGGTCTTCGCCCGCAGTCTTGGCACCCCCTCGGGGCTGGAAATCTCCGACGCGCTGGAGGCCGTGGAACTCGGTGGTTTCGATGATGTCTCTACCATCAACCTGTCGGCCGGGCAGAAGCGCCGGCTGGCGCTGGCGCGGCTGCTGGTAACCCGATCGCCATTGTGGATTCTCGACGAACCTTTTACCTCGCTGGATACCCACGGAATTTCCCTGATTGAGAACATGATTAACACACATCTCGCCGACGGTGGTATGCTGGCGGTTACTTCGCATCACCCGGTGGGGCTGGACAGCGCCGACATCACGCGTATTAATCTTTCTGAATGAAACCTGCAACACTTCCACAGGCCTTTGCCATCCTGCTCCGCCGCGATCTGACGCTGGCGTACCGGCGTCGTTCGGAAGTCATTAACCCGTTACT
>CAYYAP010000183.1:0-1573 GCA_964469575.1 uncultured Thiohalobacter sp.
TGGTTGTGGTGATTGGACACTTGGGTGATCGTATCCAGGAATTTCTGCAACAACACGCAGGTGATATGCGGGTTGATTACGTCATCAATCCAGATTACCGGACAACCAATAACATCTATTCTCTCTGGTTGGCCCGGCAGCAGATCCGGGAGTCGTTTTTGCTGGTGGAGAGTGACTTGGTTTTCGAAACTAGAATGCTGGATGACATGCTCCAACCTGACAAGATGGCGATTTCCAGGATACTCCCCTGGATGAATGGCACGACAGTGGAGCTCGGGGCGGAGCCAGGGTTGGAGGCGCTGCGGGTGACAGCTTTTCGCATGGGTGGTGATCATTGTGATGATGCTTGTCAGTACAAAACGGTCAATCTCTACAGCTTATCCCTCAATTCATGGGCCAAGATTGAAGAAAGGTTAAGCCGCTATGTATCAGAAGGCAGGCTCGGTGAGTATTACGAGGCCGTATTTGCCGAGATGGTCGCTGACGGCACACTCTCTTTCGACGCAGTTTTCTTTGATGCAGACCGATGGTATGAGATCGATACCAGGGCGGATCTGTACGAGGCGGAGGCCCTGTTTTCCCGGCCCCGCGCCATTGCCAGACGTTTTCCGATAGTTATCGAGCCGGCGGCATGACCTTGCCTGAGATCGACCACGCATCCGTCACCCGGTACTGGGAGAGTGTCAGGTCCTCGATCCTCGGACCGTACATGATGGATGGCTTCGGCTTTCCGGTGAGTGCGGGCGCTTTTCGTTTCCGTGAGGAGGCCCGGATCGTACGGCGCTTGCTTCGCAGTGTGGAACGCAATGGCACGATTCTGGATCTCGGCAGTGGTGTCGGGTATTGGGCCGAGGGGTTTGCTCGCAGTTTCTCCCAGGTGGTCGCGGTCGAGGGCAGCAATGCACTCTACCAGTCGCTGGCGTGGCGATGCGCCCCGTACGCCAACATCCGCACCCTGCACGGTAATGTTCAGTCATTCGAGCCTGATGGCCACTATCGCGTCGTCTTTCTCGGCGGCCTGCTCATGTACCTCGACGAAAATGACGTGATCACCCTGTTGCAAAAGTTGATCCCGTGTCTCGGGCCGGATGGGATCATCCTGTGCCGCGAGTCGACAGTTCGGGGTGAGATGGTGACGCTTACTGGCGACTATCCCGTCGTTTATCGTTCTGTACCGGATTATAAACGTATTTTTAAACAATGCGGATTAACACTCAGGCACGTTGAAAGAAACGAGCCCTATATTCTGATGCAGATGGGGTGTGAGCTGATCAAGAAATGGAAGCGGGTCGTCCCGGAACCGTTTCAGGTACTCCAAATCATGGGCCATCTGACCTACTGGAGCATGCGTTTGGGAGCGCCCTGGATCAAAGGTCTCCCCAAGGTCCTCGGAATCCCGTTTCCGAACCTGGAGAATCATTTCTTTGTGCTCGGAAACGGACCGATTGTTAATGAGTAAGCTGTTCAGATAAACGTATGGGAAAGCCTCAAGGAAACTTTATCTATCGGAATCTGGCAAATGCAACATCGATACTTGGTGTGCTCCCCCTGGTGTTGCTGTTCCTGGAAGATG
>CAYYAP010000183.1:1673-4398 GCA_964469575.1 uncultured Thiohalobacter sp.
AATGCAACATCGATACTTGGTGTGCTCCCCCTGGTGTTGCTGTTCCTGGAAGATGGTTATCATTATCTAATCCCGTTAATCATTTTCAATAATGTGATGGACGACCTTGACGGCATACTGGCTGCCAAGTTGAATATCCGCAGCCGGTTCGGTGCCGATCTAGACAATGTCTGCGATGCAGTCGCCCATGTGGCACTGACTTTGGCGGTGGGCGCACATTTTGGGGGGCTGGTCCTGATGGGGAGCATGATCGCTGCCGCGGCGATTATTCTTCGTGCCACTTCTCGGCTTAATCCTGATGTGGTGTCAGGCAGCGGTTCGCCGACTAATGAACTCATGCGCCACATGCTGTTCGTCCTCCTGTTGATACAAATGTTTAATGTTGATCCTGGGTTCTATCTGGTTCTGATATTTATATTGCATTCGGTGACGTTGATCGTGCCGTTCAAGTTACCTGTCCTTATTCGCGGGCTGGCAAAAACCGCCACTGCGGTGACTTTTGTGAACGTGGCGCTGGTAGCAGCATGGCTCATACCGGCCACTACGCCACTCATCGCAGCGGCCTTCATCACCACCTACCTGTATTCATTTGTCGTTGGAGGGGGGCAATGGCTAAGGGAGCGGGAAAATAAAACGCGTTGAGAGACTGGTGTGCGTATCCCAGGTCAAACCTGCCAAGCTGAATCCGACCCCGCTTCGGAACCGGGGTCCGCAACTGGGCCGGAACCAGGTAGTTTTACAGAGGGTGAGGCGGCATCTCGGGAGTACCTTTCAGATTTGAAAGATGCCGCTTTTAGGGGTTACTTGGAGTTCTGTCAATAACTGTACGGAACCGTCTGTAAATATGATGACCCGCTTCCAACTCCATTTCAGCTCTTTGAGACAGGAATGCTAATGTCCGGTTTGAGTGTTAGCAAGGCAGCTGTTGTATCATGCTGGAGAGAAAGGAATACTGGTCAACCCTCAATAATCACCATGGTCAAATCGTCCTCGATGATGCCGCCGTCATCCAGGACGGCATTGGCAATAGCCTGAGCACGCACATCAAGGCGCACATGCGAATGCGCTTTCAGCAACCGCAACAGCCCCGCCCTTTCCAGCCGGTAGTCACCAATACGCGCTTCCAGCAAACCATCCGTGTAAAGGTATAAACAATCACCCCGCAAACCGAATTTACGACTGGGAAAAACACCATCAGGATCAATACCCAAAGGCGGAGCCTCGGCAGGATACTCAGCAATCAGCCCAGCGCCGCCCATTTGCAGGGCCGGTGGATGTCCGGCATTGGCCAGCACGACTTCGCCGCTGGCAGGCTCAATGACGCCGGCCAGCATTGTAACGAACATGCCGCGTATGGCGGTTTCGGCAATTTCCCGGTTGAGCATACCCAGCAGTACACCTGGGTCGTTAATAGACTTGCCCAGACAACGGAACAGGCTTGCCGTCTTGGCCATCAGCAACGCAGCATGCATGCCCTTGCCCGACACATCGGCCAGGCAAAAGGCGACACGGCCATCCACCAGCCGGTAGTAATCATAGAAATCTCCGGATAACGACTTCGCTGATAGGTTCAGGCCTGCCATGTTGGCCATCTGGTCTGCGTGGCAGGGCAATAAACTCTTTTGTACTTCGCGCGCCAACTCCAGTTCGCAGCGTAGTTCATCGGCGATACGGTCGCGTTCCTCCAGTGTTTGTTCGAGGCGCCAGACCAGTTCCTGATAGCTGAGATTCTCTTCCGCCAGACGCAGATTGGCCTCGCGTAAAACCACATCAAACTGAATCTGCTCTGTTACCTGTATACCCATGGCGCTGGCTGCCTCGGCAACAGACTCGGAGACACTTTGCAACAGCTGATCCACCTGCTCGTGACTGACTTCGAAGTATTTCTTCATCAGCGAACGTGTATGTTGGATTGCCAGCCGCTTGTCGTCGCTGCGGTAGACCGCCGCCATCCAGTCGGCGCAGGTCGCGACCTGGCAACACATGACATCTTGCGGGGCTGCTCCAGCGGGTGGGCCATCGTGATGATAAGCCATGGCCAGTGCCAGATCAGGCGGTAACCCCCAACTGGTCGCGAGCGATAAACCGACTTTATCGTGCGTGGTATGAAACAGTTCGATCTCCAGATCACGGCGCTGTTCGGGGGTGGCCTGCATCAGCGCCTGCCAGTTTTGAACACGGTCAGGCATCATGTACAACAACACCAGCAAACCAAAATCCTGCAATAATCCGGCCGTGAAGCACTCATTGGCATCCAGACCGGCCAGGCCGGCCAAACTGCGCGCGCTCACCGCCCGCCTTAGCGCATCTTCCCAAAAGACGTCAATTTCGAAGCCGGGAATGGAATCTGTGCGTAGGGCATCGCGCATCGTGATACACAGCACCAGGTTGCGCAAGGCACGGTTGCCCAAAATGGTCACTGCGCGTGACACTGACTTGACCTGGCTGGCCAGGCCAAAAAATGCAGAATTGGCAACCCGCAGGAGCTCGGCGGTTAAAATTGGATCATTGGTAACCATGGCTGCCAGAGCGTGGCTGTCAAGGTTGCTTTTTGAGCAGGCCTGAACGACGCGAATAGCCTCATTGGGCGGCGCCGGTAAATCCGAGGGTTTGAGCTGAAAGGGTGTGACGGTGTCTTCCATAAGCAGTTGATGGTGCAATCCCGGGTGAAGTATTCGGTTTTCGTCACTCAGTATAGCGGCTGCTCCATCGTCATCTATTAGGG
>CAYYAP010000184.1:0-4394 GCA_964469575.1 uncultured Thiohalobacter sp.
GCGGCAAACCAGGGCGTACTACCGTAGACCAGCCCGGCGTGTGCCGACATCTCGCTCGCAAGCCTGAAAAACAGCCCCAGTAAAACACCGACCAGCACCCGCAGTCCCACGCCCTGACGGCCCAGTGGACCCAGCACCATGCCGACCGATAACAACAACATGGCCAGTACCGCCAGTGGCGCCGTGACACGTTGCCAGAATTCCAGCCGGTAGCGGTCAACCCGCATACCGCCACGCTCCAGACCTTCGATGTAGCGCATGAGTTGTGGCAGGGAAAACGCGCCAACCCGCTGCGCAAGCAGGCGCGCCAGTTGTGGATCAACCAACTGCTTCACTGTCGCCTGTTTTTGCTGTTCGATATCTACACCCTGCCCGGTAAAGCGGGTGCGACGGATATCTTTCAGTATCCAGCCCTCGGTACTATGCATAGCCGAGGCGATAGCGCTGGCAGCAACCAGCCGGGGGGTTTCATCAAGCGTGTAAATATGTATATCGAACAGGCTGCCATCATGCTCCGTATTGCCGACCTGGATCATCTGCCGCCCCTTGCGCACCCAGAACCCACTGCCACCGTGCATACCCACATCACCAAAAATAGCCCGGGTACGCAGGTTGCTGGCGTATTGGCTGGCCGCTGGCGCAATAACTTCTCCGACTGGCAAGGCAAATACCAGCATCAACATACCGGCAAACAACACGGAAAACCCGAGACGCAGCGACGAGCACCCGGCCAGTCGAAACGCGTTCAATTCTCCCTGGGCGACCAGGTTACCCAGCCCCAGTAATGTCCCGATTAACACGGCCATCGGGAACACCTGCCAGGCTTTGGCCGGTAGCGACAGCAACACGAACCACACCGCATCCTGCCAGCCATAATGTCCCCGACCGATGTCACCCAGTTCACCCAGTAAGGTAAACAGGCCTTCAAGCGCAATCATCACCAGCCAGGCCAGTAGTGTTGCCGATAGCAATGAACGCGCTATATAACGGTCCAGGCGTTTCATGCGGCAAACCGCCTGCGCAGGAATAACGCCGCGCCGGTGAGCAACAGCATGAACCCATGCACCCACCAGAGTCCGAGTTCGCCAACCGGCCTGCCCTGTTCGATCCACAGTCGCCCGACACCCAGCAGGCTGAAATACAGGGTAAACACCGGCACACCGAGCCATAACGGCGTGTAACGGCTGCCCGCAGGCCGAAACCGCGCAAGGGGAATGGCGATCAGGACCAGGACCAGTACGCTTAACGGTCTTGCCACACGCATGGCCAGTTCTGCGCGGGCCGCCGGTGACCGCTCACCCAGCAGATCGGCTGTGCTGACGGCATCCTGTTTGTCCGGCACCCTGACCTGCGACGGGTTGAGTCGAATCCGGTAGTCATGAAAACGCAATCGCCGGTAGTCGGCCTGCCCGGCCCGGCCGTCGTACTGGTAACCCTCGCCGAGCACCAGGTAACGGTTACCGGCATGTGTCTCGACGGAGGCGCGTTGCGCCACCAGCACCTGTGGACGCGGCGTGTGGTCGATGTAGATAAACAGGTCCCGCAGCGAACCGGGGGTGGTACCGGCGTGGCGCGCGTACACCAGCCATTTGCCACCACGCAGAAAATTGAACTGTCCCGGCGACAGTGCCGAAGCATCCAGACGCTGTTCCGCCTCAGCGCGCTGGCGATACCCTTGCGCCGCCGTCTGCGGCACCAGCCAGGCGCTCAGTACCGCCACCAGCATCGTCGCCAGTAGTACCGGCATGGCGAATACCCGGTAGAGTTGCCGCGGCCCCACCCCGCTGGCAGCCAGCGCCAGGGTCTCACTGTCATGGTTGAGCCGTCCCAGTAGCCACAACAGCGCCAGGAACAGGGTCAATGGCAGAAGAAAGACAAAAAACCCGACGGATTTAAGCCCCAGTAGCCACAACACCGTATCGGCCGGAATGCGTCCGCTGGCGGCCTGTCCAAGGTACAATGAAAAGCGCGCCGTCAGCAGCACCAGCCACAGCACCAGCGTGAACGCCAGCCAGTAGCGCAGCAATTCACGGCCAAGGTAACGATGCAGGACTGAAGACATGGGGCGTAGCGTTTTCCTTTACGGCCGTTGCGGCATTTCAAATCAGCGCCCGGCCTGTTAAATTTGCGCCAGTGCGATAATCCAGCATAACGCATCGAAATTCCAACCGAGGGAGCAGTTCATGGACTTCAATAGCAAAACCGGCGAAGCCGATACGTTGGCCAGTGGCTGCGTGGTCGTCGCCGTTTCGTCGCCACGCCGCCTGTCAGCCGCGGCAACATGCCTCGACAAGGCCAGTGGGGGCCAGATCAGCGCCCTGATCAAACAGGGCGATATCAATACTGACTGCGGCAAAACCACGCTGATCCTCGCCCCGGCCGGCAACATCAAGGCGAAACGCATTCTCGTCGTTGGCTGTGGAAAGGATAAAACCCTGTCGCCGCAGGCGTTCAACAAGCTGGCATCGGCCGCTGCCAGCACCCTGCAGGACAGCGGCGCCGGTGATGCCGCCAGCTGGCTGACCGAGGTTGAGGTGGAAGATCGCGATATCTCGTGGAAAACCCAACAGCTTGTCGCCGCCAGCGAAGACGCCGTGTACCGTTTTGATGAGCTCAAAAGCGACGCCAAACCGCCCAGACACCCGTTGCGCCGCCTCAGTGTCGCCAGCGCCAGCCGCGCGGACGGGTCCGCCATTCGCGCGGGCGTACGCGCCGGCGCCGCCATTGCCCACGGCATGAACCTCGCTCGCACCCTGGGTAACCGCCCGGGCAATTACTGTACACCCTCTGACCTTGCCGACCAGGCCCGGGCCCTGAAGAAGACTTTCCCTTCACTCAAGGTACGGATACTGGAAGAAAAGGACATGGAAAAACTCGGCATGGGCGCGCTGCTGTCCGTGTCACGCGGCAGCCGCCAGCCGGCCAAACTGATTGTCATGCAATACAACGGCGGCAAAAAGAACGGCAAGCCGACGGTACTGGTCGGCAAGGGCGTCACCTTCGATTCCGGCGGTATCTCCCTCAAACCGGGTTCCGCCATGGATGAAATGAAGTTCGATATGTGTGGCGCGGCCAGTGTATTCGGCACCGTTTCCGCCGTGGCGGAAATGAAGCTGCCGGTCAACCTGGTGGGTATCGTGCCTTCCACCGAGAACCTGCCCGATGGCCTGGCCACCAAACCGGGCGATATTGTCACCAGCATGAGCGGGCAGACCATCGAGGTCCTCAACACCGACGCGGAAGGCCGGCTGATTCTTTGCGATGCACTCACTTATGCCGGGAAATTCAAACCGGATGTTGTCATCGATATCGCTACGCTCACCGGCGCCTGCGTTGTCGCACTGGGTAAACACGCCACCGGGCTGTTCAGTAATGATCAGCCCCTGTCCGACGCGCTGCTCGATGCCGGCCAGTCGACCGGCGACCGCGCCTGGCAAATGCCGCTGTGGGATGAATACGATGAACAGCTGTGCAGCAACTTCGCCGACATGGCCAACATCGGCGGGCGTGACGCCGGCAGCATCACGGCCGCCTGCTTCCTGTCACGCTACACGAAGGACTACCGCTGGGCGCACCTGGATATCGCCGGTGTCGCCTGGAAATCGGGTAATGCCAAGGGCGCCACGGGCCGCCCGGTACCGTTGCTCACACAGTACCTGATGGCAAAGGCCAAATGACAGAAGTCGATTTTTATGTGCTGGCTGACGGCGCGCAAAAATCGCGCCTGCGCTTTGCCTGCCGACTGGCGGACAAGGTTTTCCGACTGGGTCAGCGGGTGTTTATCCACACCGCGTCAGCCGAACAGACCCGCGAACTCGACACCCTGTTGTGGACATTTCAGCAGAACAGCTTTGTCCCGCACAGCATCGTCCAGGACGCCGGGGGCACACCGCCCCCCGTGCTGCTCGGCCATGATGCGGAACCGGATGCCAGCCAGGTGCTGATTAACCTGGCGAGCGACGTACCGCTGTTCTTCAGCCGCTTTGAACGCGTGGCGGAACTGGTCAACACGGATAACACCGTGCGCCAGCAGGGTCGCAGCCGCTACAGTTTTTACAAGGAACGCGGCTACCCGCTACGCACCCACGAGATCAAATCCTGATGGAAGAATCCCCCCTCAAACTCGATGACGAAGGTATTCCGATACTGGAACACCCGGTCGATCTGAATGCCCTGGCTGACCCGACGGCAACCCCAGGCCCTGACCTCACCAACCAGGAAATTGTCGAAGCCCTGCTCGATAAAGAACAGGTTCGCGAGCGGATCAACGACCTGACCGACGACTTGCAAAAACTGGTCAGCTGGAAGATAGAGGCGGTGTTAAAGGAAGAACTCGCCAAACTGATCCACGCGGCCACCGAGGAAAGCAGCGCAAAACTCAGTGAAGACATCCG
>CAYYAP010000185.1:0-4373 GCA_964469575.1 uncultured Thiohalobacter sp.
GGTACTCGCAGCTGAAGATGGTGAAGTTAAAATTTTTGGCGCAACAATCTACTAGCATCTATAACGAATCAGGGAAAGTCCGAGTTGATTACCTCCGAACCCTACGTCACGGGGCCTAACGCCACCTGCTCCGGACAGGGGTAATAACTGGCCCGGGCCTCGTCCTGCGGTATCGATGCCAGTCGATCATGCAGGTAATCATCCATACTCCGGATAAAAAGCTCCACACCGAATTCGGCCACCCAGGCGTCAAGCTCGGCGTTGCCGCGCTTGTCAGGCAGCGGCAGTCTCCGCTGTGCAACAATATTGCCGGCATCAACCCTGTCAGTGACTTCGTGCAGTGTCAGGCCGGTGCGAGTTTCCTGCAGACGCAATTGCCAGTAGAGTGGTGCGGGACCGCGGTAGGCTGGTAACAGCGACGGATGCAGGTTCCAGCACGCCAGGCGCGGTACGCCTCGCAGTACCGCCGGCAGCTTCAGAGGAAAACAGGCCATCAGACCAAACTCCGGCTCCAGTGTACTGAGCTTCTGTATTAGCTGCGGGTCATCAAGTGTCTGTGACCGGTAGAGCGGTATGTCGTGTGCAGTTGCCAGGCCTGGCAAACCAGTAGACTGTACCGGTGTTTCCACGCTGACAGGAAACCGGGTATCAATATGTGTACGGCCTGGTGCGGGTAAAACAACAGCATCAACCTGCACACCGCTTGACAACAGGCGTTCGAGCACCGGGCGGGAATAACCGCCTTCACTGCCAAACAGGATGACCCGACGGGCCACATTCGGGTCAATCGGTAGCCGTGTCACAAGGCATGCGGGTGAGTTGGCCGCTGGCTTCAAGCGCCTGGATAAACCCGAACTGACTCATATTGGTCATGCGCTGCGGATACAGAATACCGTCCAGGTGATCGCATTCGTGTTGTACTACGCGCGCGTGAAAATCACTGGCTTCCCGTTCTATCGGGTTACCAAACTGATCAACGCCCGAGTATCGAATGTGGGTGTAGCGTGGCACCATGCCACGCAGGCCGGGCACGCTGAGGCAGCCCTCCCAGCCATCTTCCTGGTGTTCGGACAGGGATTCAATGAGCGGGTTGACGAGCACCGTTTGCGGCACTGCCTCGGCATCGGGATAGCGCGGATTGCTGTCAAATCCGAACACCACCACCCTGAGGCCAATGCCGATCTGTGGAGCGGCAAGTCCGACACCCTCTTCTGTGCGCATCGTATCGATGAGATCGTCCACCAGGGTATGCAATTCCGGTCTATCAAACTGCTTGATGGGTTCGGCCACTTCCAGCAGTCCGGGGTTGCCCATGTAGAGTATCTGTTTAACGGCCATGGATATCCCGGCAGCTGTTGATAGTGATCATGGCGTCATCATACCTTCGTCACCGCGCAAAATAACACCGCACACCCGCCCTTTCTGTTTCCATAGATAACAATTATTCCAGCATATGTACCCTACCGCCTGCGCAGATGGGCGTAGGCCAGGTCGGTACGCAAGCGCGGATCCTCGACGTGCCCACCCACTGTAAAGTGATAGAGGCTCTGGAAACGTCGGTCGAAGATACCGAGCAGCTCGTGCATGACATCGTCGAAGAAACAGCCAATGCCGGTGGCACGGATGCCGGCCGCCTCCGCCTCAAGGTACAGCACCTGGCCGATAACACCCGTTTCCCAAAAGAGGCGTTTATAGAACCAGGCGCCGTGTTCCAGCAGCGGCGCCTCGAATTCTGCCAGCATAGCGAGTGAAAAAGCACCATCGCCGGCAATGTCCTGATGGCACGAGACCGTCCGCGCCGCAGACCGGAAATCGCCCTCCTGCAAGCAATACAGTGTGAGGCCGGAGGGGCAGTCTTCAACGCGTTCCCACACAAACTCACTGGCAATACACCCTCTGAGCCGTTTAAGCGCAGCCGGTTGCCGCACCAGCAGGTAGAGTCCCGGCTCCAGGCCGGTAACCCGGTGGACAAAGACAGCGGGATGCACACAAGGCCTCCATGAAAGTGGCTGGAAAGCGGCAGGATTGGTATCGGGCATAATACTTTGCAACATGCGGTAGAAGGTGTTGCGTGTAATATCCGTGCAGCCATCCATGGCCAGGGCGCTGCGTCGCTGGCGGACAATCTGGCGCGCGGACAACGCGGCATATCGAAGCTCCTCCAGTCCAACCACGACCTCGGGACGGTAGCAAAGGTCTGCGCCTGACGATTGGGCTTTAGTCGATGCTTCCGACACGGTATCGATTAGCTGCCAGTCGTGATGGTCCTGACTCAATGGCCTGGGAATACCGGCTGGCGCAGCCGCCGCCAGCGTTTCCAGCACCTCAGGCGGCACGTCCCAGGTGCGAACAGCTTCGATATCGCTGCCGGCGCCGCCGGGCAGAACCGCGATCAGACAGTCCGGGTGTTCGGCTTCTATCCCTTTCTGCCTGTCGACACCGAGCAAAGTGGCGATAGAGGCATCCTCTGGCCAGCCAAGCAAAACAGTTCGCCACCCCAATATGCGTGCGGCAATCGTCACTGCGGCGATCGCGTGCCCTACATCATGTTGGCAGTAACGAAACGCACGTTCACCGTATTTCCAGGACTCCCGCCAATAGATACTGCAAAGCCCCACCAGTAAGATGCCTTCCGGTAGATCACGGGTCAGTGTCTGCCACAGCGCTGGTGATAACACGAAACGCTCTTCCAGCGCATGTTCGTACGGAGTGTAATGAAATACGCCCCCCTGTTTGGTCAGCCCATCAATGGGGCCGGTAACCAGATAACCCTCCGTCGGGTGCAGGTTGCCGCTGGATGGATTAACACGCAGCGACCAGCGTGTGGTTCCTGCCACCTTCCAGGCAGACAGCGCCAGACTGTCGAAAAACAGTTGGGAGATGGTGGCGCGATTAATGGGTTCGGGGGCGATAATACCGGGGCCGAACAGCGTGTCATAGGAGGGTTTGGGCCCGGCCGGTGATTCATCCAGGCGAACCAACCCGGCGCCATCGAAGCGGCGGAAAGGGTCCGGCTGGGTTAGCCAGTCCAGGTAGCCGAGGGCACGCGCATAGTGCTCAAGGTAATGCTTGGTCCGCTCATGGTAGCGCAGAACAGCTTCTTCAAGCTCCCCTGGATCAATGTCGTGTGACACCATTGATCAGAGAGAACGTTCAGCCTTCCGCAACGTAATCATCTGAATCGTTGCTCTGTAAAACAATCCTATGGTCTTGACCAAGGGAGAGATAGATCTGCCGATCCTCTTCGTTTTCGAAGTAGATCTCGATACCGTTTTCCCCGTCTCCCTCGTAGAGGCATGGTGCCTCATCCAGATTACTAACTTCGTGCCAGCTGATAGGATCCATCGTGCATCGGATGTTCATGATGCCAACCTCCTCCACGCGTAATTGCGTGATTCTGAAACACCCCCTGCCCCTGGAACGAGTTTCGCCCTGAATTATTTTTACAGGATTTGTACAACTTGTCCTTTGCTGTAATTGTAGTTGAACACTGTTGAGTTATTGCGAAATCGGCAATAACAGAGTGACCGTTCCATTACCCATTTCCCCCTTTCCTTTGTGGTTGGCACTGCAGGCAGTACCGACTAGAGTCAAACATGAAACAGCATTGAATGTCCGGTCTGTTGCAACCCGGTCTGTGGACAGACAAGAGGCAGCCAGATCAGGAAAGGCCGGGGAAATGAAGGGCTCGTGGAGACCTGCCATGTCAGGAACCTTTGTCAAGCTTGCGACACTGGACGAACTCGCACCGGGAACCATGAGGTGCGCGGAAATCAGCGGCCACCGCATTTTGCTGGCCCATGACCGGGCCGGTACGCGGACGCCAAAAGACCCGTTTGCTAACCGGCTTCGTCCACAAACCCTATGCGCGGCTGTATACACTGCTGGCCCGGCATGCCGGATTCGACTCTGCGCTGGTGGTACGGGGCGTGGAAGGCGGCGTGGTCCCCTCCCTGCGCCAGACTGGTAAGATCTTTTACTACCACGACAAGGGCGAAGAACAGTCCCTGGATATAAAGCCCGCCGAACTCGGCATCGAGCAGGACGCTCGCGCCGCACCACTGCCCGAGGCATTCACCCGCGAGATAAAGGCAGACAGAATTACCGGCTCTGTGGATGCCACAGCGGCTGCCGAAGCTGCGGCACAGGCAGGCCTTGAAGCCCTGGATGGCAAACTGGGCCCTACCCGGGACGCACTGGTCTATTCAGCCGCACTGTGTCTGTGGCACCTGGGACGCTATAGCACCCTCATGACCGCCGCAGATACAGTTCGTGCGATGCTCGATTCCGGCGCGGTGCTGGCGCGTCTGCAGCGAGCTGTTTAGCCTGCGGGCGATTATCGGAGTTGCCGGTAATCCGCCGATCCCGCGTCC
>CAYYAP010000186.1:0-4274 GCA_964469575.1 uncultured Thiohalobacter sp.
GACAGTTTTTCCCTCTCCAATGTCGAGCTGATGCCCTGTGCGCTATCCGTGCAGGCGGGCGATACGATGTTGTACCGCCGTGCAGCGGGTGCGGGGGATGCCTCTTTCGAAGCCATGCCGGGTGGCGAGGGGGTCACGGTACGTTGTACCACGCTGGATGACTACGCCGCGCTGACCGGCATGGATGATGTGGCGTTTATCAAATGTGATGTCGAGGGACATGAACTGGCGGTCATGCAGGGTGCGGAACACCTGCTCAAACGCTGTTCCCCGGTCCTGCAGGTGGAATGCCATCACCGCGAGGCCGCGCAGGGTGACTTATTCGCCTTTCTGTCCGGGCTTGGATACGAGGGGTTTTTCATCCAGGATGGCCGGCATATTCCCTGCGGGGAGTTTGATCGCCACCCCTGTCGCAAGGCTACGATGGAGCACCGTAACTATCTGTTTTTACCTGCAAGCGCCTGAAAACAAACCCCTCCGGGTCGTGTATAATGCCGAGCTTTCCAAACTGTAGACCGGCTTTTTGACCATGCCTTACCAGACCGACGACCTGAGAATTGTGGATATGCGCGAAGTGGTTCCCTACGCGGAACTGCAGGCGGAGTTTCCGGTGACGGAAGCGGCGGCGCGCACCACCCACGATACCCGTCAGACGATTCACCGCATTCTGCACGGTGAAGATGACCGCTTGCTGGTGGTTGTCGGTCCCTGCTCCATCCACAATCCGGCCGCCGCACTGGAATACGGCGACCGCCTGAAAGCCGTGCGCGAGCGTCTTTCCGATGACCTGCTGATTGTCATGCGGGTGTACTTCGAGAAACCCCGCACCACAGTCGGCTGGAAGGGTTTGATCAACGACCCGGACCTGGATGGCAGTTTTAATATCAACAAAGGCCTGAAACTGGCACGTAAGCTGTTGCTTGAGCTGAACGATAACGGCATCCCGGCGGCGACCGAGTACCTCGATCTGATGTCGCCGCAGTATGTTTCGGACCTGATCAGCTGGGGCGCTATCGGTGCGCGCACGACGGAAAGCCAGGTGCATCGTGAACTGGCCTCCGGGTTGTCCTGCGCGGTCGGCTTCAAGAACGGAACAGACGGCAGCATGCGTATCGCCATTGATGCCATCCGCTCTTCGTCACAAGCGCATAATTTCCTGGCCTTGACCAAGCAGGGGCGCGCGGCCATTTTTTCGACGGCCGGTAATAACGATTGCCATATTATCCTGCGTGGCGGTCGTGAACCGAACTATGATGCGGCTGGCGTCGATGCGGCGTCGGAGCAACTGGAGAAAGCCGGGTTGCCTGCGCGCCTGATGATTGACTTCAGCCACGGCAACAGCAGCAAGCAGTTTCAGCGCCAGTTGCTGGTCGGCGAGGATGTGGCCGGGCAAATTGCAGCCGGTGACGTGCGGATTACCGGCGCGATGATTGAAAGCCACCTCAAGGAAGGCCGTCAGGATTCCGTGCCCGGCGTCGAACTGGAGTATGGCAAGAGCATTACCGACGCCTGTATCAGCTGGGACGATACCGTGCCATTGCTGGAGAAACTGGCTGACGCCGTGCGCCGCCGGCGTGAACGGAACGTACAGGCATCAGCCTGACTTCCAGTTGCCAGATAACATGTAGGAGCGGGCTTGCCCGCGAACCTGCGGCGGTTTCGTTACAAACCCTGTTCGCGGGCAAGCCCGCTCCTACAGAAACCCGGGGCTATCCTGCCAGCTTGCGCTCCCAGTCGAGCGATGTCCTGACAATAAAATCGAGATCATCATGGCGGGGCGTCCAGCCCAGCACTTCACGCGCCCGGTCCGCCCTGGCAATAAGCGCCGGCGGGTCGCCCGCGCGGCGTGCCTCCTCGATAACCTTGATCGGTACGCCATTGCAGCGATTCACCGCATCGATCACTTCCTTGACGCTGTAGCCATGGCCGTAGCCGCAGTTGAGCGTGACAGATTCACCGCCACCGGCAAGATAATCCACAGCCTTGATATGCGCGTCGGCAAGGTCATCGACGTGGATATAGTCGCGTACGCCGGTGCCATCCGGGGTGGGGTAGTCGGTACCGAACACATAGAGTTGCTCGCGCTTGCCGACAGCGACCTCGGCCGCAACCTTGATGAGCAGGGTGGCCTTTTCCGTCGACTGGCCAATGCGGCCTTCCGGGTCGGAGCCGGCGACATTGAAATAGCGCAGGATAACGTGGCGCATGTCGGTGGCCTTGCCGAGATCGCGCAGCATCATTTCACTCATCAGCTTTGACGTGCCATAAGGGTTAATGGGCGACAGCGGGCTTTCCTCGGTACACATTGAATCCTCGGGAATGCCATACACGGCCGCGGTAGAGGAAAAGATAAAATGCCTGACCCCGGCCGCCGAACAGCACTCCAGCAGGCTACGGGTGCAGCAGGTATTGTTGCCATAATATTTGAGTGGCTTTTCGACGGATTCAGGCACGATGGTGTGCGCGGCAAAGTGCAGCACCGTTTCGACCTTATGATCCGCAAGTACCTGGCTGACAAGCGCCTGGTCCCCGGTGTCGCCAACCACCAGTTCCGCGCCGATAACGGCATCGCTGAACCCGGTCGACAGATTATCAAGCACCACTACGGAGCGGCCGGCTCCGCTCAGCATGCGGACCACGTGGCTGCCGATATAACCGGCACCCCCGGTAACAAGAATTTTATGCTCTGACACTGTGCGATACCTTCGGGTTATTTTTCGTTGCGGTGGATGATAGCGACTTTCCCTTTCAAAATCATGAACCGACGCCCTGGCGCTTGAGCATGGCGCGCATGGCGTGGTCGGAGTACATGTCTTCCAGTGACAGGGAACGACCGCTCTCGGTGACAATGCGCGCGTGGAAGCGCTTCAGTTCACGCGGTTCGCGCACGCCGCAGGAATGCGAAATGACACCGATTTCGTACACCATATTTTTCACATAGTTGGCGACCCGTTCCGCCTTGACGCGCGGGACCAGACCCTTTTGCAGGTGTGGATTATGGGTGGTTATGCCGGTAGGACAGGTATTCTTGTTGCATTGCAGGGCCTGGATGCAGCCGAGCGCAAACAGGAAGCCACGCGCCGATACTACGAAGTCGGCGCCGACACACAAGGCCCAGGCGGCCTCTGCCGGCGTGATCAACTTGCCGGAAGCGATGACCTTGACGCGGTCCTTCAGACCGTGCTCCCGCAGCTTGTCGGTGACCAGCGGCAGGCTTTCCTGGATAGGCAGGCCCATGTAATCGATCAGGCTGGTGGGGGCGGCACCGGTCCCACCGTCGGCGCTATCGACGGTGATGAAGTCCGGGGCAGCCTGCTGGCCGCGTTTATTGATTTCCTGGAACAACTCGTCGAGCCAGCCATAGGCGCCGATAACAGCCTTGAAGCCGACCGGTTTGCCGGTCACGGTACGGATGCGCTCGATCATATTCAGCAGGTCAGCGACCGAACTGACGTCCGGGTGGCGGTTGGGGCTGATGGAGTCCTCACCGGCCGGAATGCCCCGGATCATGGCGATGGCTTTCGTAACCTTGACGGCCGGCAGGATGCCGCCCTTACCGGGCTTGGCACCCTGGCTGAGTTTGATTTCGAACATTTTGACCTGTTCGTGGGTGGCGACGTCACGCAGCCTGTCATCACTCAGATTGCCGTGCTCGTCGCGTATGCCGTACTTTGCCGTGCCGATCTGGAATACAATGTCAGCCCCGCCTTCAAGATGGTAGGGCGACAGTCCGCCTTCACCGGTATTCATCCAGCAGCCGCTTTTTGCAGCACCGGAAGACAAGGCCTGTATGGCCGGTTTTGACAGCGCGCCGTAGCTCATGCCGGAGATATTGAACAGGGCGTCGGTGACATAGGGTTTTTCACAATTCGGCCCGATGGTGACTTCGCGGGTTTTGGCCGCGTCGGTGCCGAGTGTCGGGAAGGGGCAGTTCACAAACAGTACGGTACCTGGTGGTGACAGGGACCGTGTCGAACCAAAAGCGGTGGTGTTGTCGAGGTCTTTTGCCGCGCGGTATACCCAGGAACGGTCGGCGCGGTTGAAGGGCATTTCTTCACGGTCCATGGCGAAGAAGTACTGGCGAAAGAACTTGCCCAGGTCCTCAAAAAAATAGCGGAAGTGCGCAATGACCGGGTAGTTGCGGCGGATCGCCTGTTTGGTCTGGCTGATATCGAGAATGTAGACAACAACAATGGTGATAGCGACCAGCCCCACCAGGATCACGAAGAACGAGGCCATAAATTCCAGTGAACGGAACATAAACCCTGTGTCTG
>CAYYAP010000187.1:0-4272 GCA_964469575.1 uncultured Thiohalobacter sp.
CCAAGTGAAACCATGAGCGAAACTGCTACCCCGATACGGCGGAAAGCCGCAGATCCAAAAGGCCTGGATGGCTGGGTAAACCGGCTGGGCGAGTCCGGTATGCCGGTTTTTGCGCATACTGCCGGGGATATTTCCCGGGTATCCGACAGTGCGGAAAGCAGTGCGGCGGAGCTGGCGCGTGTGGTGCTCCAGGATGCCGCCATGACCGCCAAGCTGTTGCGCGTAGCGAACAGCCCCATCTTTAACCCGGTCGGCAAGAGTATCAGTACGGTCAGCCGCGCGGTCGTGGTGCTGGGATTCCAGGAAGTGCGCAGTATTTGTATGTCCATTGCTATCGTGGAATCGATGCTTAAGGGCAAGCAGAAGCAGCACGTTATTGAAGAGATGGGGCGAGCGTTCCACGCGGCGGTTCAGGCGCGTTCTTTCGCCCGCAAGCGCAAGGACAGTTCACCGGAGGAAGTGTTTATTGCCACACTGCTGTACCGGCTGGGCGATATGGCGTTCTGGGCTTTTGCCGGCGAGGCGGGGGAGTCTCTGGACAGGGAGCTGAGGCAGCACCCTGATAGTGATAGCGATAAAGTACAACGCGAGGTGCTTGGCTTTCCGCTACGTGAGCTGACGCTGGGCCTGAGTCGTGAATGGAAACTTGGCGCCCTGCTGGAAGAGTCGCTTGAAGGGAAAAGCGATAAAAATCCGCGTGCCGGTAATGTGGACCTCGGATACCAGCTGGCGGTGGCGGCCGAGAAGGGCTGGAAGGAACCCGGTGTCACAAAACTCGTCGAGCGGATTGCGGAAAATCTTTACCTGCCGGTCGAGGCCGTTCGTGAACTGGTCCAGGATAACGCCCGCGAAGCCGCAGAAACAGCGGCTTTCTATGGTGCTGACAAGGCCAGCCAGCTGATTCCCCTGGCCAAAGGTGAAAGAGCTGCAACGGCAGTGTGTGAGCTGGGTGAAGCGGTCACGGAATTTCTCGATCCCGATCCTGCCTTGCAGCTAAAGATCCTGCGCGAGCTGTCATCGCTGATGGAAAGTCAGCCGGATTTCAATTTAGTGCTGGAAATGGTGCTGGAAGGGATGTATCGCGGTATCGGCATGGACCGCAGCCTGTTCGCGCTGCGCACACCTGACCAGCGGTTTCTCGCCGGGCGTTATGCGCTGGGCGTGGACAACGAGCGTTTGCGTCGTCAGTTCCAGGTCGAGACGGTGGCTGGCAAACACAATATTTTTACCCATGTGATTGAACAGCATAAGTCAATCTGGCTGGGAGAAAATAGCGATGTGTCGCTGGTGACGACGGAAGTGAAAAACATCACGCTTGGCGCCGATTTCTTCGTGACGCCGATAGAGATTCACAACAAGGTCATTGGTGTCTTCTATGCCGACCGTCAGCCCAGCGGCCGTGAGCTGGACGAGGAGAGTTTCGCCAGCTTCCGGCATTTTGCCCAGCAGGGCAACCAGGCGCTGGCGTTTCTCAGCGGCAAGTAATCCCCAGCCAGTCCACCCATTGTTTGAAGACGTTCGGGTCCAGCGCGGCAGCGGCGGAACGAGGTTCCAGCGTAGGACGGAATACCGGTTCACCCTCCAGTGTCACGGCGGACCCGCCGGCTTCCTCAAGCACCAGGCTGCCCGCCGCATAGTCCCAGAGCTTTTGCTTTCCGTGCAGGTAAACGTGGCAGCGACCGGCGGCCAGCCAGCACCAGTCCAGCGCCACGGCGCCGAAGCTGCGTTGTGATTTGTAGGGTGGTTCGGCAGCCAGTCGGCTTGCCAGGGCGGGTTCCAGTCGTTTCAGGTCAATCAGCGCCATACCGTCGGACAGCGGGGTGGGGAGGTGGTGCGCCTGCAGGCGCGTGTCATTCAGCCAGGCGCCCTCGCCACGCGCGGCGGCAAAACACTCCTTGCGGCTCGGGTCGTAGACCACGCCCATTTCCACCCGGCCGTTGCGAATCAGTCCCACCGAGACCGCATAGTAGGGTACGCCGGCGGAAAAATTGCTGGTGCCGTCCACCGGGTCAACACACCAGACGCCGCTGTCACTGTGTTGCAGCGCGCGTTGTTGTGCCTCGTCGGTCATTTCTTCGCCCAGCAGATCGATATCCGGCCATTGCTCGCTCAGCGCTTGCGCCAGGGCATTCTGCATAATGACATCCGCCTCTGTGACCAGGCTTCCGTCGGACTTGCGCGAGCCGGAGTGGCAACAGAATCGTTGCGGCAGTTCACGGTCGGCGATTTCACGGATGAGTTGGGCTAAAGAGGAAAGGTTTTGGGGAATCATGGATTGCCTGAAGGGTTCGAGTTGGTATGATCGCGGGTCTGGAATCATTGTCGCACAAAGGATACCCATGGGCATAAAGAAAACCCGGCATAAAAAATCCGCAAAATCATCAAAGGCACACAAGAGCGGCAAGCCGCGCAAGGCCGAAACCGAGGATAAATATGTCCTCTACGAGAAATCGGTGCAGGCGACGGATTTCGAATACGAATTTATCGACACCAACTTCCAGCGTATTCGCGGGCGTACCGCCACGCTATTGCGCGAGGATTTCTGTGGTACGGCAAAGATGGGCTGCGAATGGGTGCGGGGCCGTCCCGATAACCAGGCCGTTGGCGTGGATTTTGATCCCGAGGTGCTGGAATGGAGTCGTGACAACCACATTGCCGCGCTTGAACCGGAGCAGCGCGCCCGCGTGACGCTGTTACAGAGTGATGTGCGCACGGTGAAGACCGACCCGGTCGATATTGTGTTGGCGATGAATTTCAGCTGGCAGATCTTCGAGGAACGCAAGGTGCTGGTCGATTACTTTGCCTCGGTACGCGACAGCCTGGTCGATGACGGCATCCTGTTCATGGATGCATTCGGGGGTTACGAGGCCTACCAGGAGATTGAGGAGAAGACCAAACACAAGGGCTTTAACTATATCTGGGAACAGGAAAGCTACGATCCGGTCACCGGCCACATGGTGTGCAACATCCACTTCACCTTCAGTGACGGTTCCAAAATGAACCAGGCGTTCCACTATGAATGGCGCCTGTATGGCCTGCCGGAACTGAAGGAGATATTGCTCGACGCCGGCTTCTCCAAGGTGACGATTTACCTGCAGGGCTGGGACGAAGACGATGAGCCGGACGGCGATTTTGTCCCGGCAGAACACGGCGACGCCGATCCCGGCTGGATCGCCATGATCAGCGCGGAAAAGTAGCCGGGATCAGTGGCCCGGCTGCGCCAGCAGACGGGCCAGCACCGACTCCACAAATCCAATACCCGCGCCCGGGTAAGGGCAAAATACAACCGCTTTGCAGTTGACAAACCATCTGGTATGTAATACAAAGTGAACGCTCACTAACAAAAGGAGGCGAGCCATGTCTACATATGATCTTGAACTCGACGCACGTGGATTGAACTGTCCTTTACCCATACTGAGGGCTAAGAAAAGCATTCAGAGTCTGTCGGTCGGGCAGGTGCTGCGCATTGTTTCGACCGACCCCGGTTCAGTGAAGGACTTTGAAGCCTTCTGCAAGCAAACCGGTAATGAGTTGGTGGATAGTGCCCAGGACGGTGGGGAATACGCGTTCAATATCCGCAAGGGTTGAGGCCGGTGCGTGGAACCCTGCCGTGCTCCGGCGGGGTTCCCTTCTACTGATGCCGTGAGGCAGTATGCGGCATCGCGGAGCAAAACAGGAAAGCAGATTGACCAAACGACTCAAGGCATCTGAACGCAAGGCGGCGATACTGGCCGTCGCCAAGGTATTGTTCTCTGACAAGGGCTACCACGGCGTAGCGGTCGATGAGATAGCGCGCCGGGTGGGTGTCAGCCCGGCCATCCTGTACCGCCACTTTTCCTCCAAGGAAGCCCTGTATGAAGAGGTGCTGAACCAGATTGCCTGCAAGCGCGAGAGCTATGTCGAAGCGGTAGTGCAGAGTGATGGCAGTTTCTGCGAAGTGCTGCGCATGATCACACGGCGCTACGTGGAAAGTGTATCGCGCGATCCCGACTACCTGCGCATGGAGTTACAGAGTGCGCTGGAAGGCAGCGACGCCACCCGGCAGTTTTTTGAAAACCGCTGGCGCCCGTTTACGGACTATATCGAGGTGACGATTCGGGAATTACAGCCGACCGGCGCTGTACGGCAAACCGATGGCCGGATTGCCGCATTGATGTTCCAGGGGATGCTGCGCGAGGCGCTGTATGCCAAGTGTATTTTCCGAACGCCACGTTACCAGGAACTCGAACTCAATGAGTTGACGGACTACCTGGTGACGCTGTTTTTTCGAGC
>CAYYAP010000188.1:0-4265 GCA_964469575.1 uncultured Thiohalobacter sp.
TCGTGTGTCGCAACCGGACTCTGCATACCCTGTAAATCACCCGCAGCCGGCATGGCCTGACCTGTTTTCGATACCCGTGCGCCAATGGCGACCTGCGGGAAACGTGACAGCACCATCGCCGGTGACATGGCGAGGGAGTCATCCAGTGTGACCGTGGCGGGCAGGTCACGGACCTGTTTGCGCACAATGGCCAGTGGCATGCGCGGACCGCTGACTGCCCTTGCAAAGATAAACACGGTATCGTCCGGTGAGGCGCTGTCGCTGAGCGCGGGGTCGAGGGATACGCTCACACGGATCGAAGCTTTACCCGTGCCGGCACTGGCGGTATTGACGGCCTTTGTCGGTTCAGGCGGTGCAGCCTCACCGAGTTTGGCACGGACAAGTTTGATCTGTTGCTGCAGTACCTTGTCGTTCTCACTGCCTGGCTGAACCTGTCCGGCAACCTGTTCCCAGTTCTTGAGTGCGTTACGGTAGTCACCATGCTGGTAGTACCAGTGTCCCGTGAGCCACAGTCCCTTGGGATTATCGGGTTGCTTCGCCATCGCCTCCTTGAGCATGTTCCCCGCCTTGTCACTGAAATCACCACCACTGGCGGCGATCAGCGTGTCGGCATAGTCGATCAGCAGTTCGGGCGAATCCCCGCCATACTTGCGGGCCTGTTCGTAGGCGGCAACGGCATCGTCATACCGGTGCAGCGAGGTGTAAGTGCGTCCCAGCAGCATCCAGCCGTCCGGATGGTCGGGTTCTTCGCGCAGACGTTCGACGAGCTTTTCCAGCATCAGGTTGATATCGTGCTCAGACGGCGCGCCACTGTCATTCTGAGCCTGCGGGGGTTCCGCATAGACTACCCCGGCACCCAGCTGCTGGTAGAGCAGGATCGCCACCAGCGGTATAGCGGGTACCAGTAATAGCGGCAACCAGCGGCCGCTATGTGTGGTATCAGCTGCGCCATCTGTCTGGTGATCCAGGGCGTCGAGCAATTCGCGTTCGAGATCATGGCGGGCCGCCTCATAGGCGCCGGCGTCGAGTTTGCCGCTATCCCTGTCAGCCTTGAGTTCTGCAAGCTGTTCGCGGACAACCTTCGTATTGAGCAGGTCGCGGTCAATCTCGTCGCGCCGCCGGTTGCGCCACACCGGTAGCGCAATGAAGGCTAACGCCAGGACCAGCATGGCGCCGGCCAGTATCCAGAAAGTGGAGGTCATGCGGGTTTATCTCCTTCCTGACCTGATTCGGGACTTGTCTCATCCCCGAGCAGTTCATTCAGACGTTGCTGTTCTTGCTCGGAAAAGCCGGACTCACGCTGATTCTTGCGTTTTCGAACGGTGTACATGAGTACCAGCAGGCCGAGGGCGAGTAAGCCGAACGGTCCGTACCAGAGTATCCAGGTCCTGGGTTCGACCCGTGGGTTATAGAGCACGAACTCACCGTAACGTGCGACCAGGAAATCGACGATCTGTTTGTCGGTCTTCCCCTTGTCCATCATTTCGTAAATTTCACGGCGCAGGTCATGGGCCAGTTCGGCGTCCGAGTCGGCCAGTGACTGGTTCTGGCATACCAGACAGCGCAGTTGCACGATCAGCGCCTTGAAACGGTCTTCATCGACCTTGCCGGTAAAGTCGAAAGCCTCCAGGCCGGCGGCCCGAACGGGTGTTACGTTGACAGACATCAGCGTTATCAGCAGGACGAGTACCAGTTGTATGCAGCTTGATGCAAAGCGCTCGTGTCTCATTCAGTTAGCCTCGCGGAGCTTTTTGACCAGTGGCAGGATTTCATTTTCGATGGCATTGAGGGTGATCGGACCGATGTGCTTGTGGCGAATAATGCCGTGCTTGTCGATCACAAAGGTTTCCGGTGTACCGTATACGCCCCAGTCGATCCCCACGCGGCCATCGGCATCAAAGGCGTTGACAATATAGGGGTTGCCGAACTGCTGCAGCCATTGCTCGGCGGCCGGGCGCTTGTCCTTGTAATTGAGGCCGTAGATGTCCACGCCTTTCTGACGCAGGAGCACAAGGTTCTGGTGTTCCTGCCGGCAGGCGACACACCAGGTTGCCCAGACGTTAAGCAGCGTCACCTTGCCCTGAAAGTCGGTGTTGCTGATGAACTTGTCCGGGTGTTTGAGTTCCGGCAGCCTGAACGCCGGTGCCGGCTTGTCGATCAGGGGCGAGGGGATGGTCCTGGGATCGATATCAAGCCCTTTATAGAGCAGGGCGCCCAGTGCCAGAAAGGCCAGCAGTGGTGCGAGGTAGCGTGCGAAAGCGGGCATCAGGCCTGACCACCTGCAGTGAGCGTGTCGGACGGCATGGGTTTGCCCGACATTTTTGCCAACATGCGTAAGCGGTAGCGCGGGTCAGAAGCCGCCAGCAGGCCGCCAAACGCCATCAACAGTCCACCCAGCCAGATCCAGCGCACCATGGGCTTGTAGTACAGCCGCAGCGCCCAGTCGCCACCGCCCAGTGGCTCGCCGAGCGAGACATAGATGTCACGGAACAGGGTGGCATCGATACCCGCCTCGGTCATGGGTCTGGTTTGTACCTTGTAGGTGCGTTTCTCAGGGTGGAGAACGGCCACTTCGTTGCCGTTGCGGCTGACACGTATCGTCCCGCGCTGCGCCAGGTAATTGGGGCCTTGATGCGGCTTGACGCCATCAAAGCGGAAGCGGTAGCCATTGACGACAATCTCCTGCGCAGGACTCATGCGGACATCTTTTTGCACATCAAACTGGGAGACGAAGGTGACGCCGATAATGAACACCGCAACACCCAGATGCGCGAACCACATGCCGTAATAGGAACGGCCGCCACGGCTGGAGAAATCGGCGACCAATGCTTTAAGACCACCGTGGTGACGCAGGCGTCGCCAGGCGCTGGTTAACAGGGTCGTCAACAGCCACATCGACAGGCCAACTGCCAGCCCGGCCGCCCAGGTGCCTGCCGCAAAAGGCAGGGCGACGATAACGCCGGCCGCTACGCTGATGAGCAGGGCGATACGCAACTGGCGCAGCAGTTCAGCGCCATCCTGGTGTTTCCAGCGGGTCAGGGGCGCGGCGCCCATGAGTAAAATCATCAGGGGGGTGAAGGTGACGAACATGCTGTTGAACCAGGGGAAGCCGACCGAGATCTTGCCCCAGTCGAAGGCATCGTAGAGCAGCGGCGCCAGCGTGCCGAGCAGCACCAGTGAGGTGATAACAATCAGCAACAGGTTATTGCCCAGCAGCAGGGTTTCGCGCGACAGGATACCAAAGCTGCCACCGCGTGAAATCCGTGGTGCGCGCAGGGCATACAGGAACAACGAGCCACCGATGACGATCATCAGGAAGATGAGTATGAACATGCCGCGCGCCGGGTCGGAGGCAAACGCGTGCACCGACGTCAACACGCCGGAGCGCACCAGGAACGTACCCATCAGGCTCAGCGAGAACGCCAGCAGCGCCAGCAGTACCGTCCAGCGTTTGAACGCGCCGCGCTTCTCCGTGACGGCCAGTGAGTGTACCAGTGCGGTACCCGCCAGCCAGGGCATGAAGGAGGCATTTTCGACCGGGTCCCAGAACCACCAGCCGCCCCAGCCGAGTTCATAGTAGGCCCACCAGCTACCCAGCACGATGCCGATGCTGAGAAACATCCACGCCACCAGCGTCCAGGGCCGCGACCAGTGTGCCCAGGCGCTGTCGAGTTTGCCGCCGATCAGCGCCGCAATAGCAAAACTGAAGGCGACCGACATTCCCACATAACCCATGTATAACATCGGTGGGTGTACCGCCAGACCGAAATCCTGGAGCAGGGGATTCAGTTCACCGCCCTGCAGCGGGGCAGGAAATATCCGCGCGAAAGGGTTAGAGGTGAACAGCAGGAAGGACAGGAAGCCGATACTGACCATGCCCATCACCGACAGGACACGCGCCACCATGACTTCCGGCAGGCTGCGGGTAAACGCCGCCACGGCAATCATCCAGGCGGACAGGATGAACACCCACAGTAACAGTGAGCCTTCGTGCGCGCCCCAGACGGCGGATACCTTGTAGATGGTCGGCAGCTCGGTATTGCCATTTTGCGCCACGTACAGCACGGAGAAATCATCGCTCAGAAAAGCATGCACCAGCGCGGCGAAGGCAAATGCCAGGAACACGAACTGGCCGTAAGCCAGCGGGCGCGCCATGGCCACCCAGGACGGCGTGCGGTTGAGGCTGCCGACCAGCGGGAATATGGCCTGCACGACGGCCAGGCACAGGGCGATTATCAGCGCAAAATGTCCAAGCTCGGGCATCA
>CAYYAP010000189.1:0-4249 GCA_964469575.1 uncultured Thiohalobacter sp.
TCATTCCGGCGTATGCCGGAATCCAGATGTAAATAGCAGGTAGACGAAATGCTTTTCGGACGGAATAAAAAGAACCCTGTCAAGCTTGCCGACAAGGGTGCAGTAGAGTGGAAGTACACAACCTGTGGCTATTGCTCGACCGGCTGTTCGATTGAAGTCGGCCTGAACAAGGACGGCAAGGCGGTGTCGGCGCGTGGTGTGGGTGATGCCGATGTGAACCGCGGCAAGTTGTGCATCAAGGGTATCTTTGAGTACGAGTTGTTTGAGAGCGGTGGTCGTGGACGGGTACCGTTGATGCGTGAGCGGATTCATGAGCCGTTCCGGGAGGCGGGCTGGGACGAGGCGCTGGACAAGACCGCATCGGAAATCCAGCGTATCCAGGATCAGTATGGTCGTGATGCATTCTCGATTGTATCCACCGGCCAGATCATGACCGAGGAGTTCTACACGCTGGGCAAGCTGGCGCGTGGTGTGGTCGGTACAAATAATTATGATGGCAACACAACGCTGTGCATGGCATCGGCGGTGTCGGGTTACAAACGTTCTTTCGGTTCCGACGGTCCGCCCGGTTGTTACGAGGATTTCGAACACACGGATTGTTTGCTGGCAATCGGTTCCAACCTGCCGGAACAGCACCCGATTATTTACTGGCGCATGCGCGAAGCGCGCGAGAAACGGCACTTCCCGTTAATCGTGGTCGATCCGCGCGTGACCATGCTGGCACAGAACGCCGATATGCATCTTCCGGTCAATCCCGGTACTGACGTGGTGCTGCTGAACAGTCTGGCCTATGTGATTCTGGAAGAAGGTCTGCAGGATGAAGACTATATCCGCGCCCACACGACCGACTTCGATGCGTTCAAGGCTACGGTAGAGGATTACGACCCGGTCACCGCGTCGAAGATCTGCGGTATCGATGAAGACACCATCCGCCATGTTGCGCGTGTGTATGCCAAAGCCGCTTCGGCCATGACCATCTGGACCATGGGTATCAACCAGTCCACGCACGGTTCCGACGGTGTGGTGGCCATCAACAACCTCAACCTCATCACCGGCAATATCGGCAAGCCCGGTGGTAGCAGTCTGTCTATCACTGGCCAGTGCAATGCCATGGGCACGCGCGAGTGGTCGTCCTGTTCCGGCCTGCCGGGTTACCGTGCGCTGGAGAAAGCGCAGGACCGAAAAGAAATTGCCGAGTTCTGGGGGATTGACGAAGACTTCTTCCCGGACAAGCGCGGCATGTTCATGACCGATATCCTGCCCGCGATCGAAACCGGGCAGGTCAAGGGCCTGTGGCTGGTCGCCACCAACCCGATGACCTCCATGCCCAACACGGCGCGTATCCGCAAAACGCTGGAGAAGCTGGAGTTCCTGGTGGTGCAGGACGCCTACGCCGATGTCGAAACCAACGAATACAGCCACGTGTTCCTGCCCGCCGCCATCTGGGCCGAGAAAGAAGGCGTGTTCACCAACACCGAGCGCCGTGTGAACCTGATCCGTCAGGTGATGCCACCGTTTGGCGAGTCGAAGTCGGACTTGTGGATTTTCAACGAAATGGCCAGGCGCATCGAGCGCGACAAAAAACCCGACTTCCCCGAGACCAGCGAACAGGCGTTCGAGGAAATGAAAACCCTGTCGAAGGGCCGGCTGCTGGACATCTCCGGCATGAGCTACGACAAGATCGAACAGCAGCGCGGTCTGCAATGGCCGTGTCGCGATGGCGATGCGACGGGTTCAAAGCGCCTGTATACCGATGGCGTGTTCCAGTATCCCGACGGCAAGGCCAAACTGATCCCCTTGCCGTTTGTGGACAATAACGAACGACCGGACGACGAATACCCCCTGTGGCTCAACAGCGGCCGTGTGGTCGAGCACTTTCACACCCGCACCCGTACCGGCAAGCTGGGTAACCAGAACAAGTTCAGTCCGACACCCTATATGGAAATGAACCCCGATGCCGCCGCCGTGTTCGGCGTCGAGCACGGCGAGTATGCGCGCCTGGTGTCGCGGCGCGGTGATGCCATTGTCATGGTGCAGTGTACCCAGCGTGTACCGCGCGACATGATCTTTGTACCGTTCCATTACCATGAGTGCGTCAACCGCGTCAGTCTCGGCCTGCTCGACCCGCACTCGCGCCAGCCGGCCTACAAGCAGTGCGCGGTGCGTGTAGAGCCGGTCGAAGACCAGCAGGCAGCTGCGGCCATCAACCTGGCAGCCAGGGCGTATTAAGGAGGCTCTGATTAATTCAGAATTCAGGTCATTGCGAGCGCAGCGCGGCAATCTCGTTCAATGGAATCAGTCTGTTAGAGATTGCCGCGTCACTCCGTTCCTCGCAATGACGGATTAATCAGAGGTTCCTTATGTTTAAAGTCAGAGACAACGAGCCGGACTATGCCTTCGTGCCGAAGGTCGAGGCGCCGGAGACCAACTGTTACGGCAAACCGATCCGGCTGGTCGAGGAAAACGACCCGCTTGCCGGGCAGAGCCTGAACATCAACGGCGATAGCAGCGTCGGTGACAACCCCGACCGTTACAAGCAGCACGGGTTCTATTTTAACGCCGACAACTGCATCGCCTGTCATGCCTGTGAAGCCGCCTGCGCGGAAAAGAACGACACCCCGGCGCACCTGGCGTTCCGTTCGGTCGGCTACCTGGAAGGGGGTAGCTACCCGGCCGTGGCACGGCTGAATATCTCCATGGCCTGCAACCATTGCGACAACCCGGTGTGCCTGAAGGGTTGCCCGACACGCGCCTACACCAAGTTTGCCGAGTACGGCGCCGTGTTACAGGACCCGGATATCTGCTTCGGCTGCGGTTACTGCACCTGGGTGTGTCCT
Organism: uncultured Thiohalobacter sp.; assembly: GCA_964469575.1. Lineage (GTDB taxonomy): Bacteria > Pseudomonadota > Gammaproteobacteria > DSM-19610 > DSM-19610 > Thiogranum. Next base: position 2,838 of record CAYYAP010000189.1, read on the forward strand.
TACAATGCGCCGCAGCTGGACCCTGTCGCCGGTCACGTGTCCAAGTGCAATATGTGTGTCGATCGCCTGGAAGTCGGTCTCAAGCCGGCCTGTACTTCAGCTTGCCTCGGTGGTGCACTGGATTTTGGCGTCATCGAAACCACGCCGGAGAATCGTGAACAGCTTTCCACGCATATTCCCGGATTTCCCGACACCTCCATCACCCATCCCAACATCCGCTTCCAGCAGACGCGCAGTCTTCCACGTGAAATGCGTCGTACCGACAGCACGCCGATCCGTTACCTGCGTGATGATCAAAATGCAAAGCCCGATCCAGGTGTGAAGGGCGGGCAGGGCCAGTACCACAGTGCGCCGCTGAAACGCACGAACAAGCCGATGCAGTGGAACCTGGGCAAACTGCGTTCACGCGAAGACCCGTTGGTGATCTTTACCCTGATTACCCAGGCCGTGGTCGGCGCTTTCCTGCTACTGTTCCTCGGCCCGCAGTTCGGACTGGATTCCCTGGGCGCTGCCGCGCATCCTGTCGCCTACCCGGTGACCCTGTTCGGGCTGATCGCCGTGCAGACGTTTGCGCTGGTGATCTCCACCCTGCACCTGGGACGTCCGCATCGGTTCTATCGTGCCTTTAACAACCTGCGCCACTCGCCGGTGAGTCGTGAAGTGGCGGCCGTGGCCGTGTTCTATAACCTGTTGGGCGCCTATGCGGTACTGAGTGGGTTGCCACAGCTATTTACAGGGTTACCGGAAGGCCTGGTGAGCGGCGTACGCGAGTTGTCCGGCTGGCTGGCTGTCATCGCCGGTCCCGCGTCGATCTATTTCATGCACCGCATCTACCGCATCCCGGCGCGTCCGTTCTGGAACCACTGGCAGGTTCTGAGCAGCTTCTACGCCAGTATGCTGACACTGGGATCGCTGGTGGTGGCGCTGGTGTTTGTCCCGTTACTGGCCGTGCAGGGCAGCGAGTACACACACCTGATCCAGTCATTGGCGATGCTTGCCCTGGCCGGACTTGCGCTGGAAGCCTTTGGCCTGTATCGCCATGCGGATTACCTGCGTCACCATAGCGGTGAAGGACAGGCCGCGTGGCAGGAGCAGATCACCACCTTCGGCAAGACCTACTGGCTGCGCAATGCGCTGATGTTGGTCGCCGCTGTGGTAATGACACTCGCGGCGGTTAGCGGTGTATCCACGCTGGCCGGTGTGGCATTGTGGGGACTTGCGGCACTGTCGTTGCCGGGCGCCGCACTGATCGGCCGCGCACTGTTTTATGTGCTGGTGATTCCAACCACCATGCCGGGTGCTTTCTTCTGGAAGAACCCGGCGTTTCAGCAACACGCGCGCGAAGCCGGCCTGGCCGACATGACCCAGGTCGGTGTGCAGGTTGCCGAACACTAATAAAACATTTTAAGGAA
>CAYYAP010000190.1:0-4239 GCA_964469575.1 uncultured Thiohalobacter sp.
CTTGCCATCCGCACCGACCAGCAACCCGGCCGTCAGCGACGTACCGTCTTCCAGCATAATTTTTTGTTCGCCGTCACCGACTTCGAAACCCTTCAGTCGGGCCGGGCAGAAGCGTGTGACGCTGTCCTGGCTTTCCACCACGTCCAGTAAGGCGCGTTCAATGACGCGTGATTCGACAATATGACCAAGGTCGGGTTCGCCGAGTTCGGCGCTGTCAAAATGGATCTCGCCCGAACTGCCAGCATCCCACACCTGCATGTCGCGGTAGGGTTGCGCCAGCGGCTCAATCGCCGGCCAGGCGTCCAGGTGTTCGAGCAGCCGTTGCGAAGCACGTGATATCGCATAAACCCGCAAGTCGATCGTATCTGTCGGCCAGTCGCGCACCGGTTCGCGGGCTTCGAGTATGGCCGTACGAAACCCGTCACGCCCGAGTGCGGCGGCCAGCGCCAGCCCGACCAGGCCGGCGCCGCTGATCACCACATCAAAATCCGTGCGCTGCGCCGCCATTACAAGGCCAGCCCGCGCGCGAGACGCGGTAAACGCCCGACACGCCCCATGGTCAACCTGCCAAACAGATGTTTGGCGGGAGGACACAGGTCCAGCGCCAGCATACCCGTGTCACGCAAAGCCACCCATGGCGGCAAGGTCTGCCCGAACAGCCTGACCATACCATCGGTAAACGCCACTACGCGACGTTGATCGGTCTGTCGCCAGTCGGCATACTGACGCAAGACGTTTGCGCTACCGATGTCATCCCCCTTGCGCTGCGCATCGATCACCACTTCCGCCAGCGCCGCCACATCGCGCAAACCCAGGTTGAATCCCTGCCCGGCAATCGGGTGCAGGGTGTGTACGGCATTGCCGATCAAGGCCAGTCGTTGCGCCGTGGATTGCTTTGCCCGCAGCAGCTGAAGCGGGTAGGCATGACGTGTTCCGACTTTCACAAACCGGCCCAGCCGGTAACCGAAACGGTCCTGCAGTTGCGACAGGAATGCTGTGTCGTCGAGCGCCATGACGCCATCCACCTGGTCGGTGCGCAATGTCCAAACCAGTGAACAATGATTCTCGTTAAGTGGCAACAGTGCCATGGGGCCAGTATCGGTAAAGCGTTCGTAAGCGATGTTGCTGTGTGGCCGGGTCGGCGTGACGTTGGCAATGATTGCGGTTTGCCCGTAGTCCCACTGGTGGGTTTCTATGCCCAGTTGCTCACGCACCTGCGACTGCACGCCATCGGCAGCCACCAGCAAGCGTGCATGGTACTCAAGCGGTTTCCCGTCAAGACTCAGCGAGGCGCGCACCTGTTCGCCGTCGGCCTGGAAACCTTGTAACTGCGCGGGCGTCAGCAAACGTACCTTTGTTTGATCAAGCGCATGGATCAAGGCATTGCCAAGCAGGCGCGCACTGGCGACATAACCCAGCGCCTGCACGCCTTCCTGTTCGCGTTTCAGGCGGGTAAAACCAAAATGACCGCGATCAGATACATGGATGGTATGAATCGGACACACCGCATCCTGCAAGGCGTCCCACAAACCCATGCCGGAAAAGATACGCTGTGAACCTTGCGCCAGCGCAATACTGCGCTCGTCGTAGTTGGGTTGTTCATTGATGCGAAACGGGTGCGCTTCGACAATGGCCACGTCGAGTCCGGCGCGCCCCAGCGCCAGCGCCAGGCTGGCGCCGACCAGGCCACCGCCGACGATGAGCACATCGGAATAAGCACTGTCTTCAGTCATACACACCGCCCTGTTCAGACCATCAGGCTCTCGATTTCATCGATGGTTTTAGGTGTAGCCTTGCTGAGTACATCGTAACCGTCGCGAGTCACCAGCACATCGTCCTCAATACGCACACCGATGTTCCACCACTTGCGCGCCACACCCTTGCTGTGGGCGGGAATATACAGGCCCGGCTCCACGGTCAGCACCATCCCGGGTTCCAGTTCCCGCCAGGTATCACCCACCTTGTAGTCACCCACATCGTGCACATCCATCCCCAGCCAGTGGCCGGTGCGGTGCATGTAGAAACGCTTGTAAGCCTGTTCCTTGATCAGCGCCGCTGGTCGGCCCTTGAGCAGACCGAGCTTGACCAGCCCACGGGTCAGGACTTTTACGGCGGCGGCGTGCGGCGCGTTCCAGTCATTGCCGGGATAGACTTCCTCGATACCGGCCAACTGCGCAGCCAGCACCAGTTCATAGATGGCGCGTTGCGCCTCGCTGAATTGACCACTAACCGGGAAACAGCGGGTAATATCGGACGCGTAACAGTCGTGCTCCGCACCGGCATCGATCAACACCATGTCACCCTTGTTGAGCGGCGCATTGTTTTCGGTGTAGTGCAAAATACAGGCATTCTCACCGCCACCGACAATCGACGGATAAGCCGGTTCGCCGCCTGCCTTGCGGAACTCGTAGAGAAACTCGGCTTCCAGTTCGTACTCCATCATATCCGGCTTGCAAACCTGCATAGCGCGTTTGTGCGCACGCGCAGAGATGTTGGCGGCCTGGCGCATGGTCCTGATCTCGGCGCGGCTTTTATACAGGCGCATGTCGTGGACAAAGTGCTCCAGCGACACAAACTCTTCGGGCGTATGCTTGCCGGCGCGCGACTGGCTGCGCAATCGGTTCACCCAGCCAATCACCTGCTTGTCGAACTCGGGTGCTGTTCCCATGGTGTAGAACACGCGATCGCGCCCTTCCAGCAGCCCCGGAAGGATGTCGTCGATATCGCCAATCGGGAAGGCATCGTCGGCGCCGAAACGCTCCACCACACCTTCCGGGCCGGCGCGGCGGCCGTGCCAGGTTTCCATTTCCGGGTCACGGTCGCGGCAGAACAGCAGGTACTCGCCATGCTTGCGGCCCGGCAACAGCACCGCCACAGCTTCCGGTTCGGCAAAACCGGTTAAATAGTAGAAATCACTGTCCGGGCGAAACGGGAAATCCACATCGCGGTTACGCGACTGTTCCGGGTTGGTCGGCAGGATCGCGATGCTGTCCGGCCCCATCATGCGCATTAACTGTTTACGCCGACGGGCAAATTCTTTTTGTTCCATAACGGTCACTGGATCTGTTGTGGCGCGGCGGCCGGTTGACATTCATCGTGTACGAACAGGACGCCGATGCGCAGGTATTCGACCACCTCTTCAAACGCGACATTTTCATCCTCGTCGGGACTTTCGAGGTCAAAATCAACCTTGGCGATCTGTGCGACATCGTCGAGCAGTTCGGCAAGCTCTTCGGACAAGCGTTCCCGCTCCGGCAAACCGCCCAGCCCCAGGCCGGACAGGAAGCCGCTGCACCAGGCGCCCAGCGATTCGGTGCGTTCAACCAGCGGCGCCGTGTCGTCCGGCAGCAGCAACTCGAAATCCAGCGCCTCGCTGTGCAGGCCGGACAGGGTGTGTTCATACACCGCCTGCAGGCACTGGTAGGCCTTCGCCTGGGCAGTATTACGAGGATCAAAGTCCTCAAAAACCTCGGGCAACCAGCGCTGGGGGTCGGCAAAACCCGCCGCACAGATCAACCCGCACAATAGCCCGTGACTGTCGGCCGGGTCCGCACCGGGGTTGGCGAGGTCCAGCACATCCTGCACATCGTAGTACTCAAGGCGTTGATTTTCTGACATTGCCGGATTATTGCACAGCCTCAACATTGACGCATTTTTGACCCTTCTCTATAGTGTGCACATGAGTCAAACAAGCCCGCAATCTGTCACCGAACAGGAACTCCTCAAGCTGGAAGTCCGGCTTGAGGAACTGGTCAACACCATTACCCGCATGAAAGAGGAAAATCGCTCGCTGCGCAACCAGCAGGAGTCCATGGTCACCGAACGCGCCGGCCTGATCGAAAAAAGCGAGATGGCGCGCGCCCGGGTAGAAGCCATGATCAACCGCCTGAAAGCCATGGAGACGGGCGCATGAGCAAAGCCAGCCCCATGCGCGTGCATATCCTCGACAAGGAATACCTTGTCGCCTGTCCGGATAATGAGCGCGAAGCGCTGTTTGCCTCCGCCGAGTTCCTGACCGAAAAAATGAAGGAAATCCGCGATACCGGCAAGATTGTCGGTACAGACCGGATTGCCGTGATGGCCGCCCTGAACCTGGCGCACGAGCTGCTGGATCACCGCAGCAACAAGGACGACTACCAGTTCGATGTCAGCAAGCGTATCCGCGCCCTGCAGGACAAAATCGACATGGCCCTCAACCAGGGGCAGCAGCTCGAACTCTGACCCGAATGGCACTTCCCC
>CAYYAP010000191.1:0-4196 GCA_964469575.1 uncultured Thiohalobacter sp.
CAAGTTCTTCAAGAGCGCAGCGTGGCAATCTCATCATTCGGCAGTAGTCGGTTGGAGATTGCCACGTCGCTACGCGCCTCGCAATGACGGGAAAATGACAGCGTTGACTAACGCGTGAGGCTCATAAACAACTGCGGCAGCTTCTCCGGCAGACGTTCGACCCGGTCGATGACCGTAAACTGGTTACCAAAGATATCCGTCACGTAATCATCTGCGTGGGGATCGAGATTGATGCAGTAGGTATAGATCCCCTCCTGGTCCAGCTCCTGAACGGCCTTGCGCGCATCATGGATCAGCGCCTTCTCGTCCGGTTCATCGATGTCTGAGGGTTCACCATCGGTCAGTACCAGCAGGAGTTTCTTGTCCGCCTTGCGCGCGGAAAGATAATGCCCGGAATGACGCAGCGCGGCGCCCATGCGGGTGGAATAACCGGCCTTGATCGCCGCCAGGCGCCCTTTCACCTCGTCGCCCCAGTGCTCGCTAAACCCCTTGATATGCTGGTAGCGCACTTCGTGGCGTGTATTGGAAGAAAAACCGGCGATCGCAAACTCGTCGCCGAGGGTTTCGATGGCCCAGCCGAGCAGCGCCACCGCCTCCTGACTGAGTTCGAGGATGGTTTGGTTGCACCCTTGCGGCGTCTGGTTGATCGACTCGGACAGGTCGATCAACAGGGTCACCGCCACATCACGACCATCGGTGCGATGGCTCATATTGATGCGCGGGTCGGGATTGCTGCCGGCCTTGAAGTCGATCAGCGAACGGATCGCCACATCCAGGTCCAGTTCACTACCTTCTTCCTGATAGCGCACGCGCACGTACTGCTGCGGCTTGAGCAGATCCATAATCTGCTTGAGGCGCTTGGCCAGCGCACTGTGCCTGGCCAGCAGTTCATCGATATGGGCGGCGTCACCGGCCGGGTGCAGCGTCTCGTAAAGGCTGACCCAGTTGGGGCGAAAGGTTTTACTTTTGTAATCCCATTCCGGGTAATGACGCGGTGGCAGGCCGTCCAGTTCTTCCTCTGACTCGGGGCGACGTTCCTCTTCGAACATCTCTTCCTCGTCACCTTCCTCGATGAAGCGCCACATGTGGCGGTTGTCATCGCGGTAGTCCACTTCGGTATCGGTGAAGTAAATGTTGGCGGACAGGTCTGCCTGTCGACGGGTACGGGCGATATAGGAGATAGCGAGCGCAGCGATGTCTTTGGTACTGTGGTCGTCCTGCACCATCAGGTCGTTGAAGCGTCCGACAAATTCCAGCAGGTCAGGATTCTGATAGCCGTGTTGCGGGTCAAGCGCGGCGCGGGAGAACATCGCCAGCCGATGACGAATACAGGACTCCTGTTCCGGGTTGCAGGCGCTCTCTTCCGGCACCGGGTGCAGCGCCAGAAATATTTCACGCAAGCCGGGATAGACCTGCATCGCCAGTCGCTCCACCCGGCAGTCCTCGAAAAACTCGATAGCGACCCGCTGGAAAGGACTGTAATTGTCGGCGATCTGTGGTGTCGTCCAGCGCTTGTGCGCAGCGATATGCGCCAGCAGCGCGCGGTAGCGGTTGATGCCGCTGACGCCATTGCGATCATCGTAGACATCCGGCACGCGGATACCCAGCGCATCGTAGTACGGCATGGGCTTGCGCAGTTCATCGAAGGTGCTGGAGTAGGGAACGAAGTGTTCCTTGTCCTTCCACAAAGCCTGCATATATAAATCCAGCTGGCGCTCGTAATCCGCGAACAATGTCCCATGACGCTCGCGTTGCAGGATGGCGCGACTGTCTGCGGATTGCAGGCTGAAGTAGTCGCGCTGACGGTCCGGGTGATCACTGTAGTGTCTCAGACCGTAGGCCGACCAGTGACGGATGCCCGCAAGTGACAGGGTATTGAGCAGTTGCGGCATACGCTCGAGCATATCCGGCAGACCGGGGCTGGGAATGGTGGTGTGGAAACCGTGTATGGAACCGGTGGTGCGCTCCATGAAATCCAGTATAAAGTCCACGTAGTGGCCCAGTAGCTCCGCACTGCCCAGACGCCGCGCCGCTTCCGCAACGGTTTGCAGGAACGGCAGGATGATCTTGCCGTTGGGGCTGCGCGAAATCTTCCACACCGTCTGTGATATCAGCCCCAGCGTATCCTCACCGAGCAGATCGGCAACCTCCGGCATCTCTTCCAGGTACACCAGTACCGGCTCGAAACCGCGACCGATCATGCACACCAGCGAAGCGCCTTCCAGGTAGGCTTTGATACCTTCCGGTGACAACAGGGCTTCGGCCTCGGTCATGCAATCGGCAAAGACGTGATCGAGCTGCTCGAAATTGCAGGTCAGCTGTCCACGAAACTGCTGGAGCTGTTCGTCGCTCAGGCCCATCAGGGGTTCTCCCGGTGTGTTGCCCGATCAGGCAAAGACGGCATCGATCGCGTGGTGCAGTGTGGAGCGTATATCGTTGTCGTCAGTAATCGGGTCCACCAGCGCCATACGACAGGCGGAACGTGCGGCGATACCGCGATTGATCAAGCGCGCTGCGTACACCAGCAGACGGGTGGAGATACCCTCATCCAGACCGTGGCCCTTGAGGTTACGCGCCGTTTCACCCACCTGCACCAGTTGCCCGGCAGCCCCGGCATCAATGCCGGTTTCCTTGACGATAATCGCCACCTCGACGTCTTTTGGCGCATAGTCAAAATGCATGGCGGAAAACCGTTGCTTGGTGGACTGTTTCAGATCTTTCATCAGGCTCTGGTAACCCGGGTTGTAGGAGATAACCAGCTGAAAGTCCGGGTGTGCATTGACCACCTCGCCCTTCTTGTCCAGGGGCAACTGGCGTCGGTGATCGGTGAGGGGGTGGATCACCACGGTGGTGTCCTGGCGCGCCTCGACCACTTCATCCAGGTAGCAGATAGCGCCAATACGCGCGGCGGTGGTCAGTGGGCCATCCATCCAGCGGGTACCATCGGCATCCAGCAGGTAGCGGCCGACCAGGTCGGAGGCCGTCATGTCCTCGTTACAGGCCACGGTAATCAGCGGACGCTTCAGCTTCCACGCCATGTGTTCGACAAAACGCGATTTGCCACAACCGGTAGGCCCCTTGAGCATAACCGGCAGGCGTTCGGCGTAAGCCGCTTCGTACAGCACGACCTCTTCGTCCTGAACCTGGTAGAAGGGTTCTTCGCTGATAATATACTGATCGATGTCGGTCATATCGGAATCCCGAATTAATGATACAGGTTCGTAGGAGCGGGCTTGCCCGCGAACGGTTCGCGGGCAAGCCCGCTCCTACATTGCAAAAAAAGCCCCCGCAAGGCGGGGGCTTTTATCACGGCACACGTCAGTGTGATTACTTGTGTGAAGCCGCCGTGCCCAGCTTGTCGCGCCAGCCGGGGAACAACAGGTCGGAATCGCTGGGGAAGGACTCGAACGCACGCGCGAACTCCTTGTGATCCTTGGCGAACTCGATCGGATCAGCGCCTTCCTTCCAGCATTCAAAGGCCTGACGCAGGGAGATAGCACCCGCAGCCGGGCTGTCGATATGGCCGTAGGCACCACCACCTGCCGTGTTTATCACATTACCGTGGCCCAGGTTCTCGAAGAAGCCGGGCAGGCGCAGCGCATTCATACCACCGGAAATGATCGGTGTGGTGGGCTTCATACCGTACCACTTCTGGTAGTAGACCGGACCCTGGCACTCATCACGCTCGATCATGTAAGCGATGATCTTGTCATCGTGCCCACCCTCCATCTTGCCATAGCCCATGGTGCCGACATGGATACCGGAAGCACCCTGCAGGCGTGCGATCTTGGCCAGGATGTAAGCCGTATAACCCCGCTTGGCGGACGGCGAGGTCACCATACCGTGACCGGCGCGATGGTAGTGCAGGTACTGGTTCGGGTACTGGCGACGTGCGGTAGTGATCATGCCGGGGCCACCGACAAAACCGTCCACCAGGAAAGCCACCTTGTCGGCGTCTTCACCGAAGGTTTCCAGGATGAAATCGGCGCGGGCGCACATTTCAAAGTGGTCATCGGCGGTAATGTTGGCCGAAAACAGTTTGGCTTCACCGGTTTCGTCCTGGGCGCGCTTGAGCGCATCGGCGACCAGCGGAATGACCTTCTTGGTCGGGCAGAAAACCTGGTTGCCCTGTGGCTCGTCATTCTTGATGAAGTCGCCACCCAGCCAGAACTGGTAAGCCGCTTCCGCAAAAGGCT
>CAYYAP010000192.1:0-2903 GCA_964469575.1 uncultured Thiohalobacter sp.
CCCTAGAACAACCCACCACTCGAGGATGACGGGCTCCCCTCGGGACTGGACGGGGCATTCTCGGCCGGTTGATCCGTATGGCCATAGACATTCACCCGTTCACGCAATTCCTTGCCGGGCTTGAAGTGCGGTACGTATTTGGCGGCCAGCGCGACGGCTTCACCGGTCTTGGGGTTGCGACCCATCCGCGGCGGGCGATAGTGCAGCGAGAAGCTGCCAAAGCCACGAATTTCGATCCGGTTGCCGGTCGAAAGGGACAAACTCATCTGTTCAATCAGGCTTTTTACCGCCAGTTCGACATCTTTATGGTTCAGATGACCGTTCTTGGCTGCAAGTATTTCAATTAACTCAGACTTTGTCATAAAACTGTCCCCATTTCGGCAAGGGGGCCTGAAACGGCCCCCACCAGCCTCGATACGCTATAGTTTAGACCAAATTGTTGATTAGTCGCTACTATTTCCCAGTTGTTCCTTCAACACGTCGCCCAGCGTTGCCCCCATGGAGCTGGAACTGCGCGAATAATCCTTGACCGCGGCGGCTTCCTCGTCGTTGTCCTTGGCCTTGATCGACAGCGCAATGGTGCGGGTTTTGCGGTCCACACCGATGTACTTGGCTTCAATTTCCTGGCCAACCGTCAGCACGGTGCGGGCATCCTCGACCCGGTCGCGGGCCAGTTCGGACGCACGCAGGGTGCCTTCGATGCCGTCGCCAAGGTCAACAATCGCTGCTTTGGCGTCGACTTCCTTAATAACGCCCTTAACAATGCTTCCTTTAGCGTTATCTGCTGAGAAATTGGAGAAAGGATCTTTCTCAAGCTGTTTGATACCCAAGGAAATTCGCTCGCGCTCGGCGTCAACGGACAGCACCACGGCTTCCAGCTCCTCGCCTTTCTTGTAATTGCGCACCGCTTCCTCGCCCGGCTCGTGCCAGGAAATATCGGACAGGTGGATCAAACCGTCGATGCCGCCGTCCAGGCCAATGAAGATACCGAAGTCGGTAATCGACTTGATGGTGCCCTTGACGTGATCGCCCTTGTTGCGGGTGGCGGAGAACTCGTCCCATGGGTTGGCGTGAACCTGCTTCATGCCCAGTGAGATACGACGACGTTCTTCGTCGATGTCCAGTACGATGACTTCGACTTCCTGGCCGATGTGAACCATCTTGCCCGGGTTGACGTTCTTGTTGGTCCAGTCCATTTCAGACACATGCACCAGGCCTTCCACGCCGTCCTCGATTTCCACGAAGCAGCCGTAGTCGGCGATGTTGGTGACCTTGCCGAACAGCCGTGTGCTTTCCGGGTAGCGGCGCGCCAGATCCGCCCAGGGATCCTGGCCCAGCTGTTTCAGACCCAGTGATACGCGGTTACGCTCGCGGTCAAACTTGAGCACCTTGACGTCGATCTCCTGACCGACTTCGACAATCTCGGAAGGATGCTTGACGCGCTTCCAGGCCATGTCGGTGATGTGCAGCAAACCATCGATGCCGCCCAGGTCGACGAACACACCGTAATCGGTGAGGTTCTTGACGATACCCTTGACCTGCGCACCTTCCTGCAGGCTTTCCAGCAGTTCTTCGCGCTCGGCGCTGTACTCGGTCTCGACCACGGCGCGACGCGATACCACCACGTTGTTGCGACGCTGATCCAGCTTGATGACCTTGAATTCGAGTTCCTTACCTTCCAGGTAGGTGGTATCGCGTACCGGACGTACATCCACCAGTGAACCCGGCAGGAACGCGCGGATGTCTTCAATATCGACAGTAAAGCCGCCCTTGACCTTTCCGCTGATAACACCCTTGACGATCTCGCCTTCTTCGAAGGCTTTTTCCAGACGCTTCCAGACTTGCGCGCGCTTGGCTTTTTCGCGGGAAAGACGCGTGGCGCCAAAGCCGTCTTCAACGGCATCCAGTGACACCTCAACGGCATCACCGATGACAACTTCCAATTCTCCCAGACTGTTCTTGAACTGTTCTATAGGGATAACGCCTTCGGACTTCAGACCGGCGTTGACGATGACGGCATCGGGCTGAATATCCACCACGGTACCCGTAACAATGGTGCCCGGGCGCATTTCTTTATTGGCCAGGCTCTCTTCAAACAGTTCAGCAAAACTTTCAGACATGGGTTAAAAATCCTTCCGCAGCGCAAATGCAACGGCATCAGTAAAGTCCGCACGACCGGAAACTTCCCGGCAGACGGGTTGAGGTTAAACAAACTGGCAGCAAACCACGCTACCAGACCGCGTAACCGCGAAGTATAACCTTATAATCTTTGAATTTCACGGGTTTAGACGAATTTTTACGCTGTCGAGAACCCGCTCGATGGTGGTGGGAATATCCAGGGACGTGGTATCGATGGTCAAGGCATCCTCTGCCGGCTTCAGCGGTGCGACCGAACGGCTGGAATCGCGTGCGTCGCGCGCTTCGATATCGGCCAGAATCTCCTCGAATGGCGATTCTTTTCCTTTTTCTTTCAGTTGATTGAAGCGTCTTCTTGCACGCTCTTGTGAACTTGCAGTGAGGAAGAACTTGGCCTCGGCATCCGGGAAAACCACGGTGCCCATATCGCGCCCGTCGGCGACCAGGCCGGGCGCCTGGCGGAAATCGCGCTGGCGCTGCAACAGTGCCGCACGCACGGCAGGCAGTGCCGCAACTTTCGACGCGCCGGCGCCGGCGGCCTCGGTGCGGATGTCTCCACCGACGTTCTGCCCGTCCAGCAGCACCGTATCGGTATTACCCTCGGCGGGGAAGCGGATGTCCAGTTTTCCTGCCAGTTCTGCCAACGCCGTTTCGTCATCCAGCGCAATGCCTCGCTGCTGCGCCGCATAGGCCAGCAACCGGTACAGGGCGCCGCTGTCCAGGAAATGAAAGCCCAGTTCCCGCGCAACGGCATGGCTGATGGTCCC
>CAYYAP010000192.1:3003-4187 GCA_964469575.1 uncultured Thiohalobacter sp.
GCCAGCCCGACAAAATCAGGGAATGAGGTGTTCACGTTGTCGCAATCGTCGATGGTAATGTCCCCGCTCGCACGCAGCGCTGCCATGGCAAAAGACATAGCAATACGGTGATCACCGCAGCTATTAACTTGCCCGCCACCAATCGCACCACCCTGGATGATCATGCCGTCCGCTGTCGCCTGCGCGTCGACACCAAGCGCGTGCAAACCATCGGCCATGACCTGGATACGATCGCTTTCCTTGACCCGCAACTCTTCGGCGCCGGTCAGTACCGTGCGGCCTTCAGCGCAGGCAGCAGCAATAAACAACGCAGGGAATTCATCAATCGCCAGCGGCACCTGTTCAACCGGTATCTCAATCCCTTTTAACGGCGCATAACGCACACGCAGGTCGGCCACCGGTTCACCGCCGACCTCACCCGGGTTCAGAATTTCAATGTCCGCACCCATCAGGCGCAGGATCTCCAGCACACCGGTACGCGTCGGGTTGATACCTACATGTTCGATCAACAGGTCCGAACCAGGCGCAATCGAAGCGCCCACCAGGAAGAACGCCGCCGAGGAAATATCGGACGGCACATCGATATTGCCCGCCGTCAGGCTGCCGCCGCCTTCGACACAGGCGCGACCCTTTTCCCGTGTCACGGCATACCCCATGCCCGATAACATGCGTTCGGTATGATCGCGTGTCGGTGCAGGTTCGCTGACACAGGTACGCCCCTGCGCATACAGGCCGGCCAGCAGCAGGCAGGATTTTACCTGGGCGCTGGCCACCGGCATGGGGTAATCGATGCCTTTCAATACCTGTCCACCGTGAATGCGTAAAGGCGCCGTACCCTTTGCCGTGGTTTCGATCACCGCGCCCATTTCCGCCAGCGGCCCGGTCACGCGTCGCATGGGACGGCTCATCAGTGAATGATCGCCCACCAGTTCGACATCGAAGGCCTGCCCCGCCAGTAAACCCGATAACAGGCGCATGGACGTTCCTGAATTCCCCAGGTCGAGCGCAGCCGCTGGTGCTTTCAGTCCGTGCAAGCCGACCCCGTGTACCACCACGCGCCCCTTGTCCGGCCCGTCAATCTGCACGCCCATTGCACGAAACGCCTTCAGCGTGGCGAGGCTGTCTTCACCTTCCAGGAAACCCTGGATCTCCGTCACACCGTCGGCCAGTGCGCCGAGCATAAT
>CAYYAP010000193.1:0-4037 GCA_964469575.1 uncultured Thiohalobacter sp.
CCAAACGTAGTGCGATATTCGACATCGTAGCGGTCCTTGAGAAACAGCGAGTCCTGCCCATCGTAGCGGAACAACGAAACACGACCGCGCGCATAGGCCGAACCGTTGTGCCAGGTATTCGTGTTAATACCGGCATTGGCCTGCCCGCCCAGATAGCCGTACTGGTCGTCATCTGCAAAGAACTTGACCAGCTTTGCACCAGCGGTAGTAACCACCCGGCGGTTGTTAAAATAGTGTCCCAGGTTGAGTCCGGTATCGAAATAGTCGCCCTCGCGCCCGGAATCAATATCACGGTTATAGGTGCGCCGGGTATAGGTGGCATCCCAGTTCAGTTCGCCATTCTCGAACTGCCAGGTGAACGACGGGTTCAGGGAGTTGAACCAGCCCAGTTCGTGACCTCCCAGTCGCAGGTAATCGGAACGAAACTGCAGGGATGCGCGCCAGTGCCGCAGCATGAGCACGGCAGGCCCGGTATTCACACTGGCTACCTGCAGGTTAAAGTCGCTGAACTTGTTGTACTTGCGGGAGTAGAAACTCGCTCCGCTCTGCCAGACCAGCATCCCGGTACGTTCACCAACCTGGACACGCTTGCCTGACTGGTACAGGTGATCGACACCGGCATTAACAATGTAAGCATTATCACTCTTGGCCGTGGCACCGGGCACCAGCGTCAGGTCAACATCACCGACACGAATAAGACTGTCGGACGGACCGACATTGACATTGCTGTCGTGCATGACGCCGGCGGAAATAAACGGCTTAAAACTGTTTTTTTGACCAAACTGCGCGGAGTCACGCTTGACCTGGGCGAGGAAAGCAAGGATGGTCACGCGCACTTCGGGCGGCGTGGCCGGGTTTTCCAGCACTTCGCCGGCAAGCTTCGCGGCGTCTTCGTAGCGCAATGAACGGTAATACGCCAGCGCCAGTTCAAGCTTTGCACGGTGCAGACTGGGGTTGATGTCGAGGATCTTGCTGAATGCGCGAATGGCTGTCTTCAGGCGCTCTTCCTGCAAGGCATCCAGGCCCTCACGAAACTGCGCCTCAAGCGCGGGATCTGCCTTGACATCTGCGGCCACGGCCGGGGACTGCGCAGCAAATGCCAGCACAACACCCACCAGACCAAACAGCACACTCCGACGGTACTTTATTTTTATGACTTGAACCATTTCTCTTCCCCAGTTAAGTTTGTTGCTTTGTCTCCGGCCCCATTTCATGCTTCCGGAGTCTCTGAATACTAGAAGAATTGACAGGCAAACACAATTGCACATGCGTTCCCTGCTGTTTTCGTACGGCCTGCTGCTGGTCATGCTGGTGCTGTTATGCCCTCCGGCAAACGCCTCTTCCGAAGCCTTCCCCCCCGATTTATTCGGCTACCGGCAATCGCTACAGAATGACACCACTATTTTCGGGCAGTGGATACAAGTCCTTGAGCGACATATACTTCTTGATGTGCCGGAAGGTGACTGTTCGGCTAAAAAACTCAACCGCTGCCACTTGCGCAACTGGCTGGCCTTTCTCGGGACACTGAAGCATCTACCCCGCGCCGAGCAGCTGGATGCCGTCAATCGCTATGCCAACCAGAAACCCTATGTACTGGATATCGATAACTACGGCGTCGAGGACTACTGGGCGGTTCCGAAGGAGTTTCTGTACAACAACGGTGACTGCGAGGACTACGCGATCACAAAAATGTTCTCCCTGCGCTGGCTGGGCTTTGCGCCGAATGAACTGCGCATCGTGGTTTTACAGGATACCAACCTGCGTATTCCCCACGCCGTACTGGCGGTCGCCAGCCACAAGGACATCCTTATCCTGGATAACCAGATACAGGAGGTGATATCGCACCACAAAATCGTGCATTATGCGCCGGTATATTCGATCAACGAAGCACACTGGTGGATTCACTACACGAATTAAATATGGATACAAAACCCATTCGTAACGGCATCCTGATCCTGGTCGCCATACTGCTGGTGGGCGGTTGGCTCATCAATACCTATGTGCAGAAAGAGCGCCAGCGTGACCTGGACGACTGGGCCATCCGCCTTGGACTGGTTGCCGAAACCCGGGTTGAAGCCATCGAAAACTGGCTGGAAGCGCAGCGTAACGCGCTGGGTGAACTGGCCAACAATGCCTCCGTGCAGCTGTACCTGTGGCAGCTGTCACAGCGCAAGGAAACTCACGCGACGACCGAACCCGCGCAGCTGACCTATCTGCGCAATCTGGTCATTGCCAGCGCCGAACGTTACGGCCTGACCCCTGAAACGGAACAACCCGCAATCCGCGCCAACCTGCCACAGCGCCATGACACCGGACTGGCCCTGTTCGATGACCGACAGCACCTTGTTGTCGCCACGCAAGGCATGCCGGAAATCGGCAATGCCTTCCAGCAGGCCATTGGTGACGCGTTGCAAAGCGGCGAGATTCGCTACAGCAGGCTGGTCACTGACCCGCATGATCGCGTCCTGTTCGGTATCGCCGTGCCTGTGCCTGTCGTCATCGGCGCCGAGGCGGAAAAAAAGCATGGCGGCGTGGTGCTTGGCGTCTACAACGCTGCACACAGCCTGTACCCGCTGCTAACCCGTGGCGTGCCCGTTGATCCCAGCGATGAATCCTTGCTAATCATGAAGCAGGGTACTCAGGTTGTTTACCTCTCACCCACCACAGCCGGTGATGTCCCGACACGCAAAACGCTGCCGCTCGACCGCAGCGGACTGGCCGCCGCAGCAGCCGTCATGCAACCCGGGCAGTTTGGTGAGTTTATCAATTACCGTGGTGAGCCGGTGCTGGCTACCAGCCGTCCGCTGCGCTCGCTTCCGTGGGTACTGGCGCAGGAAGTGGGCGCAGCCCGTGCGTTACAGGAATCCAACCGTCACCGTCGCTCGTTGATTGTGAGCTTCTCGCTGCTGCTGTTCGTTATTGCCGCCATCCTGGTTGCTGCCTGGCGGCATGGCAGCAGCGTGCGCGCCTTGCAGGATGCCGATGAACTGCGCGCCAAGACGCACGAACTCCAGAACCAGACCGAGCTGCTGCACACCGTAACCGACAACACCGAAGCGCATATCCTGTTACTGGATGAACAGCAGCACGTGCTGTTCGCCAATACCCTCATTGCCCGCTCAACCGGCGCCGAGCCACAGGAACTGATCGGCAACACTCTGACCGGTGTACTGGGTCCGGCCAACGCAGCGCCCCTGGTCAAGGTTGTTGAACAACTGAGGGATGACCGCAAGACACACCACTGCACGCTCACCCTGACACTGGGCGAAGATACGCGAACCTTCCAGTGTTCGCTGGTGCCGGTGGATCGTGTCGGCAAACGTGACAACGCTGTGCTGCTGGTACTGCACGACATCACCCGATTGCAACAAGCGCAACAAAAGCATGCTGAACTGCTGCGCAGACTGGTCGCCACGCTCATGCACGTGGTTGACCTGCACGATCCCTACTCCGCCGATCACACGGTGCGCATGGTGGAAGTCGCCAACAGCGTGGGGCGCGAACTCAAACTGGATGAACAACAACAAAAATCACTCGACCTTGCCGCCAGCCTCGCCAACCTGGGCAAAATTTTTGTCCCGCACGAAATCCTCACCAAGGTGGAACCGCTCACCGAGGCCGAGCAGACCTTACTGCACCGTCACGTACAGTTTGGCGTGGAATTGCTTGAGGACCTGGACTTTGACGGCCCCGTACTCGACACCATTCGCCAGAAGCAGGAGCACATGGACGGTAGCGGCTACCCCGCCCACCTGAGCGGCGATGAAATTATCCTGACCGCCCGCATACTCGCCATTGCCAATGCGTTTGTCGCGCTGGTCAGCCCGCGCGCCTACCGACAGGCTGTCACGATTGAGCAGGCGCTCGACCAGTTACTGAGCGAAACCGGCAGCAAGTACGACCGGCACGTCGTGGCGGCACTGTTCCACGTGGCAGAAAATCGCAGTGACTGGTCAGAATGGAGTAGGTTGGGCTGAACGAAGTGAAGCCCAACCTACACCGCAGGTAATGCGCCCGCAAGAAACCCTCTACCCCCC
>CAYYAP010000194.1:0-4027 GCA_964469575.1 uncultured Thiohalobacter sp.
GGCTTTCTTTTTCGCCGGGGCCTTTTTGGCGACCACTTTCTTCTTTGTCACTGCCTTCTTCGTAGCAGTCTTTTTCTTCGCTTTTGCTTTCGCAGCCTTTTTCTTGGCAGCCATGCAACTTCTCCAAATAAAAACAAGCGGTGCTCTATATCAAAAATCCGGAACAAGGGCAAGCGTTTTCCGCCCAGCCCAACCAAGTGCGGTAGTTTCCGGCTGTGCACCCATAGAGTCAAGTGCGAATCGGTTAAAAGTGCGGGTGCATTACAGCTTGTTGCAGGTTTCTGCAGTGCGGTAGGCTAGACAGATTTGACGGGCAGGAAAATCTTTTATGAGTCGGTTAACAACTTTACTGTTTGATGTCGATGGGACACTGGCGGATACCGAGGAGATTCATCGGCAATCCTTCAACAAGGCCTTCAGGCAGGCTGGGCTGGGCTGGGAATGGTCGCAAGACCTGTACGGAGCGCTGTTGTCGGTCACCGGTGGCAAGGAACGCATCAAGCACTTTCTGGCGACCCACCGTCCGGATTTTGAGCCGCCATTGAAGCTTGACGAGTACGTGGCCGGCCTGCACGCGGCCAAGACGGAATGCTATACCCGCGCCATGGCATCGGGTGAATTACCCTTGCGGCCGGGTGTGCTGCGCCTGCTTGAGGAAGCGCGTGAGGCTGGTTTGCGGCTGGGTATCGCCACCACCACCACCCCGGCCAACGTCACAGCGCTGTTGCAGCACAGTATTTCACCGGACGCCATCGACTGGTTTGAGGTCATCGCAGCCGGGGCTGTGGTGCCCACGAAAAAACCGGCGCCGGATATTTATCACTACGCCATGCAGGCGATGGATGTCAGTGCCGATGAATGCCTGGCATTCGAAGACTCTGCCAACGGCCTACGCTCCGCGCTCGATGCCGGGCTGGAAACGCTGGTTACTGTCAACCACTATACCGAATCCCATGATTTCACCGGTGCGGCGATGGTTGTGGATATGCTGGGCGAACCGGATGCCGCCATGAAAGTCCTTGCCGGCATGGAATGCAACCGACCCTGCATTGATGTCGATTGTCTGCGTAAACTCCATGCGTCATCCCGGAGTGAGGCGAGCTGAGTGACCGCCCGGCGGATTGAATTCATCACGCCCTTTCATGTCATGGCGTTGCTGGCGCGGGCGCGCGAACTGGAAGCGCAGGGGCGTTCCATTGTCCACATGGAAATCGGTGAAGCGGATTTCTCGACGCCACAGCCGATCATCGACGCCGGTATACGCGCCTTGCAGGAGGGCCGCACGCACTACACCCCGGCTGTCGGTCTGCGCGAACTGCGTGAAGCCATTGCCAATGATTACCGCAAGCACGACGGCCTGGACATTGATCCGCGTCGTATCCTCGTGACGCCCGGTGCATCCGGCGCCCTGCTGCTGCTGCTGGCGTTGCTGGTCGACCCGGGTAGCGAGGTACTGATGACCGATCCGGGCTATCCCTGCAACAGCAACTTTGTACGCCTGTTCGACGCCACGCCGGTGCGTGTGCCGGTCGGCGCCGCGCAACACTACCAGCTCGATGCCGAGCGTATCGAAAGCCACTGGCGCGACACCACCTGTTGCGCACTGATCGCCAGTCCGTCCAACCCGACCGGTACGGTGATCGCGCCGGACCGCCTTCGGGCCTTGTATGATGCGGTACGCGCGCTCGGCGGCAGTCTCATCGTCGATGAAATCTACCAGGGACTGACCTATGGAGATCGACCACAAAGCGCGCTCGCGCTCGGCGACGACCTGTTCGTGATCAACAGTTTTTCCAAGTACCAGGGCATGACCGGTTGGCGACTCGGCTGGCTGGTTGCCCCTGAAGTCCATATCGATGCGCTCGACGCGCTGGCGCAAAACCTTTTTCTTGCCGCACCCACACTGGCGCAATACGCGGCGCTGGCCGCTTACAGTGAAGAAGCCCAGGCCATTATCGAATCCCGCCGGCGGGTTTTTTGTGAGCGCCGGGATTACCTGTTGCCGGCACTGACCGGGCTGGGTTTCGATATCCCGGTGCAGCCGGACGGTGCCTTTTATCTTTATGCCAACTGCAAGCGCCTGACCGATGACAGTTTTGCCTTTGTGCAGGATCTGCTGGAGCAGGCCGGCGTGGCGGTAACACCCGGTCTCGATTTCGGTGAATGGCAGGCTGAGCAGCATGTGCGCTTTGCCTACACCACCGATATGGCGAACCTGAAACTCGGTATTGAACGCATTGCAAAGCACCTGGAACACACACCATGAAAGATATCTTCAATGGCCCACGTTACCTGCTGGAAGGTGCCGCCCTGTTAACGCGTCCGAAACTGCGTCGCTTCGTGATCATCCCCCTGTGCATCAACCTGCTGCTGTTCGGTGGGCTCATCGCCTGGGCCTACAGCTGGGTTGACGGTACGACGCAATGGTTATTGTCACGCCTGCCATCCTGGTTGCACTGGTTGAGCTTCTTTATTGTTCCGCTGTTCTGGACCGCCAGCCTGGTAGTGATCTTCTACAGCTTTTCGGTCGTCGCCAATCTTATTGGTGCACCCTTCAATGGTTTACTGGCAGAAGCCGTGGAAGCCCACCTGACCGGCAAGACGTTCACATCGAACTGGCGCGATGTGGTACGCGACATATTGCCGGCCATGTTCTCGGAGTTGCGCAAACTGCTGTACTACCTGTTACGCGCCATCCCGCTGTTTATCCTGTTATGGATACCGTTACTGAACCTGCCCGCCACCGTGCTGTGGGTGCTGTTCGGTGCATGGATGATGACGGTGCAGTACCTCGACTACACCATGGCCAATCACCGGCTGTTTTTTGCCGAGCAGCGGGCGCGGTTGCGCAAACGGCCGTTGCTGGCCTGGAGTTTTGGCGGGTTTGTGATGGTCTGCACAATGATCCCGGTGGTGAATTTTATTGTCATGCCGGTCGCGGTCGCGGGGGCGACGGTGATGTGGGTTCGGGAGGAGGGGCTTCGTTCAGGCGGTTGATTTCGTCACGGGCGGGGCCGTGTTTTGTTGTGAAGCTGCTGTGGAGGATGTGCCGGTTTGTCCCGCTTTCCCGGCTCAACGGTTTGCCCGCTACGCGGGTTCCCTGCGCTTCTCGCAAGCTGTGGCGCGATCCCAAACTCGCGGTTTCTTCGAAACCGCTCAAACAGGGATCGCTTCATCCACAGCTTGCTGCGATGCTCGGCTGCACCGATTCGCCGGGAAACCGGGACAAACCGGCACTTTACACACTCTGCCAGATTCATCCGCCAATACCCCGCGCCAGTCGTGCAGCGCCGTATGCAGCTTCGCTATATAAGGCTTGCGAAACAGGAACACCAAGCTTCTTCGCGCGCAGTGTTTCCCAGCGTGTGTTATGCGCGCCACCGCCGACGGTAAGTACTTTGGTGGGTGCAGGTGCGCCACAGGCGTGTAGCAGTCGGTATCCTTCTGCCTCGATGTTTGCCAACCCTTCCAGGATGCCCTGGAAGAATATCTGGTCCGATGAAGGGCGTGGCGTGAGTCGTGGCGCTAATGTCGGGTCGGCAACCGGGAAGCGTTCGCCGGGGGCGGGTAGCGGGTAGTAATCGAGGCCGGTGGGCTGGTCGGGGTTGAGCAGGCGACTGTAACGATGGATGTCGCAGCGGCTGAATAACTGCTTCAGGATGGCGCCGCCGGCGTTGGAAGCGCCACCGGCCAGCCACTTGTTGCCTAAGCGGTGGCTGTAGATGCCGTGGCTGGCATCGAACACGGGCTGGTCGGACAGCACTTTGATAACCAGTGTGCTGCCCAGCGAGGTAACGCCGGTGCCTGTCTGCGTGGCACCGGTGGCGAGGAAGCCGGCGGTGCTGTCGGTGGTGCCGGCGACCAGTGCTGCGCCTTGCCAGTTCCAGCGTTGTGCCAGCGTATCCGACAGGTGGCCGATGGGTGTGCCCGGGGCGACGACTTCCGGCAGGGCTGAAATGTTGATCCCGAGTTTGTTCAGCCAGTGGGGCCAGTGCCGTTGCTGCGGGTCGTAGCCAAGTTTCAGGGC
>CAYYAP010000195.1:0-3906 GCA_964469575.1 uncultured Thiohalobacter sp.
GCGCCGATATGGGTGCTGTCAGCGGCAAGATCAAGGCGCAGCTGTCCACCTAGCAGGCCCCGCACCCGGGTATACCCTGCCCGGTGCATCCCCTACCATATAGCTCATGGCTGGCCGTATTCCGCAAAACTTCATCGATGACCTGCTCAACCGCGTCGATATCGTCGAAGTCATCGACGCCCGCGTGCCGCTGAAAAAAGCCGGCCGCGAATACCAGGCCTGCTGCCCGTTCCACAACGAAAAGACCCCGTCTTTTACCGTCAGCCCAAGCAAGCAGTTCTATCACTGCTTCGGCTGCGGCGCGCACGGCAGCGCCATCGGTTTTATGATGGACTACGACCATCTCGAATTCCCCGAAGCCATCGAAGAGCTGGCGCGCAGCATAGGCGTCGAAGTGCCGCGCGAGGACGGCCATGCACCACGCCAGGACCCACGCCGCGACGATCACTATTCGCTACTGGAGAAAGTGGACCGCTTTTACCGCAACCAGTTGCGCGAACACCCGCAGGCCGAACACGCCGTCGGCTACCTGAAAGACCGTGGCCTGAGCGGTGAAATTGCCGCCACCTTCGGACTCGGTTACGCGCCGCCCGGCTGGGACAACCTGCTGAAATTCCTTGGTAATGACGCTCACAGCCAGCAACTGGCCGTCGAGCTGGGGCTGCTGGTACAACGCGACGAAGGCGGCTATTACGACCGTTTCCGTGATCGCATCATGTTCCCCATCCGCGACCGGCGTGGCCGCACGATTGGCTTCGGCGGCCGGGTCATGGGCGACGAAAAACCCAAGTATATGAACAGCCCGGAAAGCCCGGTGTTCCACAAGGGCCAGGAACTCTATGGTCTGTTCGAAGCCCGCAAGGCCAGCCAGAAACTGCAACGGCTGCTGGTGGTTGAAGGCTACATGGACGTGGTGGCACTGGCCCAGTTCGGCCTGACCAATGCGGTGGCCACACTGGGCACCGCCACCACGCCAGACCACCTGGAACGCCTGTACCGCACCGTGCGCGAGGTGGTGTTCTGTTTCGATGGCGATGCTGCAGGCAGCCGCGCCGCGTGGCGCGCACTGGAAAATGCACTGCCGACCATGCGCGACGGCCGCGAAGCGCGCTTTCTGTTTCTCCCGCAAGGTGAAGACCCCGACAGCCTGGTGCGCAACATCGGTGCAGAGGCTTTTCAGAAAAAAACTGTCGAGTCGGTTCCACTTTCGCAGTTTTTCTTTGAACACCTGCAGCAGCAGGTCGATACAGGAAACATAGAAGGACGTGACCAACTGGTGAATCTGGCGCGACCCCTGCTGCAAAGCATGCCGGACACGGTATTCCGGGATTTAATGCTCGATCAACTGGCTGAACACAGCGGTATGAACGCCTCAAGGCTGCAAACCCGTGTATTTAGTCAGGAAAAGGCGCTTCGGGAGGAACCACCGAAGCCACAATCGAGTCATAGCGGACGCAGCCCGATCCGTACCGCCATACGCCTGCTGCTGGAGCAACCGCAGCTGGCGGAAAGCGTCGTCACACCCTGCGGGTTTGAGGATTTTGACGCACCGGGCATCGCCTTGCTGGGCCAGCTGCTTGAAATACTCCACCAGCGCCCCAACCTCTCCGCAGGTGGGATACTGGAGCACTGGCGCGGACAGCCCGAGGAACAGCATCTCGCCAGGCTGGCGGGTACGCCACTGGATCTGCCGGCCGAAGGACTGGGTGAGGAATTTCGGGACGCGCTGCAGCGTCTGCTTGAGCAGAGAAACAGTTACCGTATGGAACTGTTGTTATTTCAGAGCCGCCAACAGGCGCTCAGTGACTCTGAAAAAGATGAGTTGAAAGCGTTACTTGCGATGCGTCACCCGACAGGCGGGTGAGACCGTTAAAGAGTAACAGATATGGCTAATACACGCCGAATCGGCTATAATGGTCGTTTGACTTTTTACCGGCGTAACATCCGAGACACGGGGAACAGTTCAGGTGATGAACCAGGATCAACAATCGCAGCTTAAGCTGTTAATTGCCAAGGGTAAAGAACAGGGCTTCCTGACGTACGCCGAAGTCAACGACCACCTGCCCAATGAAATTGTCGATCCTGAACAGATCGAGGACATCATTGGCATGATCAATGACATGGGTATCCAGGTGCACGAGACTGCCCCGGATGCCGATGCGCTGATCCTGTCCAGCGAAACCACCACCACCGACGAAGATGCCGTCGAAGAGGCCGCCGCTGCGCTGGCCACGGTCGATAGTGAGTTCGGCCGTACCACCGACCCGGTGCGTATGTATATGCGCGAAATGGGTACGGTGGAACTGCTGACCCGTGAAGGTGAGATCGAAATCGCCAAGCGCATCGAAGATGGCCTTGCACAGGTCTACTCTGCGCTGGCCAGTTATCCGGCATCTTCCACCCTGCTGCTGAAAGAGTTTGCACGCGTCCTGGAAGGTGAGGCACGTCTCGCAGACCTGTTCAGCACCTTTGTCGATCCCAATGCGGTTGAAGCACCAATCCCGACGCCTGCCTCGCGACAGGCTGAAGCCGAGAAAAAAGCTAATAGCGATGACGACGATGAAGATGAAGCACCCGTCGATACCGGCCCTGACCCGGAAGAAACCCGTGCGTTCTTCGCGAAGCTGGGCGACCTCAATGACAAGATCCAGGCCGGACTGACCGGCAAGGGCAAGAACCAGGCAAAACTGAAAAAACTGCGCGAGCAACAGGTCGACCACCTGATGCACATCAAGCTTTCCCCGCGCATGATAGAAACGCTGACACTGAACCTGCGCGGCACCGTGAACCGCATTCGTTCGCACGAACGCGTCATCATGAATATCTGCGTACACGACGCACATATGCCGCGTCGTGATTTCATCACCTCGTTCCCGGATAGCGAAACCGACCTCAAGTGGCTGGATTCCCAGATCAAGGCCGGCCACAAGTACTCGTCTGTGCTTGAACAGCACAAGGAAGTCATCCTGCGCGCGCAAAACAAACTGGTCGGCATCCAGAAAGAATCCGGGCTGTCCATCAGTGAAATCAAGGATATCAACCGTCGCATGTCGATCGGCGAGGCCAAGGCCCGTCGCGCCAAGAAGGAAATGGTGGAAGCCAACCTGCGCCTGGTGATCTCCATTGCCAAGAAATACACCAACCGCGGCCTGCAGTTCCTCGACCTGATCCAGGAAGGCAACATCGGCCTGATGAAGGCGGTAGACAAGTTCGAATACCGTCGCGGTTACAAGTTCTCGACCTATGCGACCTGGTGGATTCGCCAGGCCATTACGCGTTCCATTGCGGACCAGGCGCGCACTATCCGCATCCCGGTACACATGATCGAGACCATCAACAAGCTGAACCGTATCTCGCGGCAGATGCTTCAGGAAATGGGACGCGAGCCCACGCCGGAAGAACTTGCCGAACGCATGGACATGCCGGAAGACAAGGTACGCAAGGTGCTCAAGATCGCCAAGGAGCCTATCTCCATGGAAACCCCGATCGGTGACGATGAAGATTCCCACCTGGGCGATTTCATCGAGGATGCCACCATCGACTCGCCGGTGGATTCCGCCTCCGGCGCCGGTCTGAAAGAAGCCACTCAGGGCGTACTGTCCGGCCTGACGCCGCGCGAAGCGAAAGTGCTGCGCATGCGTTTCGGTATCGACATGAACACCGATCACACGCTGGAAGAAGTCGGCAAGCAGTTCGACGTCACCCGCGAACGCATCCGCCAGATCGAAGCCAAGGCCTTGCGCAAGCTGCGTCACCCGAGCCGCTCGGAACAGCTGCGCAGTTTCCTGGAAGTGGATTCCTGAGACGGTTTACGCGTCTTCCGCAACTCCCCTTTAGCTCGCAAAACCTGCTAGAATCGCGCCTGTTTTGGGCCTGTAGCTCAGTTGGTTAGAGCAGGGGACTCAT
>CAYYAP010000196.1:0-3892 GCA_964469575.1 uncultured Thiohalobacter sp.
GAGTATAGGAAGAATAAATGCCATTTTTACCCAAGTCCAGCAGCAGCTGGCCACGAATGACTCGCCTCGTAGCCGTTCAATGACCACGAATCTGGCCCATATTTCCGCTACTCACGCCGAAAAACCGCCTGTTTTCCCCGACATACGGTGCCAACCCAACCATCTGGCATGACGAACCCCTACCGGCTGAATACGCGCAGCATCTTGAGTTGAACCGTTGCTCTTTCCTGGATCGTCAGTAAAACAGACCCGTCTCCAGATGGGTCGGCGGCGCCCTGCTCTCGGGCAGCGGGTTGGGTTCACGCACTTCGCCTTTTTGCTTCAGATGATCGAGGATCTTCTTGATGATCGCCGGGTCTTCGATGCAGGCGATTACTTTGACGCTGCCGCCGCATTCGCGGCAAGTCTCGATATCAATGTTGAAGACGCGCTTGAGGCGTTGCGCCCAGGTCATTGCGGCGTGCCGCTCAACTGGTGTGCGCTCTTCTGTCTCATTGTGCCCCTGGCTCTTATTGCCTTTGCCCCGCTTCGCCGGTGTTACCAGGGTGCGGTGTTTGCTGTTAGGCGCGAAAACGCCGTGAAACCGGGTGAGGTTGACGCGTGGCCTGGGCACCAATGCGGCCAGCCTGGCGATGAAATCGAGAGGGTCGAAGATGACGTGGGTGGTGCCGTCACGGTAAGGCGTCTTGAGCTGGTAGCGCACGTTGCCACCTCGCGTTAACGACAGCCGCTTTTCCGATATCGCCGGGCGGCTGATGTACCGGCACAGCCGTTCGAGTTTGCTGCGCTCATGGGCCTTGGCCGCTACACCGGCATGCAGCGAGAAACCGGCAACCTTTCCGGGCGTGTCACCAAACTGATCTTCCGGGTCGCACGCAGGCAGGGTCTGCAGGGTAAAGACCTTGCGCCCTTGCTGAGGCCCCACGGCAATGCGATACGTTATCGAATGCCCCAGCAGTTGAGTCATCGGGTCTTCATCCATCGCATCCGATGCCAGATAGCTGTTCTCTGCATCCCGTTCCAGCAGTCCCTGGCGCTCCAGAAAACGGCCAATGCGTTGGGCAATAGTATGGGCCAGGCGCGTGAGTTCCTCATGGGTCGGCGCCTTGACCCAGCGGAACCGGGACGACCCATTGGCACCATCGACGTAAATGCCATCCAGGAAGAGCATGTGGTAGTGGATATTCAGGTTGAGCGCGGATCCAAACCGCTGGATCAGTGTCACCGCGCCCGTCTGGGCTGTCTTTTTCGTAAAACCTGCTTTCTTGATCAGGTGCGTGCCAATAGCACGGTAGACAATGCCCAGCACGCGACCCATGACATCTGGGCGGCTGGCAAACAGGAAACGCAACGGATACGGAAAGCTCAACACCCATTGGCGCACAGGCTGCTCAGGAAAAACCTCATCCACCAGCAGCGCAGCACTCTCCACCATGCGCCTTGCCCCGCAGCTGGGGCAAAAACCGCGCCGTTTGCAGCTAAAGCCGACCAGGTGCTCGACGTGGCAGGTGTCACAACGCACCCGCAGGAAACCGTGTTCGAGACGGCCACATTTGAGATAGTCTTCGAACTCGCGTTGCACATAGCGCGGCAGCTCCCTGCCCTGCTCCGCCAGATGAGCCGTGAATACCGGGTAATGCCGTTCGATGATCCGGTAGAGCAGTGTTTGCTCGGGCCGGTGGCGCTGGTAATGGTTAGCGCCAAATCCCGTGCCGGCACTCCTTGCCGCAGACGTGGGTGACATGATACGCGTCCTTGCGATACTGTTCTTTTATACAGTCTATCGCCGGATGCCTGACTGCGCAAAATCAGCGGTTGCTTTGGTGAACGTTTGTCTCAGAAAAATGTTTGCTGGCCGAAACTAATTTATCGTAGTCATTGGCGTACCCAACCTGCTACAACCCGGCAGATGTTCTGTCTGCAGCGTAAATCGAAACTACCCCATCCGGCGTGTATGTGCGTAAGTCACCACGAGACAGGTTGGGACAGAATTTGCTAGCCCATTAGGTAGGAAAATGTCGGACGCCTTCGATAACCGCCTGCGCCCCGTGGTCGAGTTTTTGCCTGGCGCCGTCGCCATCTCCGGTGCGGCCATGCTGTATGCGGCGCCAATGACGTTCTTTCCGGTCCTGCCCGGGCTGGCGGAAATCACGGCCCTGGGATTCGCCTGTCTGGGCGTGTGGCGCCTGTGGCAAGGTTGGCGCGTCAGCCGCTACCAGGGCTACCTGCGGCGGCTGCCTCGCTACGTGTTGAAGGCCGAAAAGGTGCCTGTCTCCAGGCACAAGCTATTTTTGGGACGTGGTTTTCGCTGGGATCAGCGCCACACACAGCGGCTGGTGGAATCCCGTCATCCACAGGCACAGCGTTATCTGCAGCCGGGAAAACTCTATCAGGCCGCCCGGCGCATGGAGCTCCGCCTGGAACGCTCCCCCTTGTTGTCGTGGCTGCCTCGACTGACGCAACAAGATAGCACCTGGATTCCGTTGCGACCGCTGCCCGCCGTCGGCGGCGCGCCCGCGCTCCATGGTGTCGGCGCCGAGGAAGAAACCGATATCTGGATGGATATCGGTGAGCGGGTCGGCCACAAGCTGGTGCTCGGCACCACGCGGGTGGGCAAGACTCGCCTGCTGGAAATACTGGTCACCCAGGATATCCGCCGCGGGGATGTGGTGATCTGCTTCGATCCCAAAGGAGACATCGACCTGCTGCGCCGGATGCACGCCGAGGCCCAGCGAGCCGGCCGACTGGATCAGTTTCATATCTTCCATCTGGGATTTCCCGACATATCGGAGCGCTATAACCCGGTGGGAGATTTTGCGCGGATCACGGAGGTGGCGTCGCGTATCGCCACCCAACTCCCGTCCCAGGGTAACAGCGCCGCCTTCCGCGAATTTGCCTGGCGTTTCACCAACGTCGTGGCGCGCGCCCTGGTGGGTCTCGGCCGTCGCCCCGACTATCACACCATCGCCCGCTATGTGACCACGATCGAGCCGCTGCTCACCGACTATTTCCACCTGTGGCTGGACAAGGAGGCGCCGGAGGACTGGAAACAAGGGGTACAGCGGATCGAGGGAAACCTCAACGAGAAAACCCTGCCCATGGCGCTGCGTGGACGCGACTTTCACGCCATTGCCCTCACCCGCTACGCCAAGGAACACAATCTCTTCGATCCCGTGGCGGATGGCTTGCGCAGCGCCTTCGAATACGACAAGACCTATTTCGACAAGCTCACCGCCAGCCTGCTGCCACTGCTGGAAAAACTCACCAGCGGCCGCATCGGCGCCCTGCTGTCTCCCGACTACATAGACGGTGCTGACCGACGCCCTATCCTGGACTGGATGCGGGTCATCCGTGAGCAAGGCATCGTCTATGTGGGGCTGGATGCACTGACCGATGCCGAAGTCGCCGCGGCCGTGGGCAATTCCATGTTTGCCGATCTGACCTCGATTGCCGGCCAGCTCTACAAGCACGGCGATACCCAGGGGCTACCCAGGCTCGATGGCCACACCAGCGTCAAGAAGACCATTCATGCCGATGAATTCAATGAACTCATCGGCAACGAGTTCATCCCGCTGCTCAACAAGGCCGGTGGCGCAGGATTCCAGGTCACCGCCTATACCCAGACCGCCAGCGACATCGAGGCAGGCATCGGGGATCGCGCCAAGGCGGGTCAGATCACCGGCAATCTGAACACGCTCATTATGCTGCGCGTGAAAAACGAGATCACCGCCCGCACTCTGACCGACCAGCTTCCCAAGGCGCGCGTCTATACCAAGCTTGCCGCCTCCCAGGTCACCGATAACAACGACCCGGGTACCAGCACCGATTTCACCACCCGCAACGAGGATCGGCTCACCGAAACGGAGATGGATATGCTCACGCCGGCCGACCT
>CAYYAP010000197.1:0-3888 GCA_964469575.1 uncultured Thiohalobacter sp.
AACCCACTGCTGCACCTGCGGCTGTTCGCGGGCAAGCCCGCTCCTACGGGGGGGGTGAAATCTGACTCATCCAGGGTCATATTCATAATGACGGGATAAGCCGCGTGGCGCTTAGCTATTATGTTCAGGCAACGTCGTGGTGCAGTGGGTGTCGTGACGTTTCATCCAGCGCATCATCAGGCGGTGCGCACCGGACAGGGCGCGGTCAGTCACAGGGCGGTGTTCATCGGTTTGCTGCAGCAGGATCAGCGTAAGGTCATCGTCAAAGTCCGGGCCGCCGTTTTCCTGCGTCAGTTGTGCGACCAGTTCACGGTAAAATGTATCGATGTCTTCGGCATGCGGCAGGGTGTTGAGCAGCTCCACCAGCCCTTCAAAACCAATACGCTTGCCATCGTGTCGGCGGATTTCAAAGACGGCGTCGGAGTACAGGAATAACCAGTCATCACCTTGCAGCTGTATTTCGTTTTGCATGTAGTGCGCCTCGCCGATGACACCGGCGGGCGGGGCTGCCAGGCATTCTGGCAGCAGTTCCCAGACACCGTCGCGACGGATCAGCATGTACGGGTGGCCGGCGTAGGCATAGGTCCAGCTGTGGTCCCAGTGGTTGTAGGTGGCGGCGGTGGCCGTGGCGAAATTGCCCGGTTGCAGGTGCGCAAGGATGTTGTCATTCAGTTCATGGAGAATGGCGCTGTTGTCGAGCTGGTTCATCAGCCGGTGCAGGGGTGCCTGCAGGTGAGTGGCAATGTCGGCGGCCGTGGCGTCGTGTCCGGCCACATCAACGAGTAAAAACTTGCTGAATACCCCCTGGTTGCAGACGGTCACATGGTAGATGTCCCCACCGGCCTGGCGGTGGGCGTTGGGGACGGAAAGCAGGCAGCCTTCCAGTCCCGGCATACTGAAGCGCTCCAGAACAGGGCGGTTACCGCCCCAGACCACATCACAGTACCAGGCGTCGGCCTCGATGGCCGGGGGGTGCTGCCAGTTTTGAATGTGCATCTCTGTCACCCCCGTCATTGAGGCGTATAGGGAAACAGACTGCCGGCGGGTGGGCAAGGTTCCCTGTACCGCCGCCGGCTTTGCTAGAATGGCCCGATGGATGTCTCCTACATTATCGATACGCTGAACGATGCGCAGCGCGAGGCGGTGACCGCCCCGCCCGACCCACTGCTGGTACTGGCCGGCGCGGGTAGCGGCAAAACCCGCGTTCTGGTACACCGTATCGCCTGGCTGGTGCAGGTGGAGAACCTGTCGCCCTATGGCATTTTGGCCGTCACTTTTACCAACAAGGCCGCCGCCGAAATGCGCACCCGGATCGAAAAGTTGATCGGTGTATCCACACGCGGCATGTGGGTGGGCACCTTTCACGGTCTGGCGCATCGGTTGTTGCGCGCGCACTGGCAGGACGCCGGCTTGCCGCAAACCTTCCAGGTGCTGGATTCCGATGACCAGTACCGGATTGTGCGGCGGGTGCTGAAAGCGCTGGAGCTGGATGAAAACCAGTGGCCGCCGCGGCAGTCCCAGTGGTACATCAATGCGCGCAAGGACGAAGGGCTGCGCCCCGAACACATCGAGCACAAGGGCGACCCTTACCAGCGCCAGCAGATTGCCATTTACCAGGCCTACGAGGCGCTGTGCCAGCGTTCCGGGCTGGTGGATTTTGCCGAGCTGTTGTTGCGCGCGCACGAACTGTGGCTGAAACAGCCACAGCTGTTGCAACACTACCAGGAACGCTTCCAGCATATCCTCGTCGATGAGTTCCAGGACACCAACACCATCCAGTACGCCTGGTTGCGGGTGCTGGCGGGCAAGCAGGCCAACATCACCATTGTGGGTGACGATGACCAGTCGATCTATGGCTGGCGTGGCGCCAAAATCGAAAACCTGCAACGTTTCGAGAAGGACTTTCCCGGCGCGCGTACCCTGCGCCTGGAGCAGAACTATCGCTCCACCGGCACGATCCTCAAGGCCGCCAACGCGCTGATTGCTCACAACGAGGGCCGTTTCGGCAAGAACCTGTGGACCGCCGGGGAAGACGGTGACCTCATTCAGTGTTATACCGCCATTAACGAGCAGGACGAGGCGCGTTTTGTCATCGAGCATATCCAGGCGCAGGTGGAGCAGGGGCAGGCGCGCAGCGACATGGCGATTCTGTACCGTTCCAACGCCCAGTCGCGTGTGTTTGAAGAACGCCTGTTGCAGGCGGGTATCGCCTACCGGGTCTATGGCGGCCTGCGCTTTTTCGAGCGACAGGAAATCAGGGATGCGCTGGGTTACCTGCGCCTGTGTGAAAACCGTGAAAGCGATGCCGCCTTCGATCGCGTGGTTAACCAGCCACCGCGCGGTATCGGTGAGCGGACGCTGGCTGTAGTGCGCGAGCGGGCCAAACGGGACAATCGCTCCATGTGGTCAGCGGCACGCGCGGAGCTCGACAGTGATGAACTGAATGCCCGCGCGCGAAACGCGTTGATGGTGTTCATGGAACTGATCGAACAGTTCGCGCGCGATATCGACGGACTGGAACTCGGTGAGCAGGTTGAGCATGTCGTGGAATGCAGCGAACTCAAGGCTTACTACAAAAAGGAAAAAGGTGAAAAGGGCCAGGCGCGCATCGAGAACCTCGACGAACTGATCAACGCCGCGCGCGAATATGAATATGACGAGATCGAGGAAGACGACCTTGATCCCCTGTCTTCATTTTTGTCACACGCCGCACTGGAAGCCGGAGAAGGCCAGGCGCAGGGTTGGGAAGACTGCGTGCAACTGATGACCCTGCACTCCGCCAAAGGGCTGGAGTTTGACACGGTGTTTTTGTGCGGGCTGGAAGAAGGTCTGTTTCCGCACCAGCGTTCTGTCGAAGAAGCGGGTCGTCTGGAAGAGGAGCGGCGTCTTTGCTACGTCGGCATCACCCGTGCGCGTCGTCAGTTGTTTATGACGCTTGCCGAGCACCGTCGCCTGTTCGGCAATGAATCCTACAACCTGCCCTCGCGGTTTATCTGCGAAATCCCCGCCGAGCTGGTAGAAGAACTGCGGCCACGCGTTCAGGTCAGCCGCCCGTATGGCGCCTCCCCGGTGGCCAGCCCGATGGGCGAGGCGGCGCCCGCCGGCCTGGCGCTGGGCCAGCGCGTGCAACACGCAAAGTTCGGTGATGGCATTGTGCTGAACTACGAGGGCCAGGGCGCGCACGCGCGCGTGCAGGTCAATTTCGAAACCGCCGGGTCCAAGTGGCTGGTGGTCGCCTATGCGAACCTGCAGCCTGCTTCGGCTTGATACCTACAGGACGTACAGGAAGATAACGAGGTAGTGGGAAATGCTTCCGGCCAGTACGAATAGATGCCAGATGCCGTGGGCATGTTTCATTTTTTTATCAATGGCATAGAAAACCGTTCCACCGGTGTAAAACACGCCGCCCAGCACCAGTAGCTCCAGACCACCATTGGGCAGGGCCTGGCTCAGTGGGTACATGGCAATCAGGATCAGCCAGCCCATGAGCAGGTAAAGGGTCATCGGTATGGCGCGTGACCCGTGCCTGTGCAGGCCATCGACGATGATGCCGATAATCGCCAGTCCCCAGATAATGCCGAACAGCGTCCAGCCCCAGGGGCCGCGCAGGGTGACCAGGGTAAGCGGGGTGTAGCTGCCGGCGATGAGCAGGTAGATCGCCACATGATCCAGTTTCTGGAAAAACAGCTTGGCGCGTCCACGCAGGGAGTGATACAGCGTCGACAGGGTGTACAGCAGGAATAGCGTGGCGCCATAGATACTGAAGCTGACAATTTTCCACAGATCACCCTGCGCGGAGGCATACATCACCAGTACCACCAGGCCGGCGAGCGCCAGCGCCGCGCCAATCAGGTGGCTGATACTGTTGAATCGTTCTCCGTAATACAT
>CAYYAP010000198.1:0-2027 GCA_964469575.1 uncultured Thiohalobacter sp.
CTGCTGGACGTCGCCGAACCGTTACTGGGGCTTGGCCTTGGCAATGAAGCCTGGCAATACGCCCGTGAGGCCTTCAGTGTGTTTGTCGATTACGAGCGCTGGCAGGATGCGGTTGAGGCAGCCGATGTTCTTTACCAGTGTGAACAAGCGGATTCGATCAGTGCGTTGGGGCAGGGTATCTGGCTGGCGGTTACATACCCGGTCAAGGCGCAGTCGACAGTTACGTTGCTCAATCACGTGATTGATGAAACACCGGATGATTCAGATGGTGCAGCAGTAGCCGCCATGGTGGCGCACTATATCGTCGACCTGCGTACTGAAGGCGAGGAAAAGAAAAACCTGGGTTTTCTGAGCACTCAAATGATCGCACGCGTCGCCAAACGCCAGCGCGGTATCGATGACCAGGAGACACTGAATACCTGGATCGAGATGTACAAGCTCAATGATATTCCTGAACTGTTTAAACGTCTGGGGCTGATTGTTGATGTGCTGGTGGACGATAGCTGGTGGTTTGACCGCGATGCATTGCGCGCAAAACTGCCGGTCAATTGATCCATGATGAATAGCGGGGAACGTACCCATCCGGTGATGGAATTCATCGATACGCCTGAGGCACTGGCTGAGTTCTGTGCATCTCTCAAGGGTTGTAAATGGCTGGCGCTGGACACTGAGTTCATTCGCGAAAAAACCTATTACCCGAAACTGTGTCTGGTGCAGGTTGGCGTACCTGAACGTTGCGCCTGTATCGACCCGTTGGCACTGGATTCGCTGGAGCCTTTGTACGAGGTGCTATTCGACACCTCGATCACCAAAGTGCTGCACGCCTGTTCCCAGGATCAGGAGATCTTTGCAAACCTCACCGGGAAAGTGCCGACACCGATATTTGATACCCAGATGGCAGCGCCATTACTGGGGCTTGCCGAACAGATTGGTTACGGTAATTTTATTCATAAAGTGTTGGGTGTCTCACTGGAAAAAGCACATGCCCGCGCTGACTGGTCACGACGCCCTCTGTCAAGCGAACAGCTCGAGTATGCGGCGGACGATGTCCGTTATCTCGCCGAAGCCTATCCCCAGGTCAGGGATCGCCTTGCTAAACAGGGTCGACTGGCCTGGCTGGATGCGGAGTTTGCGCCTTACGAGCAAGTGGAGCGCTATCAGAGCACCCCGCCCAATGCCTGGAAGCGTATCCGTGGCCTTGAGAAACTTCGCCCTAAAGCCTTGTCTATTATCCAGCAACTGGCTGCCTGGCGGGAGCAGCAGGCGCAGGATAAGGATCTGCCGCGCAACTGGATTATCAAGGACGAGATCATGATAGACGTTGCACGGCTGGCACCTCAGAAAATTGAGGCACTGTCTGCTATTCGCGGTATGCCGCCGAAAACAATAGAACGGTATGGCCGGAAATTGATCGAGCTGGTGACTGTCGGTGCAGGCCAGGAGCCACAACCTTTGCAGGCGCATGGACGTCGTGAGCGCCCCGGCGTACAGGAAGAGGTGCTGGCTGATATACTGCACGCTCAATTGCGCTTGCTGGCGGAGCAGCATGCCATAAACAGCGCCCTCATCGCCGGCAGAAAAGACCTGATCGCCTTGATACGCGGGGAGAAAACCCGTTTGTTGAGCGGCTGGCGGCGCGAGGTGGCTGGCGAAGAACTGCTTGCGTTGCGTGAAGGTCAACGGCTAGTCTCTATTCACAACGGCGACGTCGAAATTACGCCACGATAAATGTTACAGGAGAAAGTGTGTGTCCTCAGAAATTGATGAACTGACTGTCCAGTATGAAGAAGATGGCCTGGTTACAGTAAAGGAACTGGACAAGAAGGTGCTAACCAAGGGCGCCTGGTCCACCATTATTTATCGCTACCAGGACTGGGACCGTCGCAAGGAAGAATACGGCAAGGACAAGTACACCATCCGTCGCTACCAGAAGCGCAATGGCCAGTACCAGCAGAAATCCAAGTTCAATATTTCCAGCCCGGATCAGGCGCGGTCCATCATCGAAGCGCTGGAAGGCTGGATCAAGG
>CAYYAP010000198.1:2127-3874 GCA_964469575.1 uncultured Thiohalobacter sp.
CGACGAATACCGTAACCACTGTTCAGCAGGTACAGCGCAACACCGTACAGGACAACAATGAATACACCAATGATGGTATACGAGGCCCACAGTTCGATATCCGACACGCCCAGGAAACCGTAACGGAACGCATTCACCATATACAGAATCGGATTCAGTTTCGATATGTTCTGCCAGAAATCCGGCAGCATGCTGATGGTGTAAAAGACACCGCCAAGATAGGTCAATGGCGTCAGCACGAAGGTTGGAACAATCGAGATGTCATCGAAGCTTTTGGCGAACACGCCATTGATCAGGCCCGCCAGCGCGAAAACGGTTGAAGTCAGTATGACCGTGCTGATAATGACAATATAGTTATGCGGATGCAGGTCGGTAAACAGCGCGGAAACCAGCGTGACCATCAGCCCGACCGCCATGCCCCTGGCGATGCCCCCGGTCACAAAGCCGGCAATGATCAGCGAGTTTGGAATCGGTGAGACCAGCATTTCCTCGATGTGATGGTGGAACTTGCAACCGTAGAAAGACGATACAACGTTCGCGTAGGAGTTGGTGATTACCGCCATCATGATCAGGCCGGGGACGATATAGTCCATGTAGCGGAACCCGTCCATATCGCCGATTTGCGAGCCGATAAGGTTGCCGAAAATAACAAAGTAGAGTGAAATGGTAATCACGGGTGGGACAATGGTCTGCACCCAGATCCGCCCAAAGCGCAGCACCTCCTTGATCAGGATGGTCTCAAAGGCAATGTATTGTTCTTTCAGCGTCATGCTGCCGAATCCTGTGTGACAATATGCATGAACAACTGTTCCAGGCGGTTGGTCTTGTTGCGCATGCTGAGGACTTCGATGCCGTGTTTCGACAACTCGGCAAACAGGTAGTTGATGCTTTCGTCGTGTGAAACTTCCACCTCAAGCGTCGTATCATCGATCCGTTGCAGGCAATCGGGGAGCGAGGCGGGCAGGGCGTCGATGGGTGACATCAGGTCGAGCACGAACGTTTCCCTGTCGAGCTGGGTGAGCAGCCGCTTCATGGAGGTGTGTTCAATCAGCTTCCCCTCATCAATAATGGCAATGTTGCGGCAAAGACTTTCGGCTTCCTCAAGGTAATGTGTCGTCAGGATAATGGTCGTACCGTTTTTATTCAGTTCACGCAGAAAGGTCCACATGGAACGGCGAATTTCGATATCGACCCCGGCTGTCGGTTCGTCGAGAATCAGCAAGCGTGGGCGGTGTACCAGTGCGCGGGCGATCATCAGGCGGCGTTTCATGCCGCCGGAGAGTTCCCGCGCCTGACTGCGCCGTTTGTCCCACAGGCCAAGCTGGCTCAGGTACTGTTCGGCACGCTCAAAGCCGACTTTGCGCGGGATACCAAAGTAGCCGGCCTGGTTAACAATAATTTCCTCGATCGGTTCGAAGACGTTGAAATTGAATTCCTGCGGCACCAGTCCGATGAACCGCTTGGCAGTGGAAAAATCCTTATCGATGTCATAGTCAAAAATCTTCACGCGCCCCGATGTCTTGGTGACCAGTGAACTGATAATGCCGATCAGGGTGGATTTTCCCGCACCGTTTGGCCCCAGCAAGGCGAAGAAGTCACCTTCATCGACATTTAGGCTGATCCCCTTCAAGGCTTCAAAGCGATTTCCGTAGACTTTCCCCAGGTTTTCAATCGAGAGGGCGTGCGACATGGTGTTATTCAGACTATCCGGTTTGTCGAGCGGGGCAGTCTACCACAGAGCCCTGGG
>CAYYAP010000199.1:0-3834 GCA_964469575.1 uncultured Thiohalobacter sp.
TACCACGCTGACGCTCAACGCCGACTTCTCGGATTATGATTTACCGGAATTCCGCCTGAACCAGCACCGGCGCATGCGCAGCAAGGAATTGCATTATTTCGATCACCCGAAGTTCGGGGTGATTGCGTTGATTACGCCTTATGTGCCACCGGTACATGCCGTGCAGCCGGAAGTGAGCACCCCGGCTACAAACACGCCAAAACACCAATGAAAATAACGCCAAATACATAAAGCGCAATTTACAAATACCTGAGCTTTTCTTCTTGTTGCATGATCTTTCTCCTGTCGTTATTTTAATGACGGCTAACGGTCGATCACGATTTCCAGGTATTCCGATGGTACGACCATCGTCCCGTCGGTGGCCTGGTTGAGGTTACCGATGAGGCGCAGGATATCTTGCCCCAGGGATTCACCCCTGGCCTCATCGAGGAACTCAAAGGCCTTGACCAGCGGCCCGTAGTAGGACCTGAACAGGTCGAGCCAGTGCGCCGGTGAGTGATAGCGAAATATGTACTGGCGTGGCGTGGCCCTGATGTTCTCGACCTGTGCCCCGAAATGTTCTTGTAAAAACGGCTCTGTCCCCCAGGCAGCCGGGGAATTCAGGCCCGGTGGTGGCGGAACATACCCACCGACAGTCTTGAAAATCTGGCCGATAAAACCCGTCGGCGTCCAGTTGGCCAGTCCGATCTTGCCGCCGGGTTTGCATACCCGGAGCAGTTCTGCAGCCGCCTGCGCCTGATCCGGTGCAAACATGACGCCGAACGTGGAAACAACGTTGTCAAAGACGGCATTGGAAAACGGCAGGTCTTCCGCATCCGCCTCCTGATAGTCAATGGCCAGGCCATCGGCGTCAGCGCGGGTGCGCGATTGGGCAAGCAGCGAAGGCACGTAGTCTGTCGACACGACCCGGCAGAAACGCCGGGCTGCTGCCAGTGACACATTACCATTGCCGCCGGCAACGTCGAGAACGGACTGGCCGGAACGCATGTCCATGGATTCGCAGAGCTGTTCGCCGGTAATCTGAAGCGTCACGCCCACGCGACCGTAATCACCCGTATTCCAGGTGGCTTGCTGTTTGGTTTTGATGGCCGTGTAGTCGGGTCTGACTGCATCGGGAATGGATGTCTTGCTGGTCGAGCTTGCAGTGGTCATGGCTCTCTCCTGTCAGTGTGATTGCAGGAAAAAGTCTATGCTTGATCGGCGCCGGTAACTTGAAGAATGCGTGTGGTTTCGGTGGGGACTGAGGGTAAGTCAGCTCGCCCCGCTGCCAGACGGCCCAAACTGCGCCAACGCACCACCGAGTTCATTACCCAGCAAGGTTGTTATCTGGAGCGCCGACAAGTCCGGTTTGATACGGTAGGCGTCGTCAAGTGTCTGGCGCGCGCGTTCGTGTTCCTCACGCACCAGATGCACCCCGGCAAGAATGACCCGCGGCATATAGCTGCGGTCGTCGTGTTGACAGGCCAGCTGCCCCTGCTGCAAGGCTGCTTCGACGTCGTCGGACAATAGCAGGGCGAGGGTCAGGAATGCCCCCCAGATCGACAGGCGACTGTCGAGGGGGCTGATACTCATACCATGATCCAGATGCGTGACTGCCTCATCGAGTCGCCCCTGAAGCATGCACACGGATCCGAGTGCAGCCCAGGCCTGGGCATTGGCGGGATTGATCTCAACCGCGTTGGTGAGTATCCGTATCGCCCTGTCCGGGTAGCCGATGTCTGCCAGGGCGCAGCCCGAAAAACCAAGCACGGTCGAGTCCATGCTGTCGAGGTGTAACGACCGTTCGGCTGCATCGAGGGCCTCGGCCCTGGCGCTGTCGCGGTCGCCGATCAATCCAACCCGCTCACCAAATCCCATGACCAACGACAGGCAAGAAGGCGCCAGGGCAAAGTCCGGTTCAAGTGTCCAGCTTCGGCGCAACAGCTCTGCGGCTACCGAAAAGGAGTCGTGATGCCATCCCCTTAACGCAAGCATGCTGTATGCCTCGAGAAACAGTTGCCGCGCGTTGGGTTCACCGTCATTGGAGCGCAGGGTATTGTAAATCGCGCGAAGCAGCTGCGGTTCGAGTTTGGCAATGATGGCCACCACCCCTTTATCAATCGCGCTGTCAGCATTCGCCGGAATCGAAAACTGCTCAGCCCACAGGCGCAGGTCAGATCGTGCATCGGTCAGTTGCACGGTAATGCGAACCCGGTCTTCGATCTCCTGCAGATTGGCATCGATAACAAAATCGACACCGAGTTCATCATGCAGGTCCCTTGCGCCCGGCGCCACAGCGGTGTTGTTGTAGCAGGTGGTCCGGGCACTCAGGCGCAATAGCGGAATACGGGTCAGAATGGTGCTGAGGGCACTGGTCAAGCCATCCGCAAGCCGAATGATCTCCGGGTTGCCTGACAAGGTCCGAAACGGCAATATAAGCAAACAGGGTTCAGTGTTGCCGGAGCGGATCGGCCGTGCCCCCGACAACGCAGGAGTCCGGCCTGTTTGTGTCCGACCCTCTGATACGTTTTCCGTAAAATGAAACCCGCGGCCGCGTACTGTCCTGATATAGTTTTGTGTAACACCATTGTCACCGAGTGCCTTGCGCGCGTTCTTGATACAAGTCGAGATAGTGGTATCCGATACCAAACGGCCATTCCATACTTCATCGATTAGCTCGTCACGGGTAAACAGCTGGGCCGGGTGACTGGCGAAATGCACAATCAGATCGAACACCCGTGGTTCGAGCTGGCGACATTCACCATCCTGACGTAGCTCATAGCAGTCAGTATTGAGTTCGAAATCGCCAAAATACAGAATCATGCCACTTCTCCTGAACTTGCAGTAACAGACAGAACCGGATGGCAAACCCTGTCCAGGCAGATAACCGGATTGAAGAGGACATTTACAGGATAGCAGCTATACACCGCCGGTATGGTTCGAAAAATGCTCGAGCACAGGTTTCTGCGCGTGCAATGCGAGACCTGTCATGCCTCGGACAGCGCCTCTCTAATGACAGTCGATCCTTCCAGCGAAAATGTCTTCACGTTTGCACCCGTGATTCTCGAGTAAGTATCTCACAGGGTTCTTTAGCGAGACGGTGACAGCCCGTCGCCTTGCGCAGCAGGAAATGTCAGACTATACTTAAAAAGGTATTACCTAATTAAGTAGGTTGTGCAATGAAAACCGTTACCATCAAGGCCGATGCAGAGTTTGATGCACTGCTGAACCGTCTGGCCAGGCGCATGAGTACCACCAAAAGCCGCATCATCAGGGACGCCGTGCGTAATTACCAGCAGCACCTGGACCGTGAAGCACTCAGGCAGCAGGTGCGAATTGCTTCTCTGAAGACACGAAAACAGACGCGCGATGCGGCCGTCGATTTCGATGATGCCAATGCCGATGGTCTGTAAGCGCGGCGATATCATCCTGGCTAATTTCAACCCCTCCAGGGGCACAGAGCCGGGAAAAATCCGCCCGTGTCTCATTATCCAGAGTGATTTGCTGAATGAAACCGATCACCCGAGCACTACGGTACTTCCACTGACAACGCAGTTGATCGATGAAGCAGCACCTCTGCGTTACCGGCTCGTGGCCCGCGAAGGCCTGGAATGTGATTCTGACATTATGCTGGATCAGACAAGGACAATCGATAACCGGCGTATCACCGGCAGTCCTTTGACCACACTTACCGAAAAGGAAGTCAGTGAGGTTGAAGCCTGTTGGCGTATTGTTCTGGGGCTGGACTAAAAAAACCGGGCCGAAGCCCGGTTTCCGCTTATGCCGCGTGTTCGGCCTTGGCCCTGCGAGCCGCTTCCGCCTGCTCGTGGTCGTAAGCCTTGCCGGACCACAGCA
>CAYYAP010000200.1:0-3797 GCA_964469575.1 uncultured Thiohalobacter sp.
CGCTATATTTCCGAAGAAGCTTCCAGCCGCATTCGCCTGCG
This sequence comes from uncultured Thiohalobacter sp., assembly GCA_964469575.1. Lineage (GTDB taxonomy): Bacteria > Pseudomonadota > Gammaproteobacteria > DSM-19610 > DSM-19610 > Thiogranum. Next base: position 42 of record CAYYAP010000200.1, read on the forward strand.
CCCCTCGATCTTGCTGGAAGAAGGAGAAGCCGCTGATACAAAATTTTCCCTGGGCGTCAGAATCAATGTGCCGCGCTTTAACAAAAAGCTGAAACTCGTTATCAGCGATGTCAATGCTGACAATAATACCTCGTTTGACTCACGTCAGTTCACCGACCCGCAATCCGATGAAACCAACGTTGGGCTGCAATATACCCTGAAGGACAAGAACCGCTTAAACACCCATCTTGCCGCAGGCATAAAGACCGGCGGGAATCATGGCATCGACCTTTTCATCGGCCCCCGGGTGCGGAAAACCTGGCGCCTGGATCTCTGGCAACTGCGCTTGACCGAACGGCTTCGCTGGTACACCGATATCGGCTGGGAATCCCGTAGCCGCGCGGATATCGAACGCGTCGTCAACACTGACTGGCTTTTCCGCACAACTTTCGATGCTCGCGTCAGAAAAAATGACTACCATGAGGATGGACTACGCTACAGCATCGCCCCGTCACTGGTACAGAAACTGCCCCATCATGCAGCCATCGAATACCAGTGGAGCACCAGCCTTGTCACACGCCCCAATCATCGTGTCGAGGAAACGGGGCTGCGCCTGAGATTCAGGAAGCGGGTATGGCGAAAATGGCTGTTCTACGAGATCAACCCACAACTGGTATTCCGCAACAATGATGATTTCCGCGCTACACCGGGTATTGAATTCAGGCTGGAAGCCTCGTTTGGCGGGCTGGATAAAAACTAACGCTTCATCGCCGTATACATGGCATCGACCTGGGGCTGGTAGCAGTCGAGAATTTTTGCACGCCTGGCCTTGAGTGTCGGCGTGATAAGCCCCTCTTCTACCGTCCATGGATCAAGGCTCAGGCTTACACGGCGAATACGCGCATAGCCGGGGAAATCATGCAGCTGCGCCTGAATACGCGATAAAACCTTCTTCCGTAAATGCTCGTCGCCAAGACATCCCCGCTCAAAGGGATCCAGCCCAAGCTCTTTCGCAAAACCGAACCAGAGATCAGCATTCAACACCACCAGCGCCGCAAGACAGGGGCAACCTTCACCCACCACCAGCGCCTGCTCAAACAAGGGGTCCAGGCAGATCGCAGATTCCATCTCGGCCGGGGGGATTTTTTCGCCATTGGACAACACCAGGATATCTTTCAGGCGACCGGTAATGCTGATACGTCCTTTTTCGTCCAGGCGTACCTGGTCCCCGGTATGCAACCAGCCCTTGGCATCGATCATTTCAGCTGTCGCCGCATGATTGTTCCAGTAGCCGAGCATCACGCCCGGACTTTTCACCAGCAGTTCGTTGTTATCCCCAACGGCAACCTCAATACCGCGACACGGTTCGCCCACCGTCCCCGGGTCATTGCGCCCGGGCACATTGACACTGATGATCGGGCTGGTTTCGGTCAGACCGTAACCCTGCAAAATCTCCAGCCCCAGCCCGATGAAGACTTTTGACACCGTCAACGGTAGTGCCGCACCGCCGCTCACGGCATAGCGCATTCGCCCGCCCAGTTTTGCCGTAACCTTGTCGCCTACCAGTTTCTTCAACAAGGGATTCAACCACAAAACCGGCGACCAGCGCGCCTCACCCTGCCGGTAACGATAATTTCGCCAGCCGACGCGGACAGCAATACGAAACAATCCGCGCGCCAGCGGCGATTTCTTTTCCAGCTGTGCAGTAATACGCCCATGTACACGCTCGAAAATACGCGGCACGGCAATCAACACGGTTGGCCGAATTTGCAGCAGGTCCTCGGCCAGCTGCGGTACGGAACGTGCGTGCGCCACCGCAGCCCCCGCCATCATTGGCAGGTAGTAACCCGCGGTACGTTCCAGCGTATGCGAAAGCGGCAGGAAGGACAGAAACAGATCCTGCTGGTAACAGGACACCGACGTCATCGCGGCGTGCGCGACAGACAACATATTATAATGGCTGAGCATCACGCCCTTGGACCGCCCGGTCGTTCCGGAGGTATAGACGATCGAGGCGAGTGCGTTCGGCTCACCCTCGCGCCGCGCTGCAGGCGGTGCTGAACGGGGTAACCAGTCATCGACGAAGCGCAAGCGCTCATCGGCGGCGAGCGCCGCTTCCCGCCGGCCGGCATCAACCGCATCCAGAATCAGCACACGCTGCAATAGGGTGTTATCCGCCAGCGCCGGTTTGAGCTTCTCCCATTGCGACAAACTCTGCACCAACAGCAACGACACCGCCGCGTCGTCGAGAATATAAGCAATATTATCCGGCCGATCCTCGGTATACAGCGGCACAGTAACCAGCCCTTCACCCAGCGCCGCCTGGTCGAAGCACACCCACTCCAGGCTGTTACGCAGGCGGATCGCCACCCGGTCGCCGGCATCGAAACCTTCTTGCACCAGCGCCGCACGCCAGCGTGCGACACACCCGGCCACATCGCGCCAGCTGAAGTCACGCCAGCATTGGTCGACCCTGTCGAAATTCCGGTAGGCCAGCGCTTCCGGGGTCCGGCGTACCCGCTCGGCAAACAGGCCGTCCAGCGTGCCCGCCGCCTCTACCGTGATCAGGTCTTCCTGCCAGTCGGTCATACCCGCTATTTGTGCATGGAATCTCCGCCAATGCAACTTTTAAGGTAGAATGCAGCGACATGGAACTTGTGATCAATGGCAAACCGGAACAGGCGCCGGAGGGTACAACCGCTGCGGCGCTGCTCACACGGCTCGGTCTGGAAAACGAGCGGCTGGCCATGGAGGTCAACCGCGAAATTGTGCCGCGTAGCCAGTTTGAAACCCACACCTTTACACCGGGTGACCATATTGAAATCGTGCGCGCCATCGGTGGCGGCTGCACAACCCCCTAATTGTCCCGCTTTCAGGAGCGCCACATGTCTACCGTCATGAAATCCGCCAGCCCGGCAACCTCAGACCCCCTTATGATCGACGGCGTCGAGTACCAGTCACGCCTGCTGGTCGGCACCGGCAAATACAAGGATATGGAAGAAACCCGAGTGGCTATCGAAGCCAGCGGTGCTGAAATCATCACCGTCGCCATCCGCCGCACCAACATCGGCCAGAATAGTGATGAACCCAACCTGCTCGATGTGCTGCCGCAGGCTCGCTACACCTACCTGCCCAACACCGCCGGCTGTTACAGCGCCGAGGAAGCCATCCGCACTTGCCGCCTGGCGCGTGAGTTACTCGACGGCCATAACCTGGTCAAGCTGGAAGTACTGGGCGATGAAAAAACCCTGTTCCCGGATATCATCCAGACGCTGGAAGCCGCGGAAACACTGGTTGCCGACGGTTTCCGTATCATGGTGTATACCAACGATGACCCGATTATCGCCAAACGCTTCGAAGACATGGGTTGTGTCGCCGTCATGCCTCTGGCCGCACCCATCGGTTCAGGGCTGGGCATACGAAACCCCAACAACATTCGTACCATCGTCGAGAACGCCAGCGTACCGATCCTGGTCGATGCCGGCGTGGGCTGTGCTTCGGATTCTGCCATTGCCATGGAACTGGGCTGCGACGGTGTGTTGATGAATACCGCCATCGCCGGCGCACAGAACCCTGTATTGATGGCCTCGGCCATGAAGAAGGCCATCGAGGCCGGCCGCGAGTCATACCTCGCCGGGCGAATCCCGCGCAAACGCTTCGCCAGCGCCTCGTCGCCGGTTGACGGGTTGTTTTTCTAGTGCGCCCCGTCATTGCGAGCGCAGCGAAGCAATCTCTTTGGTCTGGTACCAGGCTGTGGGAGATTGCTTCGCTGCGCTC
>CAYYAP010000201.1:0-3703 GCA_964469575.1 uncultured Thiohalobacter sp.
GGGGTGCAATGACGCTTGTCAAGTCTTGAAACCCCGCGCGCAAAGCCCGACACTGCCCTCATGAATCCCGCTTTCGTCCACCTCCACCTGCACACCGAGTACTCGCTGGTCGATGGTATGGTGCGCGTCAAGCCGCTGGTGAAAGCGGTGGCGGAAGCCGGCATGCCGGCGGTGGCGGTGACAGACCAGAGTAACCTGTTCGCCATGGTCAAGTTCTACCGTGCGGCACTGGCGGCGGGCGTTAAACCCATCATTGGCGTGGATATCCGGGTTCGTGATCCGGAGCAGCCTGCACAGCCGTTCCGTCTGGTGCTGTTGTGCAAGAACAAGACCGGTTACCGGCACATGACCGAGCTGGTATCACGCAGTTACCTGGAGGGGCAGCACCAGTCAGTCCCCATGATCGATATGGACTGGTTGCCCGGCTCGACCGAGGGTCTTGTGGTTCTGTCGGGCGGGCGCGAAGGGGATATCGGCAGTGCCATCCTGTCGGCCAACCCGGCACTCGCCGAACAACGCCTGCAACGCTGGCTGGAACTGTTTCCCGATCATTTTTACCTGGAGTTGCAGCGCACCGGCCGTGACGGCGAGGAAGACTACCTGCACGCCGCGGTGGAACTGGCGGCGCGCCATGATGTTCCCGTGGTGGCGACCAATGACGTGCACTTCCTCCGGCAGGACGAGTTCGACGCTCACGAAGTCCGTGTGTGCATCCACGACGGCCGCACGCTGGATGATCCTCGGCGCGTCAAGCGGCATTCCGAGCAGCAATACCTGCGAACCCCGGAACAGATGCAGGAATTATTCGCGGATATCCCCGAGGCGCTGGAGAACAGCGTCGAGATCGCCCGCCGCTGTACACTGGAACTGACGCTGGGCAAGAACTACCTGCCGGATTTCCCGGTCCCGGACGGCATGACCATGGATGAGTTTTTCCGCGCCGAGGCGCATGCCGGTCTGGAGCAGCGGCTGGCCTTCCTGTTCGATACCGAAGCGGAAGATTTCGCCGAAAAGCGCAAGCCCTACGACGAGCGCCTGGAAATCGAACTGGGCGTCATCCTCTCCATGGGCTTCCCCGGTTACTTCCTGATCGTTGCCGATTTTATCCGTTGGGCCAAACAAAACGGCGTACCCGTCGGGCCGGGGCGTGGTTCCGGCGCCGGTTCGCTGGTGGCCTACGCGTTGACCATCACCGACCTCGATCCGCTCAAATATGAACTGTTGTTTGAACGCTTCCTGAACCCGGAACGCGTGTCCATGCCGGACTTCGACGTGGATTTCTGCATGGACGGTCGTGACCGTGTCATCGATTACGTGGCGCAACACTATGGTCGTGAGAAAGTCTCGCAGATCATCACCTATGGCTCCATGGCAGCCAAGGCCGTGGTGCGTGATGTCGGGCGGGTGCTGGGCCATCCCTATGGTTTTGTGGATCGTATCGCCAAGCTGATACCGTTCGAAATCGGCATCACCCTCAACAAGGCGCTGGAGCAGGAACAGGCGCTGGCGGACCTGTACAAAGACGATGAGGACGTGCGTGACCTGATCGACATGGCGCGTTCACTGGAAGGCCTGTCGCGCAATGCCGGCAAGCATGCCGGCGGTGTAGTGATTTCACCGACCAAACTCACGGACTTTACCCCGGTATATTGCGAACAGGGTGGCATCAATGTCGTCAGCCAGTTCGACAAGGATGACGTGGAGGCCGTGGGGCTGGTGAAGTTCGATTTCCTTGGCCTGCGCACCCTGACCATTATCGACTGGGCCTTGCAGACCGCCAACAAGCAGCGCGCGGAGCAGGGTGAGCCGCCGATTGATATCGCCGCCATCCCGCTCGATGACGAGGCTGCTTTCAAACTGCTCAAGGCTTACCGGACCACGGCCGTGTTCCAGCTCGAATCGCGTGGCATGAAAGACCTGATCAAGCGACTGCAGCCGGATACCTTTGAGGACATCGTTGCGCTGGTGGCGTTGTTCCGCCCGGGTCCGCTGCAGTCGGGCATGGTGGATGATTTCATCGCACGTAAACACGGTGCCAAAATCGAATACCCGCACCCGGATCTTCAACCCATCCTGGAACCGACCTACGGCATCATCCTTTACCAGGAACAGGTCATGCAGATCGCCCAGGTACTGGCCGGCTACAGCCTTGGCGGTGCCGACCTGTTGCGCCGTGCCATGGGCAAGAAAAAACCCGAAGAGATGGCCAAGCAGCGCGATATCTTTACCAAAGGCGCGCTGGAGCGTGGTGTAGAGGAAAAGACGGCAACCTATATCTTCGACTTGATGGAGAAGTTTGCCGGTTATGGCTTCAATAAATCACACTCCGCCGCCTATGCACTGGTGTCCTACCAGACCGCATGGCTCAAGGCGCACTACCCGGCGCCGTTCATGGCGGCCGTGTTATCGGCGGACATGGACAACACCGACAAGGTTGTCACACTCATCGACGAATGCCGGCATATTCCGCTGGAAGTGGTGGCGCCCGATATTAACCGCTCCGGTTTTGCCTTTACGGTGGAAACCGCCACCGATGAAGTTCACAAAGGCACAGTGATTTACGGACTCGGTGCGATCAAGGGTGTGGGTGAAGGTGCGATAGAAGTGATCATCCAGGAGCGTACCGCAAACGGCCCTTACGCGTCATTGCACGACCTCTGCCGACGTGTCGACTCGCGCAAGGTCACCCGGCGGGTGTACGAGGCGCTGATACGCGCCGGTGCGCTGGACAAGCTCGGTGAAAACCGCGCTACGCTGATGGCCTGTTTACCCGATGCCATCAAGCTTGCCGAACAGCATTCGCGTGACTCCGCCGCCGGCCAGACCGATATGTTCGGTAACGTGGTGGCGCCCACCGAAGCGCCGCCTGTCGATGTCCCGGTGCAGCCGGAATGGGACGACGAACAACGCCTGGCCGGGGAGAAGGAAACGCTTGGCCTGTACCTTACCGGCCATCCTATCGACCGCTACCGCGACGAGCTCGCCAGTATGGTGACCGGACCGCTCAGCGACCTGGCGGATGACAGCACGGAATCAGGCTCACGACAACGCGGCAAGGAACGCAGCGTGGTGATCGCCGGACTGGTCGTTGAGTTCCGCACCCGCCCGACGCAAAGCGGTGGCCGCATGGCCTTCCTGACCCTCGACGACGGCACCGGCCGCATGGAAATGCGCCTGTTCACCCGCGTGTTCGAACAGCACCAGGCTATCCTCGCCAACGACAAGGTGTTGGTCGTGCAAGGCACGCTGGCGCACGACGATTATACCGATAGCATGCGTCTCAACGCGGAAAAGATTTTCGAAATGGACCAGGCGCGCGAGGTATTCGCCCGCCGTCTGGTGCTGGACGTTGGCGCGCGCAAGGCTGGCAACGGTTTTATGAAATCACTCGCCGGTGTGTTGTCGCCCTTCCGTGAAGGCAATTGCCCGGTTGGTATCCAGTATCACGGCGATGCGGCCCAGGCGCATTTGACGCTGGGTGACGAATGGCGGGTGCATCCAACGGATGAGTTGCTGAATCGTCTTCGCGAACTGGCCGGGGAGGAACAGGTGAAGGTGGTTTACAAGTAACTTTGCCGGCCACCCCATCCCATCCCGTCCCGTCATTACGAGGCGCGCAGCGCCGTGGTAATCTCTTCACAGACACAGGTGGTTGAAATCGCCACGGGCGGTACGCCTTTTCGCCGGCAACGGTTTGCCCGCT
>CAYYAP010000202.1:0-3598 GCA_964469575.1 uncultured Thiohalobacter sp.
TAACAGGGAGATATCAATGAAACAAAAAACTGATGAGCCGGGCTTCAAGGACCCGGTGTGCGGAATGGAGATCAGTCGCATGACCGCAGCGGATGAATGTAACTATCAGGGCAAGACATATTACTTCTGTGCCAGTGCCTGCCGGAAGGCGTTTGAAGCGGAACCTGAAAAATACATTCGGCATCATCGCCAGCATGGTATGAAATAGGACCAGCCGGGTGGAGCTATGTCATCAGGCCCAAAGTTCCAGTACAAAGTGACGCATGACAGCACTCAATATATCGCTGCGCGTGACAATGCCTGTCAATTTTTCGTCTGTCACGATTGGCATTGCGCCAACATGCCGCTCAACAAACAGGCGCGCGATATAACGCACATCGGTGTTCGGGCTGGCGGCCAGAACGCGCGGTTGCATGAGTTTCTCTATACCTTCATTCGCCTTATGGGGAAGCTGCTGATGGTAATCCCGGGTAAAGCCTCCCAGGTAGCGCATAATATCCCGGTCCGAGACAATGCCCGCCAACCGGTTACCATCCGTGACCACCGGCAGGTGGCGGAACGGTCGTGTCTGAAAGATTTCCAGTGCATTAGAGACTTTTGCCTGTAGTGGCAGCGCATCTACCGGTGTTGTCATGATTTGTTCGGCAAACAGGGCAGTTTCGGTTTTCGGCAGTTGTTCCACGACCTGATAGGCTGAGGTGGCTGAATGCGTGTGCTGCTGAGGTTTATGTCCGCGTTCATCAACCGGGTGATCTTTTTCACTCACACGGCGGTCGCGGACTGTCGCCTGTACTTTTTCTGCGACCAGCCGTTTGAAAAGCTGCTCCACAGACATGCGTTCGTGGTTCTCCAGACTTTGAATAATAAATGTCATTTCCTGCCCCGGATGTCAGTACTATGTAACCGGCAGGTCCTGAATTCGCTAGTACAAATTTACAGGAATACTGCAAGTTTGTCGGTTTACGACTAATAACAGGATAATAACGCACAATACGATGACTGTATTCACTGTGTGTCGGTCAATCATGTTTCAGGGAGTACTGTGATGGGTATTTTCAGGTTTATCCGTATCAGTCTTTCGTTATGGGGTTATGCGGGCTGGTTATTACTGGTGCGCCTGCATGTATTGCGGCATGCCGAGTCCCCGGCACAGCGCCTTAGCCGGGTGCTTGAACGGCTGGGAACGACCTTTATCAAGCTCGGGCAGGGCATAGGCCTGCGACGTGATCTGCTACCCGATGACTATGTCGAGGCACTGGAAGGCCTGCAGGACAGGGTGGCGTCATTTCCGGGTGATGTCGCGGTTAGTGCAATTACGACAGCCCTGGGAACACCGCCCGCTGAACTGTTTGCGGAGTTTGACGAGGAGCCGATGGCGTCTGCCTCGATTGCCCAGGTTCATCATGCACGCCTTAAAGACGGCACTGAAGTGGTTGTCAAGGTCCGCCGTCCGGACATAAAGCGACAGGTGGCGCAGGATATCTGGTTGCTGCGCACGGCTGTCCGTGGTGTATTGCTGGTGTTGCCGTTTCTGCGTCGTTACCGTCCCCTGGATATCATTGCTGAAGCGCATGAGGGCCTGTTGCAGGAAATGGATTTCTGCCAGGAAGCTCGCTCAGTGCAGCGTTTTCGTGAAGCCTTCAAGGACTGGAAGACACTGAATATACCGGCTGTATTCGAGGAATATTCGACCGATGCCGTGCTGGTACAGGAATGCAGTAGTGGCCGGCGGGTAGACGACCCGTCTATTCGGGGTGACGGTCCACGCCTGGCGAAAAACTTTGTCGATGCCTATCTGCACCAGTTCTTCATCCTGGGCCTGTTCCATGGTGACCCGCACCCCGGCAACCTGTTTATTATGGATGACGGTCGTATCTGTTTTCACGACTTTGGCCTGGTAGGCTTCATGGATCGGGAAACCCGCCGCAATCTGGCGGCGTTCATGCAGGCCTTTGTCCGCCAGGATGCCGACTGGTTACTGGACGCCTACCTGGACCTGGGCGTACTGGCCGGTGATCTTGATGAAACAGCCTACCGGGCCGGCCTGGAAAAGTTACTCGATGACTATGCCCGCTTACCTCTGAAGGACTGGTCATTTGCCGTGGCCTTTGTGCGCATTATACGCATGGGGCAGGGGCGTGATGTGCGTTTCCCGCGCAGCCTGTTGATATTGATGCGCACCCTGTTTCTCATGGAGACAACGGTGCGCAGTCTGGACCCGGACTTCAATCTGCTAGACGGCCTGGCCGGCCAGGCGGAACCTATTGCCAAAGCGGCCTTGAAGGAGCGGGCGGAGGCTGGCAAGGCGCGACTGGGCTACGAGGCCGGTATTGTACTACAGGATCTGCCGGATTCCGTCGGCAAGTGGCTGCGGCGGGTACGCAAGCAGGGTGTGGAAATCCGTCTTCAGCACCGTGGGCTGAATGATCTGGAACGGCACCTGGATCGTAGCAGTAACCGCCTGTCGCTGGCCCTGGTTACCCTGGGCCTTTATATTGCCAGCGCCCTGCTGATGCAGGTCGATGTGGGTGTACGTTGGTGGGGTATGCCTTTGCCCGCTGTGATCGGTTTTGTGTTGGCGTTGTGGTTTACACTGCGGCTCGCGTTGGGGATTTCCCGTTCCGGACACCTGTGACCGATTTCAATTTCTTACAGCCCGGATACCGGTGCCGGTAGTGTGGTGTGTCGATTCCCGGTAGACCGGATCTTCGGCGGAGCAGACATGAGGATAATGCTGACATCGAAGTCCTTTTTTATGTGCCTGCTCAGCCTGCAGGTCTGGCTGACGGTTGGTATGAGCCCGCTGTTTGCAGCGCAACAGGGTGCTGATTTCACGCGTCTGTATGGTGAGTTGCTTGAAAACTATTGGCGTCCTGCCATCGTTATTCATGGTATAGAAACAACAGCACTTAATTACCGCCAGATGGCGGCGGATGCCGGGCAGCCTGATTCACTGGTCAGCCGTATTATCGATACGCTCAGGAAGGTGGGTCCGGAAGTTGCTCAAAGCGATGATTCGGCCAAGGCCTTCTGGATTAATGTTTATAATTTCTCGGCCATGCACCTGGTATTGCAGCACTATCCGGTGGATTCCATTCGCAGTCTGAAAATAAGCCTGATTAAATATCCCTGGAGCAAGAAGGTCATAGAGGTAGGCGGTCGACGTTATACGCTTGGAGAAATCGAAAAGAAGGTGCTGCTGGAAAAGTTTGGTGATGCACGTATTGTGTTTGCAGTCAGTTGTGCAGCGGTAAGCTGCCCTGACCAGGGACGCGAACCCTTTACTGCACAGAATCTGGATACGCAACTGGATGATCTGGTTCGCCGCTTCCTGCGTAATCCGCAAAAGGGCCTGCGGCTTGATCGGCAATCAGGTGTTCTGACCCTGAGTATGATCCTGAAAAAGGAAGCACAGTTGTTTACCACCGGGTATGGCGGGGTGATGGAGTTTATCCTGCCGTACCTGGATGCGGGTACTGCGCAGTGGCTGAAAAGCCACCCGGTGCGTATCGATTATTTCAGGCACGACTGGACGCTGAACGATATCTGTCTGGCAGACGATGGCACCGCATGCGGATCATGACATGATCACGGCTTA
>CAYYAP010000203.1:0-3582 GCA_964469575.1 uncultured Thiohalobacter sp.
TCAGGCGCAGCAGGAAGCGCCGGGGCGATCCGGCATAGCTTTGAGTACTTTGCGATCCTGTGAGAATGGTGCTTCGTCAGCAACACCTTTTGCGGTGGCCTTGAGCACCTGTTTTGCCCAGGCGGGCAGACGCTTGTTCAGGCGGTAATAAATCCACTGCCCTTCGCGGCGGGTCGAGACGATGCCCGCCTCGCGCAGTTGTGCCAGGTGGCGGGAGATTTTCGGCTGGATGATATCCAGCGCGTGGGTCAGTTCACACACACACAACTCACCTTCCTGCGTCAGCAACATCAGGCTGCGCAGGCGTGTGGTATCGGCAAGCGCCTTGTAAAATGTTTCTGCGGTCAGTTTCATGTTGGCGAGTTTGAACCAGAGTCTCGCAACAGGTCAACCCGGTCTGATTTCGTGTATCGTATAGCAGTATTTAACCGGAAATGAACACCATGACTCGCAGTCGCCTGAAACTGTTCGGCTTTGTGCTCCTGTCTGTCGCCATCATTACGGCGACTGTGTGGTATCTCGCACGCCCGAAACCGGTTGCGGTCGTTGTCGCCAGGGTCGAGCGCAGTGTGGTCGAGGACACCACCGCCAATACCCGCGCTGGCACCGTGAAGGCCTGCCGACGCGCTGGCATCTCCCCCTCTATCGGTGGACAGATCGCCAGCCTGCCGGTGAAAGTCGGGGACAAGGTGAAGGCCGGCGAGGTATTACTGGAACTGTGGAATGACGATCTGCACTCGCGCGTCACGCTCGCCACCAGCGAAGCACATGCCGGGGAGGCGCTGGCGCGTCAGGCCTGCGTCCGCGCCGACGTCGCCGCACGCGAAGCGACCCGTTTGCACACCTTGCGCCACAAGGGCCTGGCGACCGAAGAAGCCAGCGACAAGGCCGACGGCGAGTCCCTGGCCCAGGCGGCGGCGTGTGATGCCGCAAAGGCCAATGTCAACGTTCGCAAGGCGCAACTGGCTGTCGCCGAAGCCTTGCTGGACCGCACCCGCCTCACGGCGCCGTTCGATGGCATCGTGGCGGAACTCAACGGTGAGGTCGGCGAGTTCGTCACGCCCTCCCCGGTCGGCGTCCCTACGCCACCCGCAATCGACCTGGTGGAATCCGGCTGCCTGTACATCTCCGCGCCCATCGATGAAGTTGACGCGCCGGCGGTACGCACGGGCATGCCTACAAGAATTTCCCTCGATGCCTTTGCCGGCAAAACCTTTACCGGTAAGGTGCGCCGCATTGCGCCCTATGTGCAGGATCGCGAAAAGCAGGCACGCGTGGTCGATGTCGAAGTAAATTTCACCAATCCCGACGACAGCACGGATATGCTGCCCGGCTACAGCGCTGACATCGAAATCATCCTGTCAAAGCGCGACAATGCCCTGCGCATTCCGACCGAGGCCATTCTCGAAGGCAACAAGGTACTGGTTTACGGTGATGACGGCCTGCTCCACAAACAGACGATAAAAACCGGTTTATCGAACTGGAACTTCACCGAAGTATTGTCCGGGCTGAATGCCGGGCAAAAGGTGGTGATATCCGTCGACCGCGATGGTGTAAAAGATGGCGCTGAAGCCCGCATTGAATCCGTGACCGATGGCAATCATTGAACTGCAGCAGGTTCACCGGGATTTCCAGGTGGGTGACCAGACGGTGCATGCGCTGGATGCGATCAACCTGTCCATCAACGCCGGCGAGTATGTTTCCATCATGGGGCCGTCCGGCTCCGGAAAATCGACGCTGCTGAACCTGATTGGCCTGCTGGATCGTGCTACGCGCGGCCACTACCGGCTCAATGGCGAGGACGTCACCACCCTCAGCGATGTTGCCCAGGCCGAAGTACGCAACCGCCAGATCGGTTTTGTATTCCAGGCCTTCCACCTGGTGCCGCGCCTGACGGCGGCGCAAAACGTCGAGCTCCCGCTGATACTGGCCGGCATTTCCCGGGACATCCGTCAGGCACGGGTCAACCAGGCCCTGCAATCGATGAACCTGGAAACACGCGCGCACCACAAACCCGACCAGCTCTCCGGCGGGCAACGCCAGCGTGTCGCTATTGCACGCGCCACCGTCACCGAACCCAGAGTATTACTGGCCGACGAACCTACCGGCAATCTGGACCGCAAATCCGGTCAGGATGTGATTGATATTCTCGAATCGCTCAACACCCGTGGCATTACACTGATTGTCGTCACCCACGATGCCGAAATCGGTGGACGCGCCCATCGCCAGATCCACATGCTGGACGGCCGCATCGAAAGCGATCAGCCGAGGGAAAACCGGCATGCGCAACCGTGATATCGGCGCCTTCGCCTGGGGTGCGCTGCGTGGCTACCCGGCCCGCACCCTGCTGATGCTGACCGCCATGGCCATTGGCGTCGCGGCCGTGGTGATACTGACGGCGCTGGGCGAGGGGGCGCGTCGCTACGTTGCTGATCAGTTTTCCTCGCTGGGTACCAACCTGATCATTGTCATACCCGGCCGCGCCGAAACCGGTGGCGTATCACCCAGTACACTGATGGGCGAAACGCCCCGCGACCTGACACTCGACGACGCGATGGCGCTCACACGCAGCTACAAGGTGCGCCGCATCGCGCCAATCAATATCGGCGCAACCGACGCCGGCTGGCACGGCCGAAGCCGCGACGTGACAGTCTTCGGCACCACCCGTGAACTGCTGGCGCTGCGTCACTGGACACTGGCCAAAGGCCGTTTCCTGCCCGACACCGATATCGACCTGGCAAGCCCGGTGTGCGTGATCGGCACCAAAATCCGTGACGAACTGTTTGGCCCCCAACCCGCGCTCGGCCAGTGGATACGCCTTGGCGACCGGCGCTTTCGGGTAATCGGCATTCTGGGGTCTGAAGGACGATCTATTGGCGTCGATGTGGAGGAAGCCGTGATGATTCCGGTGGCCTCTGCCCAGCAACTGTTCAACACCCCTTCGCTGTTTCGCATCCTGGTCGAGGCCAGAACCCGCGAAGCCATCGAGCCAGTCAAGAAGTTTATCGTTGAAACGTTGAAAGCACGCCACCAGGGTGAGAGAGATGTCACCGTCATTACCCAGGATGCCGTACTGGCCACCTTCGACCGGATATTCACCGCACTAACCTATGCCGTTGGCGGTATCGCCGCCATCAGCCTGATGGTCGCGGGTATTCTTATCATGAACGTAATGCTGGTTGCCGTATCGCAACGCACCGCCGAAATCGGTTTACTGAAAGCCCTGGGCGCCGCACCGCGCCAGATTATCGCCCTGTTCCTTGCCGAAGCCTTCCTGTTGTCGGTACTGGGCGCCAGTATCGGACTACTACTAGGCGAATCGGGCAGTGTATTAATCCGATATCTGTTCCCTGCGCTTCCTGCACACACACCGCTGTGGGCGACATTAACAGCGTTACTGGTAGCACTGTCGACCGGGTTGCTGTTCAGCCTGTTGCCGGCGCGACGCGCGGCGCGGCTGGATCCGGTGTTGGCGTTGTCGGGGAGGTAATCTTACAGTGCTCAGTTCGGTGAAAGGCGCCGGTTTGCCTGGAGTTTCCGGCTCAACGGTTTGCCCGCTGCGCGGGTTCCCTGCGCTTCTCG
>CAYYAP010000204.1:0-3562 GCA_964469575.1 uncultured Thiohalobacter sp.
TATTCTGCGTTTTGCACCTGCTCGCGCATCTGCTCGATCAGCACTTTCAGCTCGACGGCTACTGCGGTGGTCTCACTGTCCGCGGATTTCGAGCCGAGCGTATTCGCTTCACGATTAAATTCCTGCATGAGGAAGTCCAGCCGTCGGCCGACCGGTTCATCGCGGTCCAGCACGCGGCGGGTTTCAGCGACGTGGCCATCGAGCCGGTCCAGTTCCTCATCGACATCCATCTTCTGCGCCAACATGACCAGCTCCTGCTCGATGCGGTCGCTGTCGACTTTCACCTGTAATTCTTCCAGCCGTGCCAGCAGTTTTTCCCGCAACCGGTCACGCACTTCCGGCAAGCGTTGACGTGCCTTGCCAATCTGCTCATCAATACCGTCGAGGCGCGTCAGCAGCAACTGGCGAATCTGCTCGCCCTCGCGTTCGCGGGTCTCGATCAGCTGGTCGAGCGCCTCGTCGAGCAGTTGCAGGGTTTTTTCCTGCACCGGCTTGTGGTCCGGTTCGGCTTCCTGCACCACACCGGGCCAGCGCAATAACTCCATGACGTCCGGCGCACTGGCTTCCGAGGAACGGATTTCCACCTCGCGACAGGCCTCCAGAATAGCGGCCAGCCGCTCCTGATCGATCTCGATGCTGGCGGCCGCCTGACTCGACAGGTGCAGGCGTAACACACATTCCAGTTTGCCGCGCCCCAGCCGGGCCGTCACGCGTTCGCGGACTTTCTGCTCCAGCGCACGCAACTCTTCGGGCAAACGCACAAAGGTTTCAAGGTAGCGATGGTTCACCGAGCGAAGCTCCCAGGCCAGTTCAGCGCCCCCGACCTCGCCATCCACCCTGGCAAACGCGGTCATACTGCGTATCATCTCAAGTCACTCCCCTTAGCTGCCGCTACACCTGATTCGCAACAAGCTGTTTTTGTGGACAATTCCACACAAATACCTAACCTGCACCGCGCACAGTCTAGAGGATCATGCGTAAAAAGCTAGACAGCCTGAAACCCGGCACCTGCCTCGACGGCTACACGCTGGAAAAACCGCTCGGTGGCGGCGGTTTCAGCGTGGTCTACCGCGCCCGCGACATCCGCGATAAAACGCGCGTGGTGATCAAGGAATATATCCCCAACAAGCTGGCCTGCCGTGGCCGCGATGGCCAGGTGCAGGCGCGCAACGAGCGTACCGAGGCGCGCTTCGTGCGCGGGCGCAAACTGTTTTTCCAGGAAGCCAGTACCCTGGCCACCCTCAAACACGCCAACATCGTCAACGTGGTCAGTTTCTTCCAGGCCAACGGCACCGTCTACATGGTGATGGAATACCAGTCCGGTGAAAACCTGCAACACTATTTGCAGTCGCGCCGCGGCAAGGGCCTCAGCGAGCGCTTCCTGCGTACCGTATTCCCGCCCCTGCTCGACGGACTGGAACTGATCCATAACAACGACCTGCTACACCTCGACATCAAGCCGGGCAATATTCACATCTGCCGCGGCGGCCAGCCCCTGCTGCTGGACTTTGGCGCCGTGCACGGTTTCCCGCAGAGCAGGCAGGAACAACCGGGGCAGGTCATCAGCCCGGGCTTCTCGCCAACGGAACAGTACGAAAGCCGCGGCTATGTCGGCCCCTGGACCGATCTGTATGCGCTGGGCGCAACCATGCGCGCCTGTATTGAAAGCCACGCACCCGTGGACGCCAAACGCCGGCGTGAGCGCGACACACTGAAACCCGCACAGTTCGCATTTCGCGGTCGTTACGCCGATAACCTGCTGCGTGCGATTGACTGGGCGATGGAAATGGACCCGATGCTGCGTCCACAAAGTGTCGCCGCCTTCCGTGCAGCGTTGACGGCCGACACCACGCCGGAGCCGCAGCCCACACGCTCTGCCATCGGTCGACTGGCCAATGCGCTGCTGGGCAGGTCGTCGTCATGAAAATGCTGACCAGCTTCACCAACCGCCTGGGTAACCGCAACAGTAACCAGGACCGCTGCCTGATCGAAACCATGCCCGACCATGTACTGCTGGTGGTCGCGGACGGCATGGGCGGTCACGATCGTGGGGATCTTGCCGCGCAGACCACTGTCGACAGCCTGGCGCGCAACTTCAAACGTCAGCATCTGCCTATTGCCGACCCGCTGGAATTCCTCAAGCAGGCGCTGCAAACCGCGCACCTCGACGTGGTCGACGCCGGTCGCAGCCACAACCCCCCTATTACACCGCGCACCACCTGTGTGGCGTGCCTGGTACAGAATGACACGGCCTACTGGGCACATGTCGGCGACAGCCGCTTTTACCTGCTGCGCGGCGGCGCGCTGCTACAACGCACCCGTGACCACACACCCGTCGAAGAACTGCTGCAAAGCGGCCTGCTGAGCGAGGAAGAACTGCGCAACCACCCGCTGCGCAACAGTGTCAGCCGCTGCCTGGGCGGTTCGCCGCGCTTCCCGGACATCAGCCTTGACCAGGCGACCTTGTGTACCGGCGATACCCTGTTGCTGTGCTCGGACGGTCTCTGGTCCGCCATCAGCGAAGCGCAACTGGTCGGCATGACCGGCTACGGTGAGCTGGAACAAAGCCTCAACCGCCTCGCTGACGAGGCCGAAACTGCCAGCTACCCGAACAGCGACAATATCAGCGGCGTGGCCATGCGCTGGCTGGAAGCCAGAACCGCACAACCCACGGCCGAACCGACCGACAGTGAGGCAGACAGCACCACCCCGAAAGCGGAAAAGCCGGGAGAAAAGGACCAACTCGAAGAAGCCATCGAGAACATCCACCGTGCCATGCTGGAATATGCCTCGGAAATGAAGAAGTAGCTACGCCTCACCCAAAGTCCCCGCGCTCGGCTATAATGCCGCCAGTTTTTATCCCGAGGATGTTCCATGCGCCCCAGCAAACGCCAGCCGGACGAAATGCGTCCGGTGTCTATCCGCCGTAACTACACCATGCACGCCGAAGGCTCCGTACTGATCGAGTTCGGCAACACCAAAGTCCTGTGCAACGCCAGCATCGAGGATCGTGTCCCCGGTTTCCTGCGCGGCAAAGGCCAGGGCTGGGTCACGGCAGAGTACGGCATGCTGCCGCGCTCGACCACGCAACGCATGGGGCGTGAAGCCGCACGCGGCAAGCAGGGCGGCCGCACCATGGAAATCCAGCGCCTCATCGGCCGTTCATTACGCGCCGTGATGGATATGGAAAAACTGGGTGAGCGCACCATTACCATCGACTGCGATGTCATCCAGGCCGATGGCGGCACCCGCACGGCGAGCATCACCGGCGGGTTTGTTGCGCTGGCGGACGCCGTCAACCAACTGGTCGCCGACGGTACGCTGGAAGAAAGCCCGCTGTGCGGTTCGGTGGCCTCCGTATCCGTGGGCATCTATAAAGGTACACCGGTACTCGACCTCGATTACCCGGAAGACTCCAATGCGGAAACCGACATGAACGTAGTCATGACCGATGCCGGGGCATTTATCGAAGTGCAGGGTACGGCGGAAGGGCACCCCTTCACAGAAGATGAAATGAACCGGATGCTGACCCTGGCGAAGAAAGGAATCGGTGAGCTGTGTC
>CAYYAP010000205.1:0-3454 GCA_964469575.1 uncultured Thiohalobacter sp.
GTACAGGCCTGAGAACAGCGATAACAGGAATAAAAGACGGATGGATCGCATGAGGGTTATCCTTCGGGTTAAATTTATAAAATACATCAGCTGTTTTCGGCAGCTCTCGCTTGTGATTTAATGCGCCGCATGTTTCGTCCCCTGGAAATCTGGATCGGCCTGCGCTATACCGGCGCAAAACGCCGTAACCACTTCATTTCATTCATTTCCCTGATCTCGATGCTGGGCATCGCGCTGGGTGTTGCGGCATTGATCACGGTGCTGTCCGTCATGAACGGCTTTGAAGAAGAGCTGCGAACCCGCATTCTCGGCATGGCCTCACATGCCACCATCAGCGGTTACCAGCAGCCGCTGGAAGACTGGCAAAAAATCGCCTCGCTGGCAAAGCAACACCCGGAAGTCGTCGGAGTGGCGCCCTACGTGCAGGAGGAGGTCATGCTGACGCGGGGCAAGAAGGTCAGCGGCGCATTGATCCGCGGGATATTGCCGGCGCGCGAGCCGGCTGTGTCAACCGTGGGTAAACACATGCTGGCAGGGCGCCTGGAGGATCTGCAGGCGGGTGAATACCGGATTATTCTCGGTAGTGAACTGGCTGCCAGTCTGCGCGCGCACGTGGGCGACAGCATTACTGTGGTGACCCCGCAGGCCAATTTCAGTCCCGCCGGCATCCTGCCGCGACTCCGGCGTTTTCGCGTAATCGGTATTTTTGAAGTTGGCATGTACGAGTATGACCGTGGCGTTGCGCTGGTGCAGATGCAGGACGCAGAGCGCCTGTTCAGGCTTGGTGACAAGGTGACTGGCGTACGGCTCAGGCTGGAAGATCTGTTTCAGGCACGGCGCGTGGCGCGGGAACTGACGCGGCAGTTCGGTGGTGACCTGCGTGTCGAGGACTGGACGCACCAGCACGCTAATTTCTTTCGCGCGGTACAGACCGAAAAACGGGTGATGTTCGTCATCCTGACGCTGATCGTTGCGGTAGCGGCGTTCAATATTGTTTCCACGCTGGTCATGGTGGTCACGGACAAGCGTGCGGATATTGCTATCCTGCGTACGCTTGGCGCTACGCCGGGCGTCATTCTGCGTATCTTCATGATCCAGGGGGCGCTGATCGGTGTGCTGGGTACGGCCATCGGGCTGGTCGGGGGTATTGCGCTTGCGCTGAACGTGGAAACGATTGTGCCGGCCATCGAAAAAACCTTCGGTGTCCACTTCATGGATCCCTCGGTGTATTACATCAGTGTACTGCCTTCAAAAATCAACTGGCCCGATGTGTGGCACATCGGCATCGTGGCCTTCCTGCTGAGTTTTATCGCAACGCTTTACCCGGCGTGGCGGGCTTCGCGTACCCAGCCGGCCGAGGCATTGCGCTATGAGTGAGGCGAATGCCGTGGTGTTGTCCTGTCACGGTCTGGGGCGAACGTTCAGCGACGGCAACTTGCACGTGCCGGTCCTGAGCCAGGTGAACCTGACGGTGCAAGCCGGGCAGCAACTGGCGATTGTCGGCAGTTCCGGCAGCGGCAAGAGTACCCTGTTACATCTGCTTGGTGGCCTGGACAAGCCGACGGACGGCAGTGTTGAGTTGATGGAGAAAAACTTCAGCCGCCTGAGTGAAGCCGCTCGCAGTCGGTTGCGTAACCGGCACCTGGGCTTTGTCTACCAGTTCCATCACCTGTTACCTGAATTCACCGCCCTGGAAAACGTGGCCATGCCATTGGTCATTCGCGGTTGTGCTGTCGCCGGCGCGCGTGAGCAGGCCAGGGAAATGCTGGAACGTGTCGGACTGGAAGCCCGTGTCGGGCACAAGCCCTCCGAGTTATCCGGGGGTGAACGGCAACGCGCCGCCGTGGCCAGGGCGCTGGTGGCGCGACCGGACTGTGTGCTCGCCGATGAGCCGACCGGCAACCTGGACCGGCATAACGCCGAACATATCTACCGCTTGATGCTGGAACTCAACCAGGATTTCAATACCAGCTTCGTGGTGGTGACACACGATATTCAGCTGGCAGAGCGTATGGACCACGTCCTGCACCTGGATGATGGGCGGCTGACGGGCTAGAAAAACCACCAGCCATCGTCGAGCTGGTCCTTGCATTTGTCGAGTTGCACTTTATAGGCCGAAGCGCGTCGCGAGACTTTTTTCGCCACCTTCATCAGCCAGGGTTTTCTTTTGTAGGTTTTGCGTTTGAAGCCCCCCTGACCTTCATGGTAGGCGAGGTACTGGCTGTAGGCGTCCCGTTTGCTGATGCCCAGTTTGCGGTGCGAGACATTACCGTACCAGCCGATGAAATCCACCACATCTTCAAAATCGTCACGGTCCGCCCAGCGGTGTCCTGTCGATTTCCGGTACCAGTCCCAGGTGCCGTCCTTGATCTGTCCGTAACCATACGCCGAGGACAGGCGTGTCCAGGGGATGACCCACAACAGCTTCTTGCGTGGCGGTTTGGCATCGTGAACGAAACGGGATTCCTGGTAGATGATCGCCAGTTGTACGTAAACCGGAACGCCCCATTTCTTTTCGCTGGCCAACGCATCGCTGTACCAGCCACCTTTTTCATTGAAGATGGAGCAACTGTTGTGAATATTACGTGGGGGGGAGGTGGCGCAGGAAACGGCGAGCGCTGCAGGCAAGACTACCACAATCGTTGTTGCAAGGAGACGCCACCGGCGCATGCTGCTACCCGCTCAGAATTCGAAATGCGCACCAGCGAAGGGGCCGCCAAATTCCAGATCCGCATAGGAACCGTCGAAATCATCGAGGTTCAGGCGAATCGCACGATAGCCGACATCGACGCCCAGGTACCAGGGGGTGATATAACTGGCCTTCAGGGTGTAGTCGTAAAAGCTGCTGTCCTGGTAGGAGACATAACTGCCATCTGCACTGACCGACAGACCGGTGAGTGGCAGTTCAGCACCCACCCCGGCGTACAGCATGGGCACCCAGCCCGAAACATCCGCCGTTTCCGTACCCGACAGGGCGCCGGTGACGCGTGCGCGCGAATCGATGTACTTGGCGTTTAAGCCGAGATCAACATTCAGTACAGTGTCGAATAACTGGTAGTACATGGTGACATCGGTCTGGTCGAGCTTGATCTCACTGCGGACGTTTTCGTTCAGGTTGAAGGTGGTATTGCCGTACAGGACACTTTTCCCCAGCTGGCCGTTGGCGCTGGAATCGATATTGGTGCGGCTGACCCGGACATTCGGCAGGATGGGAACCGGGTGCTCGAACGAGAAATAATAGCTGTTCAGGTTGTCGTTGTTATAACCGAGGTCATCCTCGACATCGATATCGTTGGAGGAGTTGCGGGTTTTGTAGCGTGCGTCGCCGGTAATGTCGTACGACCAGTGATGTACACCGGCCTCCAGTTTCAGGTTATCCGCCTGTGCAAACGGAACGGTCAGCGCCAGCAAAGCAACTGATAGAGCCAGATGTCGCATATTCCCTCCGCTACCC
>CAYYAP010000206.1:0-3440 GCA_964469575.1 uncultured Thiohalobacter sp.
CCAGTTTGCGGCCATTAGCGATCAGGTTCTTGAACGCCTGTTTTTGCGCGTCGGTTGGTGTGTCGTAGCTGGCTTTCGCCCACTGATGCTGGAGTGAGAGTATATCCTCGTTGAGACCGGCAAAGGCCGGGTTGGCTATGGTCAGAAACACACCCAGCAGGGTCAGACATTTGATGTTCATTGTTGCATGCCTCGTTAAGTATCAAGTGGAAGACTGCGAAACACATCGCCGTACAAACGGTACATCATGTTCGCCATGTGGATGATCGCCTGCTGGTCGTCCGGGTTGTCGATACGATTCATCAGGGATTCAAAAAACTTCATGTGGCTGATATCCAGGGAACCGTGAGAACTCAGGTAGCTGAACGCCTCCTTCGGGAGCGCCAGTGAAGTTTGAATGGCGGCCGCTGCGTGGGTCGCCAGCTGGATCGAAGTGCCTTCAAGTACCAGCACCATGCCGAAAAAACCGACCGGGTTGCCACGCTGAATGGTGTCCCAGGCATAGGCCACCATGAGTTCGGTTTCAGGGTTGGGTTTTCGCTTGCTGTACACCTGTTGATCGCCGCCACAGGCAGCGAGGTCGTTCAGAATCCATGCTTCGTGTCCGATCTCTTCTTCAATGTATTCAGCCACGGCAGTGCGCAGCCATTCCTTGTCTGCGCCAAGACGGCTGCCGCAGGCCATGAGCAACGGCACTGTGTGCCTGACGTGGTGGTAGGCCTCGCCGAGGAAGGCCATGTAGGCTTCAAGAGAAATGTTGCCGCGGGCGCCGCGTTCCAGCGCCTCGATTTGCAAGAAGCAGGTGCGCGCTGTCAGCGTTTGCGCTTGCAGGTGCGCATAGAACCCACTCATGCGCTGCCTTCCATAACGTGCTGTGCCGGTGTGACATAACGTTGCGCAATGGCGCTACGCACCAGCGCGCCAGCCGTTGTCAGTTCGCCGCGCTCGATACTGAAAGGCGAGGGTACGACAATGTAACGGTTGATGCGGGCATAGTCGGGCAGGTCGGCATTGATGGTGTCAATCGCTGCTGATAACCGGGTCGGAGTGATGGCTGTCGCGGAGACGAGTACGGCAATAATGTCGCTGGCTTCATCGCCGAAAACTGCAGCCTGGGCAATGTCCGGGTACGCCAGCAGTTCCGACTCGATCCATTCCGGCGAGAGGTTGCGGCCATAGCCGGTAATAATCCGGTTACGGTGGCGGCCGGTGACATAGAGATAGCCTTCATCATCCAGGTAACCGAGATCACCGGTATCCAGTTCCGATGTGTCATCGAAGTCTGCGCCGTTCAGGTAGCCGTCTGCGGTGGTGCCGCTCACGTAGATTCGATGGTCGGCGTCCACACGGACACAGCTGTGCGGTAGCACTTTACCCACCGAGCCGGGACGGTTGTTGGCTGGCGAATTGACTGCGACGACCGAGCAGGCTTCGGACAGGCCATAGCCCTGGAAGACGGGTAATCCCAGCTCTGCGGCGTCATCCAGCAGGCGGGTTCCTGCGGGCGCTCCGCCGACGGCAATAAAACGAAAGCTGTCGGGCAGTTGTTGCTGTTGTCCGAGTGTGATGAGTAGTTTAAGCAAGTTCGGTGGGATGATCATGGTGGTGGGGCGATAGCGGTTCAATGCGCGGGCAAACTGTGCCGCATCGACGCGGCTTGAGCCGTGGATACCGAGTTCTGTGGCTTCCGGCACAATGATTTCCGTACCGGCGAGGATCGGCGCATAGACCGAGCCGATATTCTCCAGCAGTATCGATAAGGGAAGCACTACCAGTGCGCGGTCGTCCGCACGGGCTTCGGAGACTTCGGCAAGGGAGCTTGCAACCTGCTGAATCGCTTGTAAACCCAGTCGCACGCCGCGTGGTGTGCCGGTCGTGCCCGAGGTGTAGGTCAGCTTGATGCTTGTACTTTTCTGCGGTGTTCCACTATTTCGGTAGAGAAATAACTGGCTATAGGCCTTGCCGGCAATCTCAATTTCAATTTCGCTACCAATCTCCGCCAGGCCGGCGATACGCTGTGGATTGTCTGTGATGATCGTGTCGATCTGCGCATCCCGAATGGCGTGTCGCAATTGTGCTGTACTGAAAAATGTGGGTAGTGGAACCTGCGTGATACCGGTCGCCATGGCGGCAAGATCGGTCACGATCCAGGCCGGTGAGTTTTGCATGTACACGCCGACTGTCTTGCACCAGTTCAGTGATGCTGTCATTGACAGGGTCGCTTCATATAATTGTAGCCAGCTTAGCTGACTTTGGCCGCTGATCGCTGTCTTCTCCGCCTGTCTCGAAGCATGGCGTTCAAGCGCGTGGAGTATCGTTCTCATATCACGCCGCAGGCCAGCCGGTTAGTCAATGCAGCACCGGCCGTATAGGCTCGTTGCAGAATACTGTGCAACTCCGGGTGGGTTTCCACCAGCCGGGAGAAGGCGTGGAAACCGAGCTGGATGTCGCCGCTGAAGACGGCAGGATTATGCTGGTAATATGAACCCCAGTCCTGTGCCAGCCTGTCCGGCAGGCATTCCGCGCGGGCATCGGCGAGCCGGGTCAATGGCAGTCCCATGCGCGAGAAGGCATTTTTCAGTCGTGGCACCGCAGTAAAGACCACGCGGGAAAATCCGACGCCGGCCAGCAGGGCCGTTACGGCGCCGATCAGCCAGCGTGCCTGCCCGGCATCGGCCGGCGCCAGATTGCCCACCTCAACAACCCGATGGCGTTCAACACCCAGCAGCGTTTCGATGGGTTGATCAAGGTAGTGTTCAGAGAACAGCGCCTGTTCGCCGGCCTGGCGGATACCGGCAATGGCGGCATAGCTGCCATCCGGCCGGGTAATGCATAACAATACGGGGTAGAAGCTCTCCAGCCTTGCGCCATAGGCCTGTTCGAATATACGTCGGACAAATGCCTCGGCGTTGGCCCGTTGCGGGTTGGCGCGATCGACCAGCGCCAGTTCCAGGGGCATGGCGTCGTTTTGCGATTGCATCGCTTGTGCCACGGATTCATCAGGTATTACAATAACTTGTTCAGGTAATGCAGCCATTCCTGCTTCCCCTTGCGGTTGACTTGCCGACAAGGATAGTGAGCTAAACTTAAGGAAACCTTACGGACGCCTGTCAGGAACCCACGGCAGGGTGCAGTGTCGCAGTAGGAGCAGGGCGGCGTGAAGGTTGCCTTACGGGTACCTCTGATTAATTCGTCATTGCGAGGAACGAAGTGACGCGGCAATCTCTAACAGACGGATTCCATTGCATGAGATTGCCGCGCTTCGCTCGCAATGACGTAAATTCTGAATTGATCAGGGCTTCATCAAATATATGTGATCGGAGGCCGGGCATGAAAAGACGCTGTATTGCACTCAAGGGCTTTACCTCCCGGACCTTCCTGATGCTGCTGGGCCTGTCTGTGATTTTCCCGGCGTATACCGCACATAGCACCGACCGCAA
>CAYYAP010000207.1:0-3418 GCA_964469575.1 uncultured Thiohalobacter sp.
ATGTCGAGAAGCGCAGGGAACCCGCGCAGCGGGCAAACCGTTGCCGGCGAAAAGGTGTACCGCCCGTGACGATTTATACCACCTGTTTTTGAAATCAGTAAACTGTCCCCGTATTAAGTGCTTTTTCCAGTGCCGCAAGGAAGCGGGTGTTTTCTTCAGGCGTACCCACCGTTACCCGCAGACAATCCTGCAGGCGGCCCCCGACAGGGTTCAGGTTCTTGATCAGCACGCCCTGCTCGCACAGTGACTTGAACACCGCATCGGCCGATCCTTGCGCCGCACGGAAGAGGATAAAGTTGGCTTCGCTCGGGTAAGCCGTCACAGCATTGAAACCCGACAGGGCTTCCAGCAGGCGGCTGCGTTCACGGCGGATCAGGCCGGCCTGTTCGTCCAGCATGGCCTTGTGTTCCAGCGCAAAGATCGCACTGGCCTGGGTCAGCACATTGATATTGTAGGGCAGCCGCGTCTTGTCGATCTGCCCCAGCCATTGCGGCGAACCGGCCAGCAGGCCAAGGCGCAGGCCGGCCAGGCCCATTTTCGACACCGTACGCAATACCAGCAGGTTGGGAAATTCGTCCAGCCGCGGCATAAAGCTGGCGTCGGTAAACGGCGCATAAGCCTCGTCGACAACCACCAGCCCCGGGGAACGTTCGATAATCCGCTCGATGTCAGCCGCGTTGAACAGGGTGCCCGTGGGGTTATTCGGATAGGCCAGGAACACAATGGCCGGCTGGTGCAGGTCGATGGCATGCAGCATGGCGTCGGCATCCAGCGAGAAGTCATCCGCCAGCGGCACCCCCTCGTAGCACAACCCCGCTACCTCGGCGATCAACCGGTACATGACAAAGGTCGGGTCCGGCGACAGGATAGTGCGATCCGGCTGCGCCACCGCCAGCGCCAGCATCTGGATGAGTTCATCCGACCCGTTACCGAGTACGATCTGCGCACTGTCCGGCACCTGCATGGCTGCACGCAGACGATCCGTCAGGGCGCGCGCGCCGGGGTCCGGGTAGCGGTTCAGTTCCACCTCGCGCAACACCTCCAGCCAGGCATCGACCAGCGGCTCCGGCCAGGGATAGGGGTTCTCCATGGCGTCCAGCTTGATGCTGTCACCGGGATCCGGCACATGATAGGCCTTCAACGCCTGGATTTCCGGGCGGATCCAGAACTGCGGCGATTTGAGTTCGGCGTTCATGCGTCGTCCACCACCCGGTATTCCGCCGAACGGGCGTGCGCTTCCAGCCCCTCGCCGCGCGCCAGTGTGGAAGCGGTGCGCCCGAGGTCATTGGCGCCCTGCGCCGAACAGAAAATGATGCTGGAACGCTTCTGGAAATCGTACACGCCCAGCGGTGACGAGAAGCGCGCGGTACGCGACGTCGGCAGCACGTGATTCGGCCCGGCGCAATAATCGCCCAGCGCCTCGGCGGTGTAACGGCCCATGAAAATGGCGCCAGCGTGACGAATACGCGTTGCCATAGACTGCGGGTCGGCGACCGACAACTCCAGGTGCTCCGGTGCAATGTGGTTGGCCACCTCGACAGCCTCGTCGAGATCCTTCACCTTCACCAATGCGCCACGACCCTGCAGGGACTGGCGGATAATCGCTTCCCGCTGCATGTTCGGCAATAATTTTTCAATGCTGCCGGCAACGCGATCAAGGAAATCACCGTCCGGGCTGACCAGGATCGCCTGCGCATCCTCGTCGTGCTCAGCCTGCGAGAACAGGTCCATGGCAATCCAGTCCGGGCGGGTGTCGCCATCGCACACTACCAGGATTTCCGAAGGCCCGGCGATCATATCGATACCAACCTGGCCAAACACCATGCCCTTGGCGGTCGCCACGTAGATATTGCCCGGGCCGACAATCTTGTCAACGCGTGGAATGGTTTCCGTGCCATAGGCCAGCGCCGCAATCGCCTGCGCGCCGCCAATAGCAAACACCCGGTCGACATCCGCTACTGCTGCCGCCGCAAGCACCAGTTCGTTGACGACGCCGTCCGGCGTTGGCACGACCATAATCAATTCGTCCACACCGGCCACCTTGGCGGGCACCGCGTTCATCAACACCGAGGAGGGATAGGCGGCCTTGCCGCCCGGCACGTACAGACCGGCACGATCCAGCGGCGCCACCTGTTGTCCAAGCACCGTGCCATCGTCTTCGGTGTAGGACCAGGAAGCCATTTTCTGCTGTTCCGCGTAGGCGCGTACCCGTGTCGCGGCGCATTCCAGCGCCTCACGCTGGTCCGTCGGGATCGCGTTCAGCGCCTGGTGCAGGCGTGCCGGGGGAATCTCCAGCTCCGCCGCACGGGCGACCTCGACGCGGTCGAATTGCGCCGTGTATTCAAGCAGCGCCGCATCGCCGCGACGGCGGATGGCGGCGATAATATCCCGCACGGTTTTCTCCACGGCTGCATCGGAGGACGCATCCCAGGCCAGCACCTGGTCGAGCGCGGCATAGAAGTCACTGTCGCTGCTGTCGAGTCGGGTGATATCCACCATGTTCAGGCCGCCTGCTGCCGTTCCACCGCTTCGGCGACACGGTCAATGAAAGCCTGCACGCGCGCGTGCTTGCGCTTCATGGAAGCCTTGTTCACCACCAGCCGGGAACTGATATCCGCAATATGGTCCAGCGGTTTCAAGCCATTGGCCTTGAGCGTGTTGCCAGTATCCACCACGTCGACAATCAGGTCCGACAGGCCAACCAGCGGCGCCAGTTCCATAGAACCGTACAGCTTGATAATTTCCACCTGCTGTCCCTGCTCGGCAAAGTAGCGACGCGCGCTGTTCACGTACTTGCTGGCGATACGCAGCCGGCGCGATTGCGGCGTCCAGGCTTCACGCCCGGCCACCATCAGGCGGCAGCGCGCAATGCGCAGGTCCAGCGGTTCGTACAGGCCTGCGCCACCGTGTTCCATCAACACATCCTTGCCCGCCACGCCCAGGTCGGCGGCGCCGTACTGGACATAGGTCGGCACATCCGAGGCGCGGATTATCACCAGCTTTACGTCATCCTGGTTGGTGTCCAGGATCAGCTTGCGGCTGGTTTCCGGGTCATCCACCGGCTCGATACCGGCGTGCGCCAGCAGCGGCAGGGTTTCCTTGAAAATGCGCCCCTTGGACAGGGCAATGGTCAACGTATCGGACATGGGTCGGTTCAGAGCTGTTTGCTCCAGTCCTCCGGTGTAAAAGTGCGGAACGACAGGGCGTGTACCGCGCCCTGCATCAGGTCACCCAGTGCAGCGTAGACCATCTGGTGCTGTTGCACCTTGTTCCTGCCCTCGAAGTCGGGGCTGACGATCGTCGCCTCGAAATGATCGCCATCGCCCTGCACCGTCACCTGTGCAGAGGGAATACCGGTCTCGATGATTTTTTTCAGTTCGTCTGCTTGCATGATTCCGCTCGTGGTTCCAGATCAGAA
>CAYYAP010000208.1:0-2045 GCA_964469575.1 uncultured Thiohalobacter sp.
GGTAATCACCCCGCAACGTTGGGCTTCGCTGCGCTCAGCGCCAACCTACGGGTTCTGCGCCAACCTACAGGTTCGGAATGACGAGACTCGTTTGCAATCTAAATGCGAATCATTATAATTTAAGATCCTTCTTACCACAGTATTCATATGCCTCATGAAACGTTTTGCGCTGATATTATCTCTCCTGTGCCTGTCTTCTGTGTCACATGCGGCTGATTTCCAACAGCTTCTTCAGCTCATTGATTACGTCGGCGTCGACTATGCCAAGGCAGTCAGCGACGGAAAGGTGAAGAATCCCGGTGAATTCGGGGAAATGCAGGACTTTACCCAGGGCATCGTCAAGCAAGTCACAGATCTGCCAGAGGGGGCAGTGCGGGACGGGCTGATCAAGACAAGCCGCCGGTTGGCGGAAAGCGTGGTCAACAAAGCCGACCCCGGCAAAATACGCGCCCTGACCGCGCAAATGCGCCGGGCCATTATCGACGGCTACAAGGTCACGGTGATACCGCGCAAGGCGCCCGACCTGGTGAGGGCTGCACAGCTTTACAGCGAGCACTGCGCCAGTTGTCACGGCGCTAACGGCGCAGGTGACGGTCCACTGGCAAAAGGCCTGCAGCCGCCACCGATTGATTTCACCGATCGCGGGCGCTATGCACAGCGCAACCTCTATGGCCTGTACAGCACCATCACCCATGGGGTCGCCAACACCTCCATGAAACCCTTCCGTGACATGTCGGCCGAGGACCGCTGGTCGCTGGCGTTCTATGTCGGCCAGTTTGCCATCAGCGATGCAGAGCGGAACGGCTCAGGCAGCGCCTTTTCCGACCCCAAACTGGCCCCTTTGCAGGATATTCGCAAGCTCACCGTGTTGACGCCCGCTGAAGCCGAACAGCAATTCGGCAAGGCCGGTGGCGACTTGATGGCCTACCTGCGCACCCGTCCCGCTGCGCTGTTTTCCAACCGTTCGCCGCTGGAGTTTTCACTGCACCGGCTGGATGACGTGGTAACCGCCTACAAGGCCGGTGACCACGACAAGGCGTACCGCACCGCGGTGGAAGCCTACCTGGAAGGTTTCGAACTGGTGGAACAGGGGCTCAATGCAGTAGACAGCAAATTGCGGCTGAATATTGAACAGTCCATGACAAACCTTCGTAACCAGATACGCAAGGGAATACCGGCCGATCAGCTGGAAGTGGCGGTGATCGATATCAAGGGCAAGCTGGAACTGGCCGACGAGCGCCTGAGCGGGCGCAGCCTGTCCGGGACGGCGGCCTTCGCCAGTGCCTTCTTTATCCTGGTGCGCGAAGGCCTGGAAGCCCTGCTGGTGGTTGCCGCACTGGCAGCATTCCTGGTCAAGACCGAACACCGCCACAGTATGCGTTACCTGCACTATGGCTGGATCGGTGCGTTGGGTGCGGGTTTTCTGACCTGGTGGGCGTCGATGTCGCTGGTGGAAATCAGCGGCGCCAGCCGTGAGGTGACCGAAGGCGTGGCGGCGTTGACCGCCACCGCCGTGCTGTTCTATGTCGGTTTCTGGCTGCACGACAAAACTAATGCGGCACAGTGGCGGAAATTCATCGAGCACAATGTCCGCAAGGCGCTCAGTTCAGGTACGCTGTGGGGGCTGGCTGGCCTGTCGTTCATCACCGTGTACCGCGAGATATTCGAAACCATCCTGTTCTACCAGGCACTGTGGGCGCAGACCGATGCCGCCGGCAAGAGTATGGCGTTGAGCGGTTTCGGCACGGGTGTCGGGGTGCTGGTGGTGCTTGCCTGGCTGATCATGCGCTACAGCGTGCGCCTGCCGCTACGGCAGTTTTTCAGCGCCACCGGGCTGCTGATGTTTGTGCTGGCCGTCGTCTTTGCCGGAAAGGGTGTCGCAGCCTTGCAGGAGGCGGGTTACATCCCCATAAGCACCGTCAACTTCCCACGCTTTGACCTGCTGGGTATCTATCCGAACCTGCAAGGACTGGCGTTGCAACTGGGCTTGTTGTTACTGGCGCTGTTCCTCTGGTACGGCTTGCCGTCAAGACGACGTCCTGCGG
>CAYYAP010000208.1:2145-3397 GCA_964469575.1 uncultured Thiohalobacter sp.
GCCATGACCAGGTTGTATAGCAAGATCACAATGATATGAATGCATTGTTAATCAGCGAACTGATGGAGCGCAGCGGTGTCGCCTTCGGCACCAGTGGCGCACGCGGTACCGTCGAGGCCATGACGCCAACTGTGTGCTATGCCTACACACGCGCCTTTATCCAGGCGATGGAAGCGGACGGTGCGCTGACAAAAGGTAATGACATCCTGCTGGCAGGCGACCTGCGATCCAGCACGCCGCGCATTCTTGCCGCAGTGGCAAAGGCGGTTGAGGATGCTGGCTATAAAGCAGTTTATGCCGGGCGCTTGCCATCACCCGCTGTGGCGTTTCACGCCATGCAGCACAACAACGCTTCCATCATGGTGACGGGCAGCCACATCCCGGATGACCGCAACGGCATCAAGTTCAACCGCCCGGATGGTGAGATTCTCAAACGCGATGAAGCGCGCATCCGTGAATGCCAGGTTGAGGTGCCGGACGATTTACCCGCATTTACCGGTAATGAACTGCCGGCGATTGACCCTGCCGCAACAGAGGCCTACCTCGAACGCTACCTCAGTTTTTTTGATCGCGCAGCCTTGTCCGGTATGCATATCGGCCTGTACGAGCATTCCGGCGTAGCGCGTGATTTGCTATATACCCTGTTGACCGGTCTGGGCGCCGAGGTGACGCGGCTGGCGCGTTCCGACCGGTTTATCCCCGTGGATACCGAGGCCATTCGGGAAGAAGACGTGCGTCTTGCCCACGAATGGGCCAGTGAATCCGGTTTTGATGCTGTCGTATCGACAGACGGAGACGCCGACCGGCCGCTGATCGCGGACGAGCAAGGTAACTGGCTGCGTGGCGATATTGTCGGTTTGTTGTGTGCCCGTTTCCTGGGCATTGAGATCGTCGTGACACCGGTCAGCAGCAACAGCGCCGTCGAAAAATCCGGCCTGTTCAAAAAAGTGTGTCGCACACGGATTGGCTCACCCTATGTGATCGAGCAGATGAATGCCGAACTCACCAACGGCCAGGTAGCGGGATACGAGGCCAACGGTGGTTTCCTGCTGGCGTCACCGGTGGTGCGCAATGGCAGAACGCTCGCCCCCCTGCCGACCCGCGATGCCATGCTGCCGATCCTGACCATTCTGGCGGCCGCGCAGGAACAGGGCCGCCCGATCAGCGCACTGCTGGCTGATTTACCGCCACGCTTTACCGCCAGCGACCGGCTCAAGGATTTTCCTTCCGACAGGGCGCGTGAAAAAATCGC
>CAYYAP010000209.1:0-3395 GCA_964469575.1 uncultured Thiohalobacter sp.
TTAGAGTAGATCATCAACTCCTGAATATCCTGCTGCTGCGGCGGCAACAAATGCGCCTCGGCCCGGTACAATGGCCCAGCCAAAAAAAGATAAACGCTCGCCAGCACTAACGCCGCCAGCACGCTTAACAGGATAAGTTTCCTGCGCGCCGCGATTACACGCCACAGGTCAATGAGGCTGATTTCGTCGTCCTGGTCTGCACAGGGGAGTACGTAGACAGGAACCGGACGCGTATCAGGCAGGTTTTCTTGCGGTTTTGATTCCATATGCATTTTCAATAATCAATCAACACGATTATACACGTCCTCAAACCGCACAATATCATCCTCGCCCAGGTAACTGCCCGACTGCACTTCAATAATCTCCAGCGGAATCGTACCGGGATTCTCAAGCCGGTGTGTCGTGCCCAGCGGGATATAGGTCGATTCGTTTTCCGACAGGATAAATACCTCGTCACCGCGCATAACCTTTGCGGTACCTGTCACCACAATCCAGTGCTCCGCGCGATGGTGGTGCATCTGTAAGGAAAGCTGGGCGCCAGGTTTCACCGTGAGGCGTTTGACCTGGTAGCGCGCCCCGTCATCGATGCTTTCATAGTCACCCCATGGCCGGTATACGCGGCTGTGAAAGCGGTATTCGTCGCGATCAAATGCCTTGAGTTTGGAGACGATGGCCTTGACGTCCTGGCAGCAATTTTTATCGGCCACCAGGATGGCGTCTGCTGTTTCCACGACGATCATATCAACCAGCCCGACAGCCGCGATGCAGCGTTTGTCAGCCATCAACAGGGAGTTCTTCGTCTCATGGGTCAGGATGTCGCCACGCGAGACATTACCATCCTCGTCCTGCTCTGAAATTTCCCAGATGGAGGACCAGGAGCCCACATCGGACCAGCGTGTTTCCAGTGGCACCACGACGGCGCGATCGGTTTTTTCCATCACCGCGTAATCGATGGAATCCGAGGGGGAAGCCAGGAAGGCGTCCTTGTCGGCGCGCAGAAAATCGGCATCGCGCTTCCCCTGTTCCATGGCAACACGGCAGGCGGCGAGAATATCCACCTGGTGCTTGCCGATCTCTTCAAGCCAACGATCGGCCCGCATAACAAAAATACCACTGTTCCAGTAGTAGTCCCCGGAATCCACGTAGGTTTTCGCGGTATCGGCATCAGGCTTTTCGACGAAACGGTTTACACCGTAGCAACCGCTACCAGCGATTTCTTCACCCCGATTGATGTAGCCGTACCCCGTCTCGGGTTTGTCCGCCACGACCCCAAAGGTCACCAGGTATCCCTGGCTGGCAAGTTCGCCACCTCGCTGCACCGCGCTGGCAAAGGAGGCTTGATCAGGGATCACATGATCCGCCGGCATGACAACCATCATTGCCTCGGGATCTTTCTGGTACAGGTACAACGCAGCCAGCGTCAACGCCGGTGCCGTGTTGCGGCCTTCCGGCTCCAGCAGGATGGCTTCTGCGTCCTTACCCAGTTCACGTATTTGCTCGGCGACCAGGAAGCGGTGCCCCTCGTTGCACACGAACAAGGGGGATTGCAGTGAATCGATACTATCCAGGCGGGTGGCTGTATCCTGCAACAGGGTGTGTTCGCCAAACATCGGCAACATGGGTTTGGGATAGAATTCACGGGAGGCGGGCCAAAGGCGACTGCCCGCCCCGCCAGACAGAATTACCGGGTAATAGTGCATGGTGCTGGGTATCTCAAAAGACGACGCGCTGGCCTGAAATTGTTTGCCTGACGATACCCAAAAGCACCCACTCGGTCAATCACACTGCGATACCAGAACTATTCCTCGCTCATTGCACCAGCACTCGCACCTTCGCTAATGCATCTGCCAGCACATCGGGGCGGGCTTTCTCAATAAGACGAACGCCTCTGGCCTCGAAATCGATCATTTTGATCTGCTGACAAAGGATCACCCCGGTTGTTGTCTGGCCATTCACCGCCACCTCGAAGCCATGCCCACGCACCCTTGATGTGATGGGGGCAACCAGCGCCAGGCCTACCCGGGTATTGAAAACACCCGGCGACAAAACCAGGGCCGGCCGTTTCATGGCCTGTTCATGACCCGCGGAAGGATCAAAGTTGGTGAGCACAATATCGCCGCGTTCAGGCACATATTTTTTTGAGGGCATCAATCAGATCTCTTTACCGACTGCGGCATCATCAAGCCAGGCCTGATCTTCGTCATCCCGTTGCATCCTGGCCTTTGTGCAACTGACCAGCAGGTCATCGAGCGAATATTGAGGCTCTGCGACCGGCTTAAGGAACAAGCCGCCGTTACGCACCTCAACCGCCAACACTTCCCCGACCCTGGCGTTGATCTGTTTCAACAAGGTTCGATTGATACGAATTGCTGCACTGTTACCCCAGTGCTGGATTTTCAGTTCCATGCTGCCCACCGCCAAAATGTAGATACATCGGATACACTAGCACACAATCAAAATGTGTCAACAATGTATCTACATATTTGAGCGGTATTTCCCCAAAGCAACGGGATATGCCTCTGAAAGGCGACCGGATGGCGTCCCTGCCCCGGCGTGATAGCGTCCCTGCAATCACATCGACCTGGCAGAGGCATAACCCGTGACTTCGGAGTAAGCGGGAGCCTTCCCTGATGCATGCAATCATCAGAGAAGACGCCCGATCCCTGTCAGGGCTTGTTGTCCCGTTCACCGACCGTCAGGTTCGCCCGGTTCTTCTGAACGGTGCTTTCACCAATCCCCTTCACCTGCGCCAGATCATTCACCTGTTGAAAGGGGCCGTTGCTCTGCCGGTAACGTACGATGGCCATCGCCTTTTCCGGGCCGATGCCGGTCAGTCCGTCAACCAGGGTTTCTGAATCGGCCGTATTGATATTGATGGCAGGATTGGCGAAGGCCAGGAAGGGTGCCAGCAGCAGTGACACCGCGAGTGTTTTGAGTTTCATGTTGTATCCTCCGTGTGATTTTCAACGAACACACCCTGTGTCCGGGGAGCATTGCCGAAACAATGCGAGGCGCAGATGCTACAAGAATGCGGCAGACGCACAAGAGGAGATTTCTGATTTTGCTGTAGGATTTTTCGTACAGGGCAACATGGATTAAACCGTCATGCCGGCGCAGGCCGGTATCCAGTCATTGATTCAAGTTTCTGGATCCCGGCATGCGCCGGGATGACGGAAGCGATTAAAACATGGCGGAAACGATTAAAGTCTGTCACGAATCTCTGTGTTGATGGCTTCAAGCGCTTTGACAGGATCACTGGCCTGGGTCACCGGGCGGCCAATCACCAGGTAGTCGGAACCGTCACGCATGGCATCTGCCGGTGTCATCACCCGCGTCTGATCATCGGTCGATGCACCGGCCGGACGCACACCTGGCGTCACCAGCACAAAGTCATC
>CAYYAP010000210.1:0-3344 GCA_964469575.1 uncultured Thiohalobacter sp.
TCCCCGGGACAGGCTCGAACTGCCGACCTAGTGATTAACAGTCACCCGCTCTACCGACTGAGCTACCGGGGAATCGCGTTTCGCGAAGCCGGGGATTCTACGGAACTGCCGGTGACCGGTCAACCGTACAGACTCAGGTTTTCAGCGCCCCGGCAATACGCCCCAGGGCATCTTTCAGCGTATCCATGCCGGTGGCGAACGACAGGCGCAGGTAACCCGGTGAGCCAAAAGCCGAACCCGGCACCAGGGCGACGCCGGCCGCCTGCAGCAGGTGTTCTGCCAGCTCAATGTCATCGTTGATGCCATCCAGCCGTTCGATAACTGTACTAAAGTCCGGAAAAGCGTAAAAAGTGCCGTCCGCCTCGGCGCAGCGCACGCCGTCCAGCGTATTCAGCTCTGCAACCACGAAATCATGCCGCTCATGAAAGGCGGCCAGCATGGGGGCGATGCAGGACTGGTCGCCGTCCAGCGCTTCACAGGCCGCTGCCTGGGATACTGCCGCCGGGTTCGAGGTGCTTTGCGACTGGATTTTCTTCATTGCCTGGATTAGCGGCCTGGGGCCACCGGCATAGCCGATGCGCCAGCCCGTCATGGCGTAGGCCTTGGAGACGCCGTTCAGCACAATGGTGCGCGGAAACAGGTCTTTCGCCACGTTGACGATGTTTACAAACGGCGCATCGGACCACAGGATGTGCTCGTACATGTCATCCGTGGCCACCAGGATCTGCGGATTTTTCAGTAATACTGCCGCCAGTGCTTCCAGCTCGGCACGGCTGTAGGCGACCCCTGTGGGGTTTGAGGGGCTGTTGATCACAAACAGCCGTGTCTTCGGCGTGATCGCCGCTTCCAGCTGCTCCGGTGTGATCTTGAAGCGCTGCTCCAGCCCGGCGCGCACGATGACCGGCTCGCCATCGGCCAGCCTTACCATGTCCGGGTAGGAGACCCAGTAGGGTGCGGGGATGATGACCTCGTCGCCCGGGTTGAGCAGCGCCTGGCACATGTTATAGAAGCTTTGTTTACCGCCGCACGACGCCAGAATCTGGTCGGCCGCGTAGGTCAGCCCGTTATCGCGCTGAAACTTGTTTATAATGGCGCTTTTGAGTTCCGCCGTACCGTCCACCGCCGTGTAGCGGGTGGCGCCGTGGCGGATCGCCTGGATCGCGGCTTCCTTGATGTGGTCGGGCGTGTCGAAATCCGGCTCGCCGGCGCCCAGGCCGATAATGTCCTTGCCGGCGGCGCGCAGTTCAGCGGCGCGTGCGTTGACGGCAAGGGTAGGTGAGGGCTTAACCCGTTGCACACGTTGTGACAGGGTGATGTCGTTCACTCCGGCGATCCTTTTGATAATGGCTGCATGATGGCAGCCCATGATACTGAAACCTGGCGCATTACTTAATCCCTGTGAGCAAAGAATTTCAATTGGTAACAGACATGTCCCCGGCCGGCGACCAGCCGGAGGCGATTGCGAGCCTCATCGAGGGACTGAACAATGGTCTGGCCCACCAGACCTTGCTTGGCGTCACGGGCTCCGGCAAGACCTTCACCATCGCCAATGTCATGCAGCAGGTACAGCGCCCCACCTTGATCCTGGCGCCGAACAAGACGCTGGCGGCACAGTTATATGGGGAGATGAAGACCTTCTTCCCGCACAACGCGGTGGAGTATTTTGTTTCCTACTACGATTATTACCAGCCGGAAGCCTATGTCCCCTCGTCGGACACCTTCATCGAGAAGGACGCCTCGGTCAATGACCATATCGAGCAGATGCGCCTGTCGGCGACCAAGGCGCTGCTGGAGCGGCGTGATACGGTGCTGGTGGCCACGGTCTCGGCCATTTACGGTCTGGGTGACCCGCGCTCCTACCTGAGTATGGTGCTGCACCTGGACCGCGGTGACCGCATCGACCAGCGCAAGCTGCTGCGGCGTCTGGCGGAACTTCAATACACCCGCAATGATGTCGAGTTGTCGCGCGCCACCTACCGGGTACATGGTGAGGTGATCGACATTCACCCGGCGGAGTCCGACGCCGAGGCGGTACGCATCGAACTGTTCGATGATGAAATCGAAAACCTGTCGTATTTCGACCCGCTTACCGGCGAGCTGCTGCGCCGCGTGCCGCGCCTGACCATTTACCCCAAGAGCCACTACGTCACCCCGCGCCAGACATTGCTGGACTGTATCGACGACATCAAGGAAGAACTCGCCGAACGCCTGGAGCATCTGCGCAAGCATGAAAAACTGGTCGAGGCGCAACGGCTGGAGCAGCGTGTCCGCTTCGATGTCGAGATGATGGTCGAACTGGGCTATTGCTCCGGCATTGAGAACTATTCCCGCTACCTGTCCGGGCGCAAGGCCGGCGAGCCGCCGCCCACCTTGCTCGAATACCTGCCGGACGATGCGCTGGTGGTGGTGGATGAGTCGCATGTGACCATTCCGCAGCTGGGCGGTATGTACAAGGGTGACCGCTCACGCAAGGAGACCCTGGTCGAATACGGTTTCCGCCTGCCTTCTGCGCTGGATAACCGGCCATTACGTTTTGATGAATACGAGCGCCTGATCCCCCAGTCGATTTTTGTCTCTGCAACACCCGGCAAGTACGAGGGAGAACACGCGGGGCAGGTGGTTGAACAGGTGGTGCGGCCGACCGGCCTGTTAGACCCTGAGCTGGAGGTGCGGCCGGCCGGCACCCAGGTCGATGATGTGCTGTCGGAGATTCGCAAGCGCGCTGCAGTCAACGAGCGCGTACTGATTACCACCCTGACCAAGCGCATGGCGGAAGACCTGACTGAATACCTGCGCGAACACGATGCACGGGTTCGCTACCTGCACTCTGATATCGAGACCGTGGAACGTGTGGAAATTATCCGTGACCTGCGCCTCGGCGAGTTCGATGTGCTGGTCGGTATCAACCTGCTGCGCGAGGGGCTGGATATGCCCGAGGTATCGCTGGTAGCGATCCTGGATGCTGACAAGGAAGGCTTCCTGCGTTCCGACCGTTCACTGATCCAGACCATTGGTCGCGCTGCGCGGAATGTTCGCGGCAAGGCTATCCTGTATGCGGATAAAATGACCGGTTCGATGGAACGCGCCATCGGTGAGACCGAGCGTCGGCGCGCGAAGCAGAAGGCGTATAACGAAGAACACGGCATCACTCCCGTGACCATCCAGAAGGCTGTTGCCGATATTATGGAAGGCGCCTATGCCTCGGGGGCGGGGGGTGCGAAGAAGT
Organism: uncultured Thiohalobacter sp.; assembly: GCA_964469575.1. Taxonomy (GTDB): domain Bacteria; phylum Pseudomonadota; class Gammaproteobacteria; order DSM-19610; family DSM-19610; genus Thiogranum. The sequence continues at coordinate 3,227 of CAYYAP010000210.1, forward strand.
TTGCCGCGATCGCCGAAGAAGTCGCCGAATATGCCGGCCTGTCACCCGACAAGCTGGCAAAAGAAATCAAAAAGCTGGAAAAACAGATGCACCAGCACGCCCAGGACCTGGAGTTTGA
>CAYYAP010000211.1:0-3321 GCA_964469575.1 uncultured Thiohalobacter sp.
CCCGCGTCACCGATGTGCGCAACTGGTTCGTGTTCGCGGCCAGCGAGCGCTGGCGAGAGGACGACAGCGAACACGAACACTACTCGGATTCGGGGGGCAAGTCCGGAGGTCAGAAGGAGAAGCTGGCCTACACGATTCTTGCCGCCAGCCTGGCCTACCAGTTTGGGCTGGAATGGGGCGCGGTGCGTTCGCGTTCATTCCGCTTCGTGGTCATCGACGAGGCCTTCGGTCGCGGCTCGGATGAATCCACACAGTATGGCCTGCGCCTGTTCGCGCAGCTCAATCTGCAACTCCTGATTGTCACCCCCTTGCAGAAGATTCATGTCATCGAACCGTTCGTGCATAGCGTTGGCTTTGTCCACAATCCTGATGGACGCGCGTCCATGCTGCGCAACCTGAGTATTGAAGAGTACCGCGAGGAAGCCAAAAGCAGGCGCCCTGGAGGCAAGGTGAGGGGTGAGACGCCCCGAGAGGGTGCCCTGGGGCACGAGGCGAGATCGGTCTCGTGAGCTGGACTGACCGCAGTGCATTGCGTGACCAGCTCCAGCGCGCATGGGATCGTGGCAAACTGCTGGCCGAAACGGTAACCGGGGAATCCTCCTTCCCACAGCGCCTCACGCTCAAGACACCCACTTCCGCACAGATGGCCGACGATTTCGATGCCGTGCGTGCATGGATCGCTGAGTTGCGCGCATTGCCCCACTACCGCATTGAAATGCACGAGCGGCGGCACCGCGTGCTGGGTGTGAATCAGGTTCCGAGCGCCGTTTGGGTCGATACACTCGATGATGCGCTGGTAATTTTGGGCAAGCGTCGTGAGTTCGAGCGGTTCTCAGCACTGGTAGAGCGCATCCGAATACGTCGTCCTGAACTCCTCGACTGGATGGCGCGCAAGCCACACAAGGTGCTGGCACTGGCGGACGAATGGGACCGCCTGCTGGATGTCATCGATTGGGTGGCGGCGCATCCGCGTCCCGGAGTCTACCTGCGCCAGGTCGATATCCCCGGTGTGCACAGCAAGTTCATCGAGGCCCATCGCGGTGTACTGATTCAATGGCTGGATCGGGTATTGCCGCCCGAGGTGATTAATACCTCCGCCCGTGGTGTCAGCGGTTTTGCCCGGCGCTATGGTTTTCGTGACAAACCCCAGCGTATTCGCCTGCGCGGGCTTGATCCCGCTCACCCGTTGCTTGATGGACTCATCGACGCGGATATCATGCTGGATGCCGACAGCTTTATCCGGCTGCAACCCGCCGTCTCACGGGTGTTCATCACCGAAAACGAAATCAATTTCCTCGCTTTCCCGGCAGTACCCGATAGCCTGCTGGTGTTCGGTGCAGGCTATGGTTTTGATGTGCTGGCGCAGGCCGACTGGCTGGCGCACTGCCAGGTGTACTACTGGGGTGATATCGATACCCATGGCTTCGCCATACTCGATCAATTGCGCGCGCATATCCCGCATGCCTGTTCGTTGCTGATGGACCGGGCTACCTTGCTGGCATTTGAGGACCAGTGGGGTGTCGAGGAAGCTCAAACGCAGCGGGATCTGCTGCGCCTCAATGTGGACGAGAGCTCACTGTATGATGATCTTAGAGATAACCGGATACGCCACACGCTGCGTCTTGAGCAGGAGCGGATTGCGTTTGGCCGGGTCGAGCATGCGCTGTCCGTTATCGTTCACCGATAGCCGGCTCTTGACGCTAAAGCGGCTTCTTCCGGTTAATCCTCAGATTGATGTCGCGGATTCAACTTTGGAAACCCGGTTGTCGGCCAATGTCCGTGATTTTTTCTACGGGAGTTGCAGCGTACCTGTTTTTGCGTGATATTGAGAACGCACCACGTTGTTACGTTCCTTGAACGCTTCCTGGGATGATTCAACTACAAGATATTCAATTAAATGTTTAATATTTTCGAAGTTACCCATAACCGCGGGATAAGGTCGACTCCCCTCCCGGACGCCATGCTATCCCCTGCAATTGACTATCCTTGCCGATGCAGAATTTAATCAGAACTTTAGAGTAGTTGAGATAAAAATGTACGCGCAGGCACGACAATTGGGGTTCCTGCTTTGGCAAAACAATCGGCATCCACGTAGTTCGCATCGAGAACGACCTGGAACGCAAAAGGTGCAGAGAGTTGTTGTTGGAAATATTTCAGCGTGGGCCCTATTGACTCATCGTGCAGTTTTACTTCAACCAAAAACCATGGCTTTCCGTCACGTGCGACCAGGAAATCAACTTCGCGTTTTCCCTTGTCGCGCAGGTAGCCGAGTTCAAACTTTCCCAGGCCCATATCATTCCAGCCTTCGACGGCCTTGAGCAGGTGGCAGGCGACAAACGTTTCCGCTTTGTCTCCGGGATCTTTAATCGAAGCCCAATCGCGCAGAAACCATTTAGGTTCCTTACGCAGTGATCGTGATACGTTCTTGAACCAGGGTCTGATCAGAAACCCAAGGTGAAGGGTGACAAGCACATCAATCCATCGGCGGGTTGTGTCAATGGAAACACGTACATCGTTTGCTAGGTTGCCATAGATGAGTTGGTGGGCCGAGCGTTCAGACAGTAGCTTGACTAGCAGTTCAAGCTGATCGAGTTGCTGTATTTGGGTGAGATCGCGGATGTCTTCCCGAACCAACTGTTCGAGGCGCAGAGATTGCCAGCGACGACTGAAGCGCATGTCACGTTTCAGGAAGGGTTCTGGATAACCACCATGGTTCCAGAGTGCATCGAAATTTGCGGGACGAATCTTTTTCGGTGGGCGGATAATCCGTTTTTCGTCCGGCAAATCCTGAGTCAACGTTTCGGCGACAGAAAAGGGATGCATCCGGTATAAGAAATAGCGTCCCATTAGACTGTCGCCGCCACGGCGGTAGACGTCCATGCGACTACTTCCAGTGACCAAGATGCGGAGTTGATCCGCATAGGTATCGAAGAACCCTTTTAAGAATTGCTTCCATCGGGGATATTTATGTAGTTCATCGAAGATGACTACCGGAAGCGTTTTAGATAAACGGTCGAGTCTGTAGTGGTCGATCAGTTTTGTGGGGCCAGCGAGTATTGATTCCCGGTCGTCGATATTGTCCCAATCGATATACGTATCACCATGAATGCGACAGGTGGTGGTTTTGCCAACTTGCCTTGGACCGCTGATAAATGCCATCTGTCGCTGCTTAGCCAGATGCTCCGCCAGCAGTGTGTCGTATAGCCTGGTTTTTGGCTTCATGGATTACTATTATAGGTAGTATCGTATAATAGTCAAGACTACATTAAGGCTCTGTCGATAATAGTCATGCGTCCAATGTGTAAAATCCTTTTGTGATCT
>CAYYAP010000212.1:0-1706 GCA_964469575.1 uncultured Thiohalobacter sp.
AAAGTCTGATATCTGAGATAGCCAGAATTATAGGTATCCCCATTTGACTTTATCCTTACTGCCATTATGAGTTTCATTCTGATCCTGACCTGCCTTCATGATATGTCCAGCAACTATAAATTAACCGACCCGCCAAGCATACGCCATGAATCGCGATTTATGGAACGAAAATCTATTGACCCACAAGCCTCTGCTCCGCAACATGCCCCCCATGAAAACAGCAAGCAACCAGGTCCGCATCATCGCCGGCCGCTGGCGCGGCAGTAAGCTGATCTTTCCGGACGCAGACGGTTTACGGCCAACTTCCGATCGTATCCGCGAAACCCTGTTCAACTGGGTGGCCGATGTATTGCCCGGCGCACGTTGCCTGGATATGTTCGCCGGCAGTGGCGCCCTGGGTTTCGAGGCGGCTTCGCGCGGGGCATCGCATGTTGTCTTGCTCGAACACAATGCGCAGGCTGTGAAAGCGTTACAGGCAAACCGGGATCGACTGGATGATGGCGTCATTGAAATACACACCACCGATGCAAGAGTCTGGTTGAAGCGCTGTGGCACACCTTTCGACCTGGTGTTTCTTGACCCCCCGTTCTCGGATCGCAGCCTGTTGGTCGACAGTGTGGATCGGCTGGCCGCGCAGGATTGCGTGAAACCGGGCGGGCGGGTCTACCTGGAACTGCCCCGGCAGGCGGCGCTGCCGGATCTGCCCGATGACTGGGTGCAGGAGAAGGCGAAAGCCGCCGGCCAGGTGAGTTATTACCTGTTTCGCCGCAAGGCCGGGCTTGTGTGAGTGCGCAGTTATGCGTAGATTTCACCGCAGGAATTCTTTGACCGTCGCTTGGACAGGCTCACGATGCAGATAGCGGTTTACCCGGGTACTTTTGACCCGATCACCAATGGCCACACGGACCTGATAGAACGTGCTGCACGGCGTTTCAGTCGGGTGATTGTGGCGGTGCACGAAAACAGCGGCAAGCAGCCGGCGCTGGACTTGAAGGAGCGCATCGCGCTGGCGCGCTCGGTGCTCGATGGGCACGACAATGTGGTCGTGGAAGGCTTTAACGGCTTGCTGGTGGATTTTGCGCGCAGCCGCGAGGCGGGGGTGATCCTGCGCGGCCTGCGCGCCGTGTCGGATTTTGAATACGAATTCCAGCTGGCGAGCATGAATCGCCATCTTGCGCCGGAAATCGAGACCCTGTTCATGACGCCCGATGAGCACTATGCCTATGTTTCGTCGAGCCTTGTGCGCGAAATCGCGGCGCTGGGCGGGGACGTTACCCCCTTTGTCAGTGGGGAAGTTGTAGCTGCATTGAAGCGCCGATTGGGATAATATTAAACGATCCTTATATTGAAGTCGGCTTTTCCTGGAGGTCGCTATGGCACTGATGATCACTGACGAATGCATCAACTGTGATGTGTGCGAGCCGGAATGCCCGAATGGAGCGATCAGCCAGGGTGATGAGATCTATATCATTGATCCTGAGCTATGCACGGAGTGTGTGGGCCATTACGAGACCTCGCAGTGCGTGGAGGTTTGTCCGGTCGACTGTATCCCGTTCAACCCGGACCACAAGGAAAGCAAGGAAGAGCTTCTGGAGAAATACAAACGCCTGACCGGGGAAACGGCGTGATTGCCATGCACCCCGGCAACCCCATCAAAAGGCTCCCTTGTGGAGCCTTTTTACTGCCTGTGATTCGCCGCAGCCGGG
>CAYYAP010000212.1:1806-3239 GCA_964469575.1 uncultured Thiohalobacter sp.
CACCGCGCCAGTGATGGCCGGCAGGTGATGGTTGATGGCCGTGAACGGGCGCCCCTTGCGGCCAGCCGCGACCTGTACCTGGACAAGCAGGGCAATGTGGTGCCGGGACTGTCCATGAACGGCGGGCTGGCGGCGGGGATACCCGGCGAACCGGCGGCGCTGGTATGGCTGGCGGAGCAGTATGGCCGTCTGCCGCTGAAGCAGTCGCTGGCGCCGGCGATCCGGCTGGCCGAGGAAGGTTTCCCGGTGGATGGGCATTACCGCGCCATGGCGCGTTTCCGGCGGGCGGTGTTGCGCCGCTCACCGGCCGCGGCCAGTATCTTTCTCCACCAGGGTGAAGTTCCTGCCGAAGGCGCAGTGATTCGTCAACCGGACCTTGCCGGTACGTTGCGCCGCCTGGCGGAGAAAGGGCGCGAGGGGTTTTATGGCGGTGAGCTGGCGCAGCGCCTGGTGGACGGTGTGCGCAAGGCCGGTGGCATCTGGTCGCTGGAAGACCTGAAACAGTATCGGGTGGTCGAGCGTAAGCCGGTCAGTTTCGACTATGCGGGCCAGCATATTGTCTCTGCCGCGCTGCCGTCCTCGGGGGGCATCGGGCTGGCGACCATGCTGAATATCCTTTCCGGCTACAAGCTCGATCAGGTCGAACCGGCGCAGCGCGTTCACCTCATCGTCGAAGCCATGCGCCGCGCCTACCGTGACCGCGCCCAGTATCTCGGCGACCCGGATTTTGTCAAAGCGCCGGTGGCCCGGCTGGTTGATCCGCGCTATGCCGATGGTCTGCGGGCGTCTCTTCATCCCTATCGCGCCACACCGAGCGAGTTGTTGCCGGGTACGGCACACTTTTCCGTCGGTACAGATACCACGCACTTCTCCATCCTGGACCGTGAAGGCAATCGTGTCGCGGCCACGCTGAGTATTAACTATCCATTTGGCGCAGCGTTTGTCGCACCGGGGACCGGCGTTCTCCTGAACGATGAAATGGATGATTTCTCCGCCAAGCCGGGGGTTCCGAATGTGTATGGGCTGGTCGGTGCACAGGCCAATGCCATTGCGCCGGGCAAACGCCCCCTGTCGAGTATGACGCCTACCTTTGTCGAGTCAGACCAGGGCGTGGCGATACTGGGTACGCCGGGCGGCAGTCGTATTATCACCATGGTGCTACTGGGCATTCTCGATATGACAGAAGGCCATGGCCCGACCTCCTGGGTTACGTTGCCACGCTTCCATCACCAGTTCCTGCCGGATGTCATCCAGTTTGAGCCGGGCGCGCTGTCACCCGCGGTGCAGCAGCAGTTACGGGAGCGGGGTTACCGGTTGAAGCAGATGGGTTCCACCTGGGGTAACATGCAGGCGGTGTATTTCGATTACGCCAGCGGCAAGGTGCAGGCCGCCTCGGATCCTCGCGGCGGAGGGCTTGCCAGCGTACGTTAACC
>CAYYAP010000213.1:0-3217 GCA_964469575.1 uncultured Thiohalobacter sp.
CTGAATGGATAAACTGAACATCATTGGCAATGGCCCGCTGCGCGGAGAAGTCACCATCTCCGGCGCCAAAAATGCCGCCTTGCCGATCCTCGCCGCCACCCTGCTGTGTCCCGAACCGTTCACCCTGCGCAATGTTCCCCACCTGCGTGATATCACTACCACGCTGGAACTGATGGGCCGTTTCGGTACCGAAATCGAGCTGGGGGACGGGATGTCGCTGGTCGCGGACAACACCCGGATCACCAGTCTTCGCGCACCTTACGAACTCGTCAAAACCATGCGCGCCTCCATCCTGGTGCTCGGCCCGCTGCTGGCGCGTTTTGGCGAAGCCGAAGTTTCCCTGCCCGGCGGCTGCGCCATTGGGTCACGTCCGGTTAACCTGCATATACAGGGTCTGAAAGCCATGGGTGCGGAAATCGACATCGAGGATGGTTACATCAAGGCCAAAGCCAGCCGCCTCAAGGGCGCCCGGTTCTTCTTTGATGTGGTCTCCGTTACCGGTACCGAGAACCTGATGATGGCTGCCACCCTCGCCGATGGCATCACGGTACTGGAAAACGCCGCGCGCGAACCGGAAGTGACCGACCTCGCCAACTGCCTTGGCGCGATGGGCGCAAAGATCAGCGGTGCGGGCACCGACACCATCACCATCGAGGGTGTGGAAAAGCTGCACGGCGGCAGTCATGCGATTACCGCCGACCGCATCGAAACCGGCACCTTTATGGTGGCCGCCGCCGCAACCGGCGGCAAGGTTCACCTGCGCCAGACACAACCGACGTACCTCGATGCTGTCATCGAAAAACTGCGTGACGCCGGCGCAGATATCCACTCGGACGGGAACAGTATTGATGTCGACATGCACGGCAAACGTCCGCATGCCGTCAACCTGACCACAGCACCCTACCCCGCCTTCCCGACCGATATGCAGGCACAGTTTGTGGCGCTCAATGCGCTCGCCGACGGAACGGCTACGGTGAAAGAAACCATCTTCGAAAACCGCTTCATGCACGTGCAGGAACTACAACGTATGGGCGCCGATATCGAGTTACAGGGCAATACCGCGATTGTGCGCGGTGTTGATCAACTCCACGGCGCACCGGTCATGGCCACCGACCTGCGCGCCTCCGCCTGCCTGGTGATTGCAGGGCTTGCCGCAGACGGTGAAACCCTCATCGACCGCATCTATCACCTCGACCGGGGCTACGAGTGCATCGAAGAAAAATTGTCTCAACTGGGCGCAAAAATCCAGCGTATACCCAACCGATAAAAAGGAATGTAAGCGATGAAAGCCAGAGCCGCCGTTGCCTGGGGACCCAAACAGCCCCTGTCCATCGAGCAAATCGATGTTGAAGGCCCGAAACAAGGCGAGGTATTGCTCAAGGTGATTGCCTCGGGCGTTTGCCATACGGATGCCTTCACCCTCTCGGGTGAAGACCCGGAAGCCGCTTTTCCCGCCGTACTCGGCCACGAGGGTGGCTGCGAGGTGGTGGAGTGTGGCCCCGGCGTCAAGGACCTGAAACCCGGCGATCACGTCATTCCCCTGTATATCCCCGAGTGCGGAACCTGTGAATACTGCCTGTCGACAAAGACCAACCTGTGCCAGTCCATCGCCTCGACCGTGTGGACCGGTTACATGCCCGACGGCACACGGCGCTTTTCGCTGGACGGGAAACCCATTTATCACTACATGGGGTGCTCGACCTTCTCCGAGTACACCGTGGTGCCGGAAATCGCGTTGGCGAAAATCAATCCTGCCGCACCGCTGGATAAGGTCTGTTTACTGGGCTGCGGCATTACCACCGGCATAGGCGCCGTCCTCAACACGGCCAAAGTCGAGCCGGGTTCGACAGTGGCGGTGTTCGGCCTCGGGGGAATCGGCCTGTCCTGCGTGCAGGGCGCCGTGATGGCCAAAGCCGAACGCATCATTGGCATTGACATGAACCCGGAAAAATTTGAGATGGCGAAAGCACTGGGGGCAACAGACTTTGTAAACCCTGCCGAGCTGGACGTGAGTGTCACCGAGGCCCTTGTCGAAATGACCAACGGTGGCGTGGACTATTCGTTCGAATGCATTGGCAATGTCGAAGTGATGCGCGAGGCGCTGGAGTGCTGTCACATGGGCTGGGGCGTTTCCACCATCATCGGTGTTGCCGGGGCCGGTCAGGAAATCCACACCCGGCCCTTCCAGCTGGTCACAGGCCGCACCTGGAAAGGCACTGCATTCGGCGGCGTAAAAGGTCGCAGCGAGCTGCCTGGCTACGTGGACCGCTACATGGCCGGAGAAATCGAAGTGGACAAGATGGTCACGCATACCCTGCCACTGGAAGACATCAACCGCGCCTTCGACCTGATGCACAGTGGCGAGAGCATCCGCTCCGTCATCGTCTTCTGAGGATTGCGACATGCGTCAGATCGAGCACATCAGGGAATCCGGCGGCTGGCTGAACCGCTATATACACGATTCAGAGAGCTGCCATTGCGAGATGACTTTCTCTGTTTACCTGCCTCCCGCCGCTGCAACGCAGAAAGTCCCGTCGGTATATTTCCTCTCCGGGCTGACCTGCACGGATGACAACGTACGCGTAAAAGCCGGTGCGCAACGCTATGCGGCGGAACTGGGTATCGCGCTGATCATGCCCGATACCAGCCCACGCGGTGAAGGCGTAGCCGATGAACCGGACCGCTACGACCTGGGCCAGGGCGCCGGATTCTATATCAATGCAACCCGTGAGCCATGGGCCCGCCACTACCAGATGTACGACTATGTCACCCGGGAATTACCCGCACTGGTCGAGGCCGAACTGCCGTTGATCCCCGGCCTTAAATCCATTGCCGGGCATTCCATGGGTGGGCACGGTGCACTGATCTGCGCACTGAAAAACCCTGACGCCTACCGCTCGGTATCCGCCTTTGCGCCGATCTGTCACCCCATATCCTGCGACTGGGGCGAAGGCTGCCTGGGTACTTACCTGGGTGAAGACCGTGAAACCTGGAAGGCATGGGATGCGACCGAGCTGGTCAAGGCCGGTGCAAAACCTGTCCCCTTACTCATCGATCAGGGAACCGGCGACGAATTCCTCGCCGAACAACTGCACCCCCGGGCGCTGCTTGATGCCTGCCTGGAACGCCGCGACTTCCCCGTGACATTACGGATGCAGGAAGACTACGACCACAGCTACCACTTCATCGCCAGTTTTATCGGTGAACATCTGGCGTT
>CAYYAP010000214.1:0-3209 GCA_964469575.1 uncultured Thiohalobacter sp.
CGGTCGTCTTGTCGCCACTGATACCCACCGAGCAGGATATGCCCGAAGCCCGGTGTACGGTGTGTTTGATTAACCGGCCGATGCGCCCGGCGCTTCCCCACAGCCGCTGACAGGCGGTGAGATCCAGAAAGGCCTCATCCACGGAAAAGACTTCGATAACCGGGGTGATGTCCTCCAGCGCCGCCATGATACGCGTGGAGACTGCCGCATAACGTTCGGGCCGTGCAGGGATCTGGATAAAATCCGGACAACGCTGCCACGCCTCCCGGAGGCGCATCCCGGTTTTAATGCCGTAGGCGCGCGCCTCGTAGGAACAGGTGATGATGCAGGTGCCTGTCCGACCATTGGTAATACCCACGGGGAGTCCCTGCCATTCCGGATGATCGACCTGTTCTATCGAGGCGAAAAAGGCATTCATATCGACCAGGGCAATCATGCGTGGCCAGGGGGTATTTTTCATAGGATATACCATACTGTATTTATGTACAGTATCCGGTAAATCCGGGGGAGATTTCAAGCGCCGGGAATAATGGCTGGAAATTACCCGATCAAGGCGTCCATTTCACGCCGCACAGACTGAATCAGGCTTTACCGGTTTGTTCCGCAAACACACTTTCATGCATCAGAGCACTCAAGGGTACTGCTTCAATCTGTTCACCAAGCCGAAACCGTTTGCTGCCGGGATAGACCACGGCAATGGCATCCAATGCTAAATCCGTCAATGCCGTGCGCATTGAAGGCGTCGCTCGGGGTGTGTCCGTACGTTTGCATTCGACACCCAGCAAACGACCCTTTTTTTTCAGGATCAGATCAATTTCTGCCCCTTGATGCGTCGCCCAGAAAAATGCCTCATCCGGTTGTTCCACCGCCAGCACCTCTTCAATCACATAGCCCTCCCATGATGCGCCGATCTTCGGATGGGTCAGCAGTTCACGTTCCGTGTTGATGCCAAGTAGCTGGTGCAGCAAGCCGGAATCACGAATATACACCTTGGGTGACTTGACCTGGCGCTTGCGGATATTGGCGTACCAGGGCTGTAGCTGACGAACCATAAAGGCATCACTCAGCAAATCAAGATACCGTCGCACAGTCGATTCACTCACGCCCAGGGCTCGCGCAAACTCTGCACCATTCCAGGTTTGCCCGTGGTAATGCGCCAGCATGGTCCAAAAGCGGCGCAAGGCCGTCGCGGACACCTTGACTCCCCATTGCGGAAAATCTCGTGCCAGCAAGGTCTGAATAAATTCCTTGCGCCAGGCAAAACTGTCAATATCGCTGCCCGCAAGATAAGACAGCGGAAACCCACCGCGTAACCAGTGACGTGGTTGTGCTTCAAGCCCCAGCTCCTGCAAACCAAAACCGCGCAAGGTCAGGGTTTCCTGCCGCCCCGCCAGACTTTCCGACGATTGCCGCAGCAGCTTACCGGACGCACTGCCCAAAATCAGAAACTGTCCGCGAAAGTCCTGCCGGTCAACCAGCACCCGCAACAGCGGAAACAGATCAGGCCGCAATTGAATCTCGTCGATCACTATCAGGCCTTTCAGCAAACCCAGTGCTGTCATCGGCTCATCCAGCCGGGCCAGGCTGAGAGGGTCTTCCAGATCGAAATAATTGACCGAATCTTCCGCCACGAATTGCCGTGCCAGCGTCGTTTTTCCACACTGTCGCGGCCCGGCAAGAACCGCAATCCGGCTGCGTGACAATGCACGCTCAATTGCCTGCTGCCAATGTTTTCGGGTGATCATGGCGATATATTACCATGAATATCTGTCATCTTATAACAGAATTTCATGGTCAACAGCCGGTGCTGCTTGATGATAATGATGGCTAATTGTAAATCATATTGACAATTAGCCATGATTCGCTGTTCTGTTACCCCCGCATCAGATGCCTGCGTAATACGCGTTGGTATGTTCCAAACCCGGGCCTTTCGCCGCATAATCGAAATTAATATGCTATTCCGTGATTTCCTGATCCTCACCGGAGGCGCCCTGGTTGCCCACCGACTGCGCAGCTTCCTCACCCTGCTCGGCATTGCCGTGGGCATTGCTGCGGTTGTGCTGCTCACCTCCATTGGCGAAGGGGTTCACCGCTTCGTGCTGTCGGAGTTCACCCAGTTCGGCACCAATATCGTCGCCATCAACCCGGGCCGCACGACAACGCACGGCGGCAGTGTCGGTGTCTTTGGTACCGAGCGCCCGCTGACGATCGAGGATTCAGAGGCGCTCAAGCGACTGCCGTTCGCGGATTCCGTAGTGCCCTTTGTCCAGGGCAATGCCGAGGTGGAGGCCGGTGGCCGACGACGGCGCACGACGATCTACGGCTCCGGCCCTGAAATGCCGACGGCCTTCAGCATGCACGTCAAATCCGGTCGCTTCCTGCCGGCCGATGACCCGACGGCGCCACGTGCGTTTGCGGTGCTGGGCAGCAAGTTGCGCCGGGAATTGTTTGGTGATGCAAACCCGCTGGGGCAACGCATCGGCATCAGCGGCAACCGCTACCGCATTATCGGTGTCATGGAGCCCAAGGGCACGGTGCTCGGCTTCGACCTGGATGACACGGTCTATATCCCTGCGGCGCGCGCACTGGAATTATTCAACCGCAATTCACTGTTCGAGATCGACGTGCTCTACCCGCCCGAGGCCAGTGTCGACAAGGTGGTCAAGGGTGTCCGTCGTACACTCGTGGCACGCCACGGCCGCGAGGATTTCACCATCACCACCCAGGCGCAGATGCTCGAGGTGCTGGGTTCGATCCTGAACATCCTGACCTTTGCCGTGGGCGCTATCGGCGGCATTTCCCTGCTGGTCGGTTCCATTGGCATTATTACCATCATGACGATTTCGGTGAACGAGCGCCGAAGTGAAATCGGCCTGGTACGCGCACTGGGCGCGCAGCGCAGCCAGGTGCTCTCGCTGTTTCTTGGAGAAGCCATTGTGCTTGCCGCTGCCGGCGGGCTCGCGGGGCTGCTACTGGGTGTGGGCCTGGCCAACCTGCTGCGCTTTGCACTACCCGCGTTGCCAGTGCATACGCCATGGATCTACGCGGTGATGGCCGAAGTGCTTGCGGTGGTTATCGGTATTGCCGCCGGCGTGCTGCCGGCGCGTAATGCGGCAAGACTGGACCCTGTGGAGGCCTTGCGCGCCGAATAGGCACACAGGTCACGCAAACGTAATACAGCGGTAATACTTCTGTAACAAACAACTTTT
>CAYYAP010000215.1:0-3188 GCA_964469575.1 uncultured Thiohalobacter sp.
TGGGCGTGACGTCCTCACGGCTGAAAGCGCTGAGCCTGATCGATGAAGTCATCGAGGAACCGCTCGGTGGCGCGCACCGCAACCCGGATACGATGGCGGAAAATATCCGCGCAAGACTGGTCGAACATATCGAGCAGCTTGAGCGCCTGCCCATGGACCAGCTGATTGCCGCACGCTACCAGCGCCTGATGTCGTACGGTGAGTTCGTCGAAAAATAATCCCTTCGATGCGGTTGTCGCGGCGCTTCCTGGTGCAGCGAGGAGCTATATCGTCGCCTACAGTGGTGGTGTTGATTCCCACGTTCTATTGCAGCTGCTCGCCGGACGGCGGGATGCGTTGCGCGCACCACTCATGGCGGTGCATGTCGACCACGGTATCCAGGCACAGTCCGGTGAATGGCGGGTGCATTGCGAGCGTGTCTGCCATCAGCTGAATGTCCCGTTTCATGCCTTGCAAACGAATGGTGCGGCTGCCCCTGGCGAGAGTCCGGAGGCGGCGGCGCGGCACGCACGATATCGCGTGCTGGCGGACTGGTTGCCCGATGGCGCGGTGCTGCTGACGGCGCAGCACCGCGATGACCAGGCGGAAACCTTGTTATTGCAACTGTTCCGTGGCGCAGGTCCGCGGGGTTTGTCCGCCATGCCGGCCAGCATGGTGCTGGGCGCTGGCCGGTTGCTACGTCCGTTCCTGGATCTGACCCGCGCCGACATTCTGGGTTGGGCGCAGGCACATGAGCTGGACTGGATCGAAGACCCGTCGAATGCCGACACACGCTACGACCGCAACCTGTTGCGTCGTGAACTGTTGCCGCAGTTGCAGCAGCGCTGGCCGGGCCTGCCCACGGTGCTGGCGCGGGCGGCGGCGCACCAGTCCGAGCAGGCCGGGTTGGCGGATGCACTGGCCGGTGTGGATTTTTCCGCGTGTTGCAGTGCCGATCGCGAACGGCTGTTGCAGTCCGGATTGAAAACACTGGAGCCTGCCCGGCAGAGAAACCTGTTGCGTTACTGGATTCACCAGCGTGGCTTTGCCATGCCATCGCAAGCAGTACTGGAACGTATCCGCGAGGAAATGCTGTTCAGCCGCGATGACGCGCAGCCGGTGGTGCATTGGGGCCGTGCTGAACTGCGTCGTTATCGCGGAGAGCTTTACCTGATGCAGGCTTTGCCGGTACACGATACTGCACTGTGTATTCACTGGGATTTACGCAACAAACCAGAGCTGGGTACGGCCAGCGGCGTGCTGTTCGCAAAACCGGTGACGGGGGAGGGACTGCATCTGCCGGATGAATTTGCGAATGTCGATGTCCGTTTCCGGCGCGGCGGTGAGTCGTTGCGTCTACCCGGTGCCAGCCACCACCGGACGCTGAAAAACCTGTTACAGGAGCACGGCGTGCCGGACTGGGAACGTGAGCGCCTGCCCTTGCTGTATGCCGGTGACACGCTCATTGCGGTACCCGGTATTGCCGTATGCGAGGGTTTTCAGGCTCGGGAGGGACAGGCCGGTTTTATTTTGGTGTGGAACGGCCGATAAGTGGGTGAAACGTGACTGTTCCTGGAGGGAACATGTCTAAAAATCAACAAGCTACGATTATGCGGCAGGTAGGGAAACTGCTCGGACAGGGCGCGCTCGATCGTCAGGCCTTTGTGCGCGACGTTGTCGCGCTGGTGGATCAGTACGGCGACGACGTCTATAGCGTCTTGCTGCACACCGCGGTGCATCTGGAGTTTGGCAGACGGGCTGCACGTAAATATTTTGACGAGGTTGTCACCTATTGGGAGAAACTGTGTCTGGATGTCCGGCGCGATGTGGATTTCCGGGTTGCGCTGCTGGATTACTTCCTCACCATCAATAAGCGTATTAAAAATCCAAAGATCATCGAAATCAAAATATTCGAGAAGACCCGCCATGATACCGAAATCGATGAACTGACACAGTTATACAATTACCGCTATTTCAAAAAAGCGCTTGAGCTGGAAGTTCTGCGTGCGCAGCGTTACCACTCACCCTTGTCGCTGGTATTGTTCGATGTTGATGATTTCAAGTGTTACAACGATACCAATGGCCACATGGCAGGCAACACAGCCTTAAAAAAACTGTCGGGCATCATTAAACACACCGTGCGCGAAGTGGACGTGGTGGCACGCTTCGGTGGCGAAGAGTTTGCCGTGATGTTGCCGGAAACCAATAAACAGGGCGCGTTTACCATTGCTGACCGTATCCGTCAGGCGGTGCTAAAGGCCCGTTTCGTCAATGGCAAAGCGCAGCCAGGCGCGCATTTCAGCGTCAGCGGTGGTGTCGCAACCTTGCACGTGGATGCCGATGACGGACATTCGCTGATGACCAGGACGGACCAGGCGCTTTATCAGGCCAAGGGGCGTGGTAAAAATCAGATCGCGCTCTATATCGATGAATTGCGCGAATTTGAACGGGTGCATACCGCCATCATGGGCGAGATCAACTGCGGTCCGGGCATGACGGGTCCTGTGCTGTTACAGGATCTCAGCGAAGGTGGTCTATTGTTCAGCTGTGAACAGCTGATGCCCATGGCAAGCCAGTGTCTGTTGAGTTTCCCCCTGCCGGGGCAGGATCAACAGGTCAGCTGCAAGGTCAAAGTGCGGCGTGTCGAGGAACTGGAACGCCACGGGCAGTACCGGATAGGTGCCAGTATTGTACAAATGCAGGCCACTGAGCGAAAAGCGTTGCGGTGCTTTATTCGTAGTCTGGCCGATCTTAATGCCGAAGCGGAAAGTGCGGGTTTACCGGCGCTTTCCGGGGGCTAGTGCGCATGTTCGTCCACACCATGGATGCTGTAAACCGTCTGCGGCAGAATGATGGATTTCAGTTAGCGGATATGGCTTTCTGAATGAGCGGAACCAGTGGCTGCGGAAGCCGGATGCTGCCCGAGAGGGCAAATTCATTGGCCTGTGGTGACATTTTCTTCCAGGTCTTGCGGATGATATCCAGCCACTTGGCCTCGTCGTAGTCCGGGTGCCGGGCGGCAAAATCTTCCATGTAGTGCTCGATAAACACCAGCCCGATTACATCCTCCAGCAACTGGGTGTCCGGGTTGGATTTGATGCCCTGTTTACTCACCGCCTGTTTGACCCGTTCTATAGCCTCTTCGTTGCAACCAGCCTGCGCCAGTAAACCGGCGGCGGTGTCGGCGTGGAATTTGTACAGGTCCTTGC
>CAYYAP010000216.1:0-3168 GCA_964469575.1 uncultured Thiohalobacter sp.
GGTATTTGCATGCTCTACTCAATGAGGGAATCGGCGGTTTTCGCCCAACCTTTACAGTCCCCGACAGGGTGTCCGTAAAATCCCCACCTTCAGGCGGCGCAAAGGTAGGTTGGGCTGAGCGCAGCGAAGCCCAACATGAACGCATTGCCATGCCAGGGAGCGGGTTGCGAACAGGTGGTATGGATGTCACGGCTAAGGTATTTGCGCGGTCGCGCGGCTTGTTGGGCTTCGCTGCGCTCAGCCCAACCTACGGATTCTTATCCTAACCTACGGATTCTTATCCTAACCTACGGGTTCTCAGCCCAACCTACGGGTAGCCGAACGGTGTTTCAGGAAGCTATTTCAACCAGCGTCTCGTCCGGGTTAACGCTATCCCCCTTGGCCACGTAGACCGCCTTGACCAGGCCCCCGATGGGTGCCTGAATTTCCGTTTCCATTTTCATGGCTTCCGTTATCAGTACCGGGTCGCCGGCCTCGACCTTGTCGCCCACCTTGACCAGTACATCGATGACCGTGCCGGGCATGGAGGTGGCGACGTCACCGGGATGGGTGGCGCGCGGACGTTTGCTGCCCTTGATAGAGGTGGTGTCGGTATCCTGGGTTTCCAGTTCCGACAGGGTTTCGACCAGGACTTCCTCGGGTACGCCATCGAGGGTCATGTAGAAGGGCCGCTCCTGCTGCCCCGGGTGGCCGGTACCGGTGATCTGGATGTGGTAGGTTTCGCCATGCAGGGTGACGTTAAACTCCGTGGGCCTGGGTTGTGAGCCGGTGTCACTGCTGATCGGCTCCAGGGGTTCCGGCGCCAGGATATTCGCGTTGCGTTCGGTGAGGAATTCGCGACCCAGTTCAGGGAACATGGCGCAGGTGAGTACGTCTTCCTCGCTGTTGGCGATGTCTGCGGTTTCCTCGCGAAGGCGGTCCATTTCATTGCCGAGCAGGTCGGCGGGTCGCACATCGATCACATCCTCGTTGCCAATGGCCTGTTGCCTGACCATCGCATTGACCCTGCCCGGTGCGCGTCCGTAACGCCCTTGCAGGTAGAGTTTGACTTCGTTGCTGATGGTTTTATAGCGTTCGCCGGTCAGCACGTTGAGTACCGCCTGCGCGCCGACGATCTGCGAGGTGGGCGTAACCAGTGGGGGATAACCGAGGTCTTCGCGTACGCGCGGGATTTCCAGCAGGACTTCCTCGATCCGGTTCAGCGAACCCTGTTCACGCAGCTGGGTATGCAGGTTGGAGATCATACCGCCCGGCACCTGGTAAACCTGCACCCGCGTATCCAGCCCGGTCATGTCGCTTTCAAACTGATGGTATTTTTTACGCACTTCACGGAAGTAGAAGCCGATTTCCTGCAAGGCTTTCAGGTCCAGGCCGGTTTCCCAGGGGGTATTGTGCAGGGCGGCGACCATGCTTTCCGTCGGGGGGTGCGAGGCCCCGCTGGCAAAGGCCGAGATGGCGGTATCAATATGACAGCAGCCATTTTCGATGGCCTTCAGCTGACACATCTCGGCAACGCCGGCCGTGGCGTGCATGTGCAGGTGGATGGGCAACGAAACAGCGGATGTCAGCGCATTAAACAGTTCGGCAGTAATCATTGGCGTGAGCAGACCGGCCATGTCCTTGACGGCAATACTGTGGCAACCGAGATCCTGGAGCTGTTTTGCCATGGTGACGAAATGCTCGATACCATGCACCGGGCTGGTGGTGTAGCAGATAGTGCCCTGTGCGTGCTTGCCGGCCTCGCACGTCGCCTTGATGGCGGTTTCCAGGTTGCGCACATCGTTTAACGCATCGAAAATACGAAAAACGTCCATGCCATTTTCCGCGGCACGTGCAACAAAGGCGCACACCACATCGTCGGAGTAGTGCCGGTAGCCGAGCAGGTTCTGGCCGCGCAGCAGCATTTGCAGTTGCGTTCTGGGCAGTGCGGCGCGCAGCTTGCGCAGGCGTTCCCAGGGATCTTCTTTCAGGTAGCGCAGGCAGGCGTCGAATGTGGCGCCGCCCCAGACTTCCAGCGACCAGTAACCGATGCGGTCCAGGCGTTCGCAAATCGGCAACATGTCGTCCGTACGCATGCGGGTAGCGATCAGCGACTGGTGGGCATCGCGGAGTATGACGTCGGTGATGTAAGTCTTGCTCATGTCGTGATCAGTATCCTGCGTTGGCGGCAATGGTCGCGGCAATCACGGCGGCGAGTTCCCGCGTCGGGCGGCTGGCCTTGTAGTTGACCAGTTCCGGGTGGTCTTCGACAAAGCTGGTGTTAAATGTCGCTGCCTGGAATTCCGCAGCGTCCAGTACCGCAAGATAGTAGGGTATGGTTGTTTTCACGCCATACACACCGGTGTCGTGTAATGCGCGCCTGGCACGGTTAATGAGCTCATCCCACTCCAGCGCCCAGACAGTGATTTTGGCACACATCGAGTCGTAGTAGGGCGGGATAGTGTAGCCGCTGTACATGGCGGCGTCGGTACGTACGCCCGGGCCACCCGGAGCAAAGTAGCGGGTAATGCGTCCGAAACTGGGTAGAAAATCATTTTTCGGGTCTTCTGCGTTAATACGGAACTCCATGGCATAACCGCGCCGTTTGATTTCCGACTGGGTAAAGCGCAGCGGCTGGCCGTCGGCAATGCGAATCTGTTCGCCGACGATATCGACGCCGGTAATACTTTCTGTCACGGTGTGTTCGACCTGCAGGCGGGTGTTCATTTCCATGAAATAGAATTCATCATCTTCAGTCATCAGGAATTCGACTGTCCCGGCGTTTTCGTAATCCGCGGCCTCGGCCGCCTTGATCGCCCACTGGCCCAGTTTCTCGCGCTGCTCATCAGTGATCTGGGGGGAGGGGGCGATCTCGATCAGCTTCTGGTGGCGACGCTGGATGGAGCAGTCGCGTTCAAACAGATGGATGGTGTTGCCGTGGCTGTCGGCAAGAATTTGTACCTCGATGTGGCGTGGTCGGTCGATGCACTTTTCCAGGAAGATGTCGGCACTGCCAAAGGCCTTGGTCGCTTCCGAGAGCACGCGCTGGTAGTTGTTACGCAGCGCAGGTTCGTTATTGCAACGCCGGATACCGCGTCCGCCGCCACCCGAGGTGGCCTTGAGCATCACCGGGTAACCAATCTCGCGCGCCAGCGCGATGGCCTCGTCGAGACCGGAAAGATTCTCGTT
>CAYYAP010000217.1:0-3163 GCA_964469575.1 uncultured Thiohalobacter sp.
TTTTTCAGCAGCATCGCGCTGGCGGCAAGCACCAGTGCGATGACAAACAACAGTAGGGCCACTCCCTGTTGGTGTCTTGCGCTTTTTGTTAAAGACGGGTTTCGCATGATAATTATTGCGGTGAAGTACCGGCGGATTCAGGATCACTGCTGGAATCGTCTTTGCCGGATAATGGTTGTTGCGCCGCGTAACCTTCGACAATCTTCCCGGTTTGCGGATACAGCAGTTGGCCGGATTTCATCAGGCGGGGGCGTTCGGCAGAGGTGACGCGCAGTTGCACCCGCCCTGCGCCAAGTAAACGCACGCCTTGCGTGACGGGTTTTCCATTCAGCCATACGGTGTGATGGCCGCGGCTGCTGGTGAGTGTGCCGGTGAGCTGTAGGGGTTTGATCGACGGCGTCTGCGGCGTATCGTTCGATGCATTCCCGGTATTCACCGGCGCCACCTGACCACTGTCGAGCTGTGCGCGCTGCAAGGGTGTGGTGAAGAGACGACCCCACGGATCAGCCTGCAGCGTGGTCCAGGGGGCAGCGAAGCAAATCAGCCACAAGCACAGGAAAGTCTGTTTCATAACGGATCTACCTCGCTTTGCTCTACAGGCCGCGCGGTGAACCAGACGAGTTCGCAGTCTGCGGAGACATTGGCCTTGTCGAAGTCAATCCTGCCTGCATCGAAGTCTGGTTTCAGACTGCAGGCGCGTACCTGATAGACAGCCGGCTTTTCAGCGCGCAGGGCATCAAAGAAAGCTACCAGGCGACCCTCGTGGGCAAGATCGAGATGGAGTTTCATCGGGCTTGCATAGAGCTGGTAATGCGAGGTATCCGGTCCGCCGTTCAGGTGAACCGGCTGTTGCTGGCTGAGGTCATATTTCAGCTTGTACAGGCGTTGCGCCTGGCCACTGTTACGCAGGGATTCGATCCACAACAGGCGGGGTTCCTGGCCAACGAAGCCGCGTTGTTCCAGCTCGTGATAGCGTTGCTGGGAAGTACGAAGGATGCCGCCGGCCTCAACGGCATCGCGATAGTCAGCGCGCAGAACGTTCAGGTCAGCGCGTGCCTGTGACAGGGTCTTGTGCTCGGTAGTGTCATACCAGTAACTGAGTCCGCCGAGCGTGCCGACGATGGCGGCAATAACCATCAAGCGTTGTAGTGGCGCACGCAGCAAGTCTGTATTGATTTCAAACGGCATCATTTTGCAGCTCCATCACAACCCGCAGATCAAAGGCAGCGCTGTTCTGAACCGACAGGCTATCGAGTTCGCCCTGAATCTGACTGCCGGGACGGGTATCCAGTGGCGCACGTTCGATATCGGCAGATACAACCCCGGGTTGTTGCCGTAACCAGCGCGCCAGTGTGTCGACCTGTTGCTGAGCGTTTTTGTAACTACCATCAAAGTTGCGCAGTGCGCCGGAAACAAGCATTACGTTATAGTGTGGTAGTGGTAGCCCTGAGGCGTTGTTCAGTGCGGTCAGTGAATCACCCTTGCTGGTATCGGCTTTATCACTGGAAAACCAGCTCAGTTTATGCATTTCCAGTGAGGGATAGCGGGAAAATGCCTTGCCCAGCAGTTTGAACAGTTTTCCGGTTTGCAGGGGGTGACGTTCAAGACTATCGGCCAGTGCGGTCGCCTCGCGCATGGCACGCGCCTGGTCCGGCTGGACGGGCAACTCCTGGGTGAGTTGGGTATAGCGGTTAGAAACGAGTTCGCGGTTTGCCGCAAGTTGATCGCGTTCGCGGTTTGCCATCCAGCCATCGACTGCATTGATACCGCTCCAGCTCAGGCAGATGACAGCGAGTAGCCAGCTGGCGGCGCGAAGCGCCAGCGCGCCCTGCCAGCCGCGTAGCCGCTTGAGATGTGGTGGTTTTGCATAGTGGTTTTTGCACGGCCCATTGCCCAGTAAAAAAGCAAACAAGGTATCGCTGCCACCGGTTTTCGGAAAATCCTTGCAACCCGAAATTATGGCAAGTTCTCTAATGTCCACCGGGTGGAACTTCAGTTGCTCGGATTCCAGACAGGTTCGTGTTACTGCTTCACAGCGTGGGCCATCGGCGAGTGGATAAACATCCACAGATTCGCCTGGCGCGAGTAATCGCAGCGTATTCAGGTAGCGTTGCGTTTTGTGAACCTCAGTGTCCAGCAAGTGGCAGTATTCATCCGCTGAGGACTCCTGAATCGGCGCCAGTCGACTGAACTGCACCTGCCCTTTGCGCAGGAATGTTTCCCGCAGGCCACCATCGGGTTGTTCGGTAATCAGCAGTACGTTTTCGTTGCGTGCCTGGAGTGACTTTATGAGCCGGGCGCTGATAATGGGTAGAGAGTAAATACCTGCGAGCGGCGTTGCGGTTTGTTCCAGCAGGTCGAGTAGCGGTTGCAGGTTGTCCGGGTTGGTCAGTGCGCTGAACAGTACCTTGTCATCGCGGCGGCCCTCGCGGCTACGGCCGATAATCTGGCTAAGGCGGAACGGTGTGCCACGATACAGTTTTGCAGCATGACGCTCCAGCATCCGTGCGCGATCATTACCGTGCGTATGCGGAATCGTATCGTGGCGAAATTCTTCCTCGATCAGATCGACCAGAATTGATACGGGTTGTTGTTGCAGTTGCAGAAGACTGTCATGCAGTCTGTGCATGCCTGCCTGGCCAACGAGAAAAGTACCGAGCCTGTGTGCGCTATGTCGATCTACCCGATATAGCGTGTAACGGTCGGCATTGACGTAGAGAATAAATCGCATGACGTTACCTTGTGACCGTGCCGAGCATGTCGTAGACCGGGCCGAGCACCGACAACATGACCCAGCCGAGCATGGCGCCCAGCACGACGGTAAGTACCGGCTCGATAAGCGCCTGAACACGCTCTATGGATTCGTGTACATCACGGTTAAAAAAGTAGCTGACGTTTTCCAGTGAACTGTCCAGTGCCCCGCTGGTCTCGCCGACGCGAAACATGCGAACGACCAGAGGTGGAAACAGACCGGTGTTCTCAAAGCCTGCGGTCAGCGCCACACCCTCGCTTATCTGCTGCCGGACGCGTTGCAGGGCTTCGGCAATGACGGCGTTGCCAACCAGTGTTTCACCCATGCGGATGCAATCCAGTACGGTGACGCCTGCCTTGTAGAGCAGCGCGAAGTTGCTGGTGAAACGGGACAGAATGATCTTTTTGTAAA
>CAYYAP010000218.1:0-3162 GCA_964469575.1 uncultured Thiohalobacter sp.
GATCCCGTCGATGAGCAGATCGACCCCAACCGCGACGAGCAAGCTGATGGGAAGCCCCTCCGCCTGGCGATCGGTGGCACCAGCGGTGCTACCGTGGTGCTCAAGCTGCCGCAGTCCGAGCAAGGTCGCGGCGCCGAGAGCGAAGCCGACGACCGCACTACCGAGATGGCCCTGCTGATGCAGACCGGGTAGCAGATCGAGCGCGATCACAGCGAGCACCGCGCCGGCGGCGAAATACTGTATCCCGCCGGTCAGCCAAGCGCTGGGTGGCCGCAGCGCGGCTACGATCGATCCAGCGATGGCTGCTAGAACGGGAAAGACGACGAGCAGGCCAACCGTACCGAGCTCCGAGCCAGTCATGACGCTGGCCCGGTGAGTGTGCACGACAGCTGGGTCTTCACCGTCGCGGTCGACGATGAGGTGGTTAACACCGAGCTGGAGTGGCGCCCGCGGCTCCTTTGGCTTTCGGTAAGCTTTGTGTTGACGCTGAATCTGCGCGCCGGCCAACTTACCTCAAGCTGTGGCGCGGTGCCGACTGCGACGGCCATACCCGCAGTGCGCGCCGCCTCGGCTGCGGCCTTCGGATCGTTCTGGGAAAGGGCATCGATAACGTCAGACATAGCTTTCAACATCTGCTGCATTTCCGCAAGGACGCCATCGCGATGCTGGGCGTGAAGGACGAGACGTTGGCGGGAATCGCTGACGGCCTGCTGCGCGGAAGCGGTCATCGGGTGACGATGCAACATGTAATAACCGTGAGAATCATCAGAACAATGCAGGCCTGGATGGCAATAGGGGGCAGAAAAATCGTCAGATGGCTAAACGGATTGCTGGTCAGCATTGATTAACTCCAACACCACTAGCCAATTTTTCGTAATGAGGCTAATTGCAGTATGGTCATCTCAAATACCAATCCTTGGCGATACGTCCGAACGAGATAGATCCATCAACAGTACATTATCCATGTAGAGCTTCTAACATGCTAATGTCGCTAAATCAACATCCATGTGAACATCGGACCCTCGTTTGAAATAAAAGGGCACTCAGTCATGGATCTGACCCACGAGTGCGGCCGCGTTGAAAGTCTCTTTCGTAACGATCAGGGCGCGCGCTGCATCAACCTGTCCCCAGGTATTCCACAGCAATACACCGCGAACCTGTCCGGCCTTGAGATAATAAATCACGCCCTGGTGGAACGGCTGTTTCCAGTCTTCGACGATATCCATGTCGACGCTGAACTCACCAACCGCTTCGTATCCCAGGTCGAACAGGTCAGAATAAAAGTAGGGCAGGTGTTCGTATTTCTCCGCGGCACCGGCCATGTTGCGTCCGGCCATCGCGCCCATGGTATTGGCGTTGTCCTCGTGTTCGACGCGGCGGCGCACACCGAGGGTCGGGCTGTAAATGTTGGCGACGTCGCCAGCGGCAAAAATATCGGGCGCACCCGTGCGCAGTTGTTCGTCGATTATGATGCCATTGTCGATCTTGAGACCAAGTGACTTCGCCAGGCCGACCTCAGGTTCAATGCCGATGCCGGCGACGACCACGTCCGCCGCCAGGGTCTTTCCGCTTTCGGTGTGGACAGTGAAACGCCCGGCTTCTTTCTCTAAGCCCTGAACCATTTCCCCGGCCAGCACGTTGACGCCTTTCTCGCGGAAATAGCCATTGAGAAATTCAGCGAGCCTGGGCGGATAAATGCGCGCGCCGATGCCGTTGTCGGGGAACACCATGGTGACCTTGCAGTCGTTTATAGTCAGCGCCGCAGCGATTTCCGAGCCGATAAATCCGCCGCCGATGATGATAAATTCGAGCTTGTGATCGGCATGCGCACGCAGCCGCTGGTAATCGTCGAGGGTGCGAAAGTAGATGACGTCCTCGGGTGCCGACGGCAGACGCCTTGCAACGCCACCCGTTGCCAGCAGCAGCTTTTCATAACGGTAGACTTCGCCGTGACTGTCGATGATGGTTTTCGCGACGGCGTCGCCACTCGCCGCGCGCGTGTCCAGAAACAGTTCCACCCCGGCCTCATCGGTGTTGCGCCAGATGGCATCGAGCGGCTTGCCGGTCCACAATTTCTTCGACAGCGGTGGACGGTCGTACGGTGGGTGATTTTCAGCGCACAGCACGGCGATGGTTCCGTCCTTGTCGTGCTCACGGATGCCACGCACGGCCGCATCTGCGGTCATGCCGCCACCGACTAGTAGATACTTATAAGTTTTCATCATGGTTGGTGTTGCCCCCGTGTTTTTGCCAGCCAATGTTTAAAATCGCAATATGACTGGATATATTTATGACGATATTCAGGCAGGCTGGCATGGTGGTGCTTGTTGAGAACCGCGCTGCGGTAAATTCTCATGGTTCGGTCAGCCCACCCCAACGTGGACATCAAGCCATCGCGCTGCAAGAGAAACTCGATACGCTCGCGTTCGTCGCGCACGCCGCCATGCAGCTTCATGCGGCCTGCATCACTTTTGTCGTCGGTCGGTACAGCGCCGATCGCAAGACGACCACCGCGACGACGAGTACCCCAACCCAGGACGCCCGCCTGAATATTCGCGGCGCAGTCACATGCGGCTCCGCATGCGCGGCCATAAGCGGTCCACCAGAATACGCTGGCCATCGCTCCTGGCGGGTTTGTCGTACGCTCTTTTGAGATGAACCGACATGTGATTTTTCTCACAACCCTCATCCCGGCCTCCACTTAGATACAGGATAAGAGGTAATCCTCGAATTCTCGTTGTACATAGCCCGGCAGTTCCCTGCCCTGCTCCGCCACATGGGCCGTGAATGCCGGTTAATACTCGTCGACGATCCGATAGAGAAGTGTCTGCTCGGGTCGGTGGCGCTGGTAACGACCCGCACCCCCATCCCGGGTGACCATCCTGGTCGCCGTGTGGGGCATGATCCGCGTCCTTGCGTTACTGTGTTTTTGTACAGTCTATCGCCCGGATGCAGGATCTTGAAGCCTCAGTCGAAATACCTGCTGTTGCCAGTCATTGCCTGCCAGTGCCGGTCACTCCCACTCTATTATCAATAAGCCATTTATAGCTTTTATTTTCAATGACTTATTTTCCTGCTAATTGATAATACCATGAAAAATACCATGTTCAGAAAATCCTTCAAATTGCTCGAAAAAATTGCCGATTGAACACTGCCACACAA
>CAYYAP010000219.1:0-3148 GCA_964469575.1 uncultured Thiohalobacter sp.
GCGAGGCGCGTAGTGCCGTGGCAATCTCTTGAACAAGACCGTAGCCGCTATAAAAATACAGTCCGTCTGTCGTCTGCTGTTCGGTGGACAGGTGCAGGGTGTGGGGTTTCGCCCCTTTGTTTATCGAACGGCTAAAAAAACCGGAATTCACGGTTGGGTGCAGAACTGCCGGGGAGAGGTACTGATCCATGCCGAAGGTGAAGCGCAGGCTATCGAGCAATTCACGCATCGGTTGCTGCAACAGGCGCCGGCAATTGCCAGACCGGTTTTGCTCAACCAGTCGCAGGCCATCGGCGAGGAGGTCGAAGGCTTTGTGATCCGGTCCAGTGATGCGACCACAGTGGCGGATATTCACACACCGGTCGATTATTTCACCTGCCCCGACTGTCTTGAAGAAATGAATAATCCGCTGGATCGACGCTACCGGTATCCCTTCATCAATTGCACCCAGTGTGGCCCACGTTACACGCTGATTCTTGCCTTGCCTTATGACCGGGCGAATACCAGCATGGCCGGTTTTGAGCTTTGTCCCGCCTGTCAGAAGGAATACAGGGATCCCGAAGACCGCCGTTTTCATGCCCAGCCCATTGCCTGTCCCGACTGTGGGCCGCAACTGCATCATGTGGAAAACGGGCAGACGACACAGGGCAATGAAGCCGCACTGGAAAAAACGCTGAGCGTATTAAGGTGCGGCGGGATTGTCGCGGTCAAGGGGGTGGGGGGCTACCACCTTATGTGTGATGCTCGTAGTGATCGGGCCGTTCAGACACTGCGTCAACGCAAGCACCGGCCTGACAAGCCTCTTGCGGTGATGTTTCCTGTACAGGGCGATGATGAACTGGGTGCAATTCGGGAACATGCGGACATTGATGAAAGCGCCGCCGTCCTGTTATGTTCTCCACAACGGCCGGTCGTTTTGTTAGCAAAAGCTGAATCATCTACAGGGCAGAGCGGGGTCTTGTCAGCGCACATTGCTCCAGGTATCAACGAACTGGGCGTCTTCCTGCCCTACAGTCCCCTGCATTATCTTCTACTACAGGAATTCAACGCGCCGCTGGTTGCTACCTCGGCCAATCTAAGTGGTGAGCCGGTGATGACGGACAACCGGGAAGTCGAACAACGCCTCGCACAAGTGGCCGATGCCTTTTTGCATCACGACCGTCCGATCGCGCATCCGGCTGATGACAGTGTTTACCGGATTATCCATCACCGGGCACGACCCTTGCGACCGGGGCGCGGCATGACACCCCTTGAGCTGACCTTGCCCGTATCCGTTCCCACCCCCATGCTGGCTGTCGGCGGACAGATGAAAAACACCGTGGCGCTGGCATGGGATAACCGGCTGGTGATCTCACCACATATCGGCGATCTGGATTCGCCGAAAAGTCTCGATCAATTCACACAGACGATTCACCAACTGCAAAACCTTTATGAAGTCGAGGCCGGTATCATCGTCTGTGATGCCCATCCCGACTACCGTTCACATCGCCAGGCAAGGCAGATAGCTGCGCAGGGTGGTCAACGATTGATGCCGGTTTTTCATCATCATGCCCATGCGGCCACCCTGCCGCTGGAATACAACCAGCCGCAACACACGACGGAACAGCCCTGGCTGGTTTTTACCTGGGACGGTTCCGGTTACGGCGAGGATGGCACGCTTTGGGGTGGGGAAGCCCTGCTGGGCGGTCCGGGAAACTGGCAGCAGTCAGCCAGCTTCAAACCTTTTTACCTGCCGGGGGGTGATATGGCTGCCCGACAGGCCTGGCGCAGCGCCGCGGCGCTGTGCTGGCAAACAGGCATGAACGACTTCGCCGTACAGGGCCATGAACTGCTGAAACAAGCCTGGGATCAACGCCTCAACTGCCCGGCTACAACCGCGGTCGGCAGACTTTTTGATGCCGCCACTGCCTTGACCGGGTTGCTGGAGCAATACAGTTTTGAAGGGCAGGGCCCAATGTGGCTGGAAGCGCAGGTGACGGAACGCGTGCAGGAAAAAGCCCTGCCGCTTGAGTGCAATAAGGCGGGTGTACTGGAAGCAGACTGGACAGACCTATTACCCATGCTGCAAGACACCAGCCTCAGTGTCGCACAGCGTGCTACACGATTTCACAGCATCATGGCGGCCACACTGGTCGAGCAGGCGTGCCGGTTGCGCGAACAGTATGGTGAGTTTTACGTCGGCCTGACCGGCGGCGTCTTTCAGAATAGACACCTGACGGAACATGTTATTCAGCTGTTACAACAACAAGGGTTTAACGTCCATATCAACACACAGATCCCCTGCAATGATGCCGGTCTGTGTGCGGGGCAAATTATGGAAGCGGCAGCACGGTTGAAGCTCATATAATGGAAAAAGTGAGATGATGGAACACACGCACATTTCCCTTGCCCATGGAAACGGCGGCCGTTTTATGCGTGAACTTGTGCGGGAAGTCTTTGCCCGCCACCTGGATAACCCGCTGCTCGATATTAACTGCGATGCAGCCCGTTTACCTGAGCCAGAAGGTGAGTTGATGATGACCACCGACGGCTTCACCGTACAGCCACTGGTGTTTCCCGGTGGCGATATTGGATCGCTGGCCGTGCATGGTACGGTCAATGACCTGGCTGTCGCCGGTGCCGAACCACTGTATTTGAGTTTGAATGCCTTCATTGAAGAAGGGATGGAAATTGAAAAACTGGAGCAGATTGTAAAAAGCCTGGCGCAGGCCGCAAGGGAAACCGGCATGCAGGTGGTGGCTGGTGATACCAAGGTTGTGCCAAAGGGGAAGGGCGGCGAGCTTTATCTTGCGACCACCGGCGTCGGCATTAAACAGCCGGGACTGCAACTGGGCATGGACGGTATCAAGCAAGGCGATCGCATCCTGATCAGCGGCCCGGTCGGTGACCATGGTACAGCGGTCATGCTGGCACGTGAGCAGTTTGGTTTGCGCGGTGATCTGCAATCGGATGCCGCAAGTGTGCTGCCCCTGACCCGGGCTCTTCACTCGCTTCCCGGGTTACGATTTATGCGTGACCCCACCCGGGGCGGGCTGGTCTCTGTGATGCAGGAAATTTATCAGGCCACTCAACTTGGCATCCTGCTCGAAGAGGACAACATCCCCATCCGCGATCAGGTCAGGACCGTCTGTGAGATGCTCGGGTTTGA
>CAYYAP010000220.1:0-3128 GCA_964469575.1 uncultured Thiohalobacter sp.
AATTGACATCCAGTCCGGAACCTATGCCCGGTGAGCTAATCATGGTAATACCCTGTTACGCTGCTACTCATAGCCTCAATAAAGCAAAAGCGGTGCCAGTTCACGCCTGCTCACGTAGAATCAGGCTGTCAGGTGACTGCAGATTCTTCGCCAGACGCAGCGCCACTTCGGATGGAATTTGTCGAATCACATCCTTTGTTTTGGAATCAATAACTTTGATCACTATGCGCCCACTTTCCTTGTCAACGCTGAACGTCAGGTCACGCTGGAAGTTCTGTACAAACTCGCTAATTTTACTGACCGCAGACTCAAGTTGCCGGGGATCCTCCGGGGTTTTCGCCGCCCTGGACGGCAGAACTTCGCCACTGGCGGCCGATCCATTCCGCTGCGTCGAAGATGTCGATAGTGCCTGTACCGGCTGAGACTTCGGCGCCTGCACGTCTGCCTGGGTGCGCAACGCCGGTTGTATAGATTGTATGTTGTAGTCAGTAGCCATATTTCACACCTGCTGAGTACTAAAACGAAGGTGGGTGAGGCAATCCCTGCCTCACCCGTCCCTGGTCCGGATCGAAATCCGTGTTGTCGCTTAACGCAACAGTGACAGTGCCGCCTGTGGCAGCGTGTTCGCCTGTGCGAGTATTGCCACACCGGCCTGCTGCAGGATCTGCCCTCGGGTCAGATTTGCCGTTTCCTTGGCAAAGTCCGCGTCCTGGACTCGACTGCGCGCTGCTGTCAGGTTCTCGGAAAAGTTGGACAGGTTGCTGATCACCGCCTCGAAGCGGTTCTGTACCGCACCGAAGGTGGCGCGATCCGTAACCAGCGTACTGATATCGGTGTCAAGACTCGCAATGGCTCCCGAAGCCGCCGCTGCGCTCGAGACGTCCACTGTACCCGTTGCGGTCAATGTAGCATTGTATGAATTCAGGCTGGTCTCGTTGACACCGGACACGGACACCTGGTTGTCAGCTGCACCGTCCTGGCCGACCTGGAAGGTCAGCGACGTAGTGTTGTCGAGCAACTGAGTGCCGTTGAACTCGGTGGTCTGCACGATACGCGAGATTTCCTGTGTGAGCTGGTCGACCTCTTTCTGCAGACCCGTGCGCTGACCGGCTGTGGCGTTGGCTGACTGAACAGCGATCTCACGAATACGCTGTACGTTGGCGGTGATCTGGCCCAATGCGCCCTCTGCCGTCTGACCCAGTGAAATGCCGTCCTGGGCATTACGTGTTGCCTGGTTGACACCGCGGATATCCGAAGTCAGGTTTTCCACAACTGACAGGCCGGCTGCGTCATCCTTGGCGCTGTTAATGCGCAGTCCTGAGGACAGCCTCTGCAGCGAGGTTTGCAGGGAACTCTGTGAACTTGCCAGGTTACGTTGCGCATTCAGTGATGCAATATTGGTATTGACAGTTAATGCCATGGTGAATACTCCTAGTTTTTGCGAGGCGTCCCCTGTGCGACTGAACGGCTTTGGGGGCGTACGCCTGTTTACCTAGCGGATATACCGGCTCCCTGGAGGGGCTGGGTATTTACCGCTTCCAGTGTGGTTAGCGCTCGGAAGCCAGCAAACTTTAGGGAAGCTCTAACCCATCCGCCCTGCCGGCGCATGCCGGTATCCAAGGCATTGAAAACCCTGGACCCCGGCATACGCCGGGGTGACAGCAAGGGTTGTTTACAGGGCTGTTACCTGGCTGTGCCGTTTCTGTCCCACGACGGGTACAGTGGGACTCAGCACTGCCATCCACCCGGACAGATGCTGTTCAAGCAACCCGTTCGAACGCACCCAGTCACGTAGTATATCGCCTTCCCGACAGGTCTCATCAAGGTCACTAACGTGCTCGCGGATTGCCTTTATCCAGGCAGCGGGCTTATTGATCACCCGGCACACCGGCGCATCCCGGTAGGGTTCGATATCACTGGCGATAACCGGCCAGCCAAGCGCCCCATACTCGAGGATGCGCAGATTGCTCTTCGCTTCGTTGAAGCGGTTATGCTCCAGCGGGGCGACGGCAAGATCCAGGTTCAACGACGCCAGCTTGCGTGGGTAGTCCTCGAAGCTAACCGCCTCATGCACTTCCCGCACGTAAGGGCGCAGCGCCTGCGGGCACATGCCGAAAAATATCCAGTCCACCTCATCGGCGGTTTTTCGCACTACCGTTTCGAGCAGTTCCAGGTCACCCTGGTGTTGTTGCGCACCCGCCCAGCCAACCCGCGGCCTGGCACTGACGCCGCGTTGTGAACTCAACTCACCCCACACTGCCGCGTCCAGGCAATTGGGCACAATCCGTACGTCGTCAACCATGTCATGCAGTGCCTCGGCGAGCGGTTCGGTGGTTACTACCAGCCGGTCCGCCAATGACAGGCATTGGCGCAAGCGCTTCTTCATGTCTTTGTATACGGTCTTTGCGAACGGGTTTTTGGATGGCAAGGCCGTCATCAGGTCATCTTCGCCGAATACAATGAACGTGCCATTGATACGTTTGTATAGCCGCATCGCTTCTATAGCCTCGTCATGCACCGCATTGTGCAATAACAGCACATCAGCCTGCAGGCGCTCGAGTTCGGTGACCGTTGGCAAATGAACCTTGTTGCGACCCTCGAACGGCAGTAACAGGGCATCAGCCAGCCCCTGCTCGTGCATCCGGCCAACCGGCTGGGCCACACGGTACTGCCAGGCACCGTAGGAACCGGTGCCGTAGGCAAGAATACGTTGCTGTGCGTGATCCTGATCCCGCCACGGCGCAATCAACGTCTGTTCGATTGAATAGTCTCCCTTCGGCAGGCACAGGTTCGGGTTGTAGACCGGGTCATTCGCCAGCCGGGGCAACCAGCGCTTGCACAAGGCTTCCGATTCCTCGCGCACGGCCTTTTCCAGCTCCGACGTATTGTTGTTATCGCGCACACCCTCCACGTACAGTAAGGTCGAATGCGGCGTCCACACGATACGGCCGCCGTCCTGTGTGGCCTGCAAGCAATAATCAACCGCCCGGTACAGCGCTACAGTGAGGGTATCCCCTGGAGCCTGTATACGTGCCAGTACTGACTTGCGAACCAGCATGCAGGTGGAGGAAACCGCAGACACCTGCTGGCTGACCAGGGCTCTGCCCATATAGCCCGGATCATCCAGG
>CAYYAP010000221.1:0-3066 GCA_964469575.1 uncultured Thiohalobacter sp.
TTATTTCTTGCGCGCGCGCGGGTGTGCGGTGTCGTAGACCTGTGCGAGGTGCTGGAAATCGAGGTGGGTATAAATCTGCGTGGTGCCCAGGTTGGCGTGGCCGAGCAATTCCTGTACCGCGCGCAGATCACCACTGGATTCGAGCACATGGGTGGCGCAGGAATGGCGCAGGACATGCGGGTGCAGGCGACCTTCCAGGCCCTGTTTCAGCGCCCAGCGTTTGAAGCGTTGTTGCACGCTGCGCGGACTGATGCGGGTCCCGTTGCGGCTGATGAACAGGGCGCTTTCGTTTTCACTGGCGTGCAGGTTGCGCAGCGGCAACCAGCTGGCGATGGCGGCGCGCGCCTTGCTGCCAACCGGTACGATGCGTGTTTTACGGCCTTTACCGAGTACCCGCGCTTCGCCTTCGCGCAGGTCCACATCACGGGTGTCGAGACTGACGAGTTCGGCAAGGCGCAGCCCGCCCGAGTACATCAGTTCCATCATGGTCAGGTCACGCTGCTCCAGCCAGTTTCCCGGTTTGCCTTCGAGCAGCCGTTGCAGGCGATCGACATCGAGGCTGTGGGGGAGCTTGTGCGGAGATTTGGGTGCGCGAATGTCGTGTGCCGGGTTGTGTTCCAGTACCTTGTGCTGAACCAGGTACTGGCAAAATCCACGCAGCGCCGACAGCCGGCGTTGAATACTGCGCCCGCCCAGACCCTTGCGGTGGCATTCAGCGCTCCAGTTGCGTACCCGTTGGCTGTCCAGTTCACGCCAGTGATCGATGTGTCGGGTTTCGCACCAGGCCACGGCGGCGTCAAGGTCGCGCCGGTAATTACTCAGGGTATGCGGTGACAGTCGGCGTTGTTCACGCAGATGCGTCTGGTAGCGTGCGAGCCAGTCGAGCGCGTCGGCATGCACGGCGTATCAGCCAAGTCCTTTTTGTTTCAGCAGGGCAAGCAAAAGCTCACCGAGGTGGGTGAGAAACAGTGTACCCATACCGTTGCTGAAACGCTTGAGCTCACGGCTGCCGATGGCGAGCAGCCCGCTTTCCGCCTGGTGGCCGAGCGGAATGACGACGGCGGATTCGATAGCCGGCGCCTGCGCCTGAAACAGGAACCCGGTCTGGTCTTCGCGCAGCCGTCCACAGAGTGGTTTGCTGTCGGTAAAAACAGGATCGAACAGCGCCTTCAGCGTATCGTCGATCTCCAGCCTTGATACCCCCTTTTCATGTTGCAGGGTATCGTCGATACGGGTGAGAAACAGGCTGACAGCGTCGGCATTAAACTCATTGCGCAGTCTGTGTTCAAGGGTATCGATCAATGCAGGCGCAGTATCTGTCGCGAGCAGGTCCAGGGTCATACGGTGTACGCGGTCACTGAGGCGGTCATTGTCGTGCGCCACATCGACCAGTTCCAGCAGGCGCGCTTTCAGTCCTTCGTTCTGTTCACGAAGCACCTGGATCTGGCGTTCGACCAGCGATACGGCTGTGCCGCTGGCGTGTGACAGGCGCAGGCCGGCGACAAGTTCGGCCTGGTGGTCAAAGAATTCGGGGTGGCTCGCCAGATAGCTGGCGACCTGTTCGGCATCAGGTTCCTGCACAGTGGCAGGTTTTGCGTTGGCCCGGGATGTCATAGTGTTATTGTCCCCTCGAAGACAAAAGTGGCCGGCCCCGTCATCAGCACCGGCTGGTTTTCGCCTGCCCAGCTTACCACAAGATTTCCGCCGCGCAGTTGTACATCTACCGTTTCATCCAGCACATTCCAGAGTCGCCCTACGACCACGGATGCGCAGGCGCCTGTTCCGCAGGCCAGCGTCTCTCCGGTACCGCGTTCGTAGACGCGCAGCCGTATATGACCGCGATCGACAATTTCCATGAACCCCACATTGACGCGGTTGGGAAAGCGCGGGTGGGATTCGATCAGTGGGCCCAGCTGGTTCACATGCGCCGAATCGATATGCGGGACCTCCAGTACGGCGTGCGGGTTGCCCAGTGAGACAGCGCCGAGTTCCAGTGTCTCACCTTCTACCGACAGCGCATATTGCGGAGCACGCACCGGCGCTTCAAAAGGAAT
Organism: uncultured Thiohalobacter sp.; assembly: GCA_964469575.1. Lineage (GTDB taxonomy): Bacteria > Pseudomonadota > Gammaproteobacteria > DSM-19610 > DSM-19610 > Thiogranum. The sequence continues at coordinate 2,055 of CAYYAP010000221.1, forward strand.
GTCCACCGGCTCCAGAATGGGAATCCCGATGTTCACAGTGACATTTCCATCGTCCTGGACAAGCAGTTCAATCCGCCCGGCCCGCGTATCTACCGGGATACGGTCTGCATCGGTGAGGCCTTTCTCGCGCACAAAGCGCGCAAAGCAGCGGGCGCCATTGCCGCATTGTTCCACCTCACCGCCGTCGGCATTGAAAATCCGGTAGCGGAATGCGCTGTCCGGCCGGTCGGAGGCTTCGACCAGCAGGATCTGGTCACAGCCCACGCCATGACGGCGATCGGCGAGAAACCGGAACTGGTGGGTGTCGAGGTGTACCGACTGATTGATGGCATCAATAACAACAAAATCGTTACCGAGGCCGTGCATTTTGCTGAAACGTAATTCCATCGCCTCAGGGTACGGGTCGGGCGGGGATTTGCAAGTGAAGCGGCGGCAGTCGAAAATCCACTGCCATGAATGCTGAACTTTCACCGCAAGCGCCGGACGTGTTGAGCATACGGGAACTCGGCATGTCGGTCCTGCAGACCCTGCTGGATGGCTACGGCCTGCGCTGTGAGCGTGTGCCGGAAGATCAGGATATTCCCGGCAGTTTCTGGGGTGACAGCGAGGCCGGGTTGGTGGGGGAGCGGTTATTGCTGCGCGACGATACGCCGGTGCATTCCGCGCTCCACGAAGCCTGTCATTATATCTGCATGACGCCGGATCGACGCGAGGGGCTGCACACGGATGCGGGAGGGGATTACGACGAGGAGAATGCGGTGTGCTATTTGCAGATTTTGCTGGCTGGCCGCCTGCCTGGCGTGGGGCGCGAACGCTTGATGAAGGATATGGATGCCTGGGGGTACAGTTTCCGCCTGGGTTCGGCGAAGGCCTGGTTTGAGCGGGATGCGGGGGATGCGCGGGACTGGTTGCTTGAGGAAGGGCTTATTGATGGTGCGGGGGAGCCTACCGGTTGCTTACGTGGTTAGCGTTGGCTTGTCGGGGATTTTCGGTTCAACGGTTTGCCCGCTGC
>CAYYAP010000222.1:0-3053 GCA_964469575.1 uncultured Thiohalobacter sp.
CCCCCCTTTTCCACAGCCTCTACAACAATGAAACAAACCGAGCTGCTGATTCATGCCCGCTGGATGGTTCCGGTGGTGCCGGACAAACAGGTTCTGGAGTACCACAGTATTGCGGTCGATGAGGGCCGTATCACCGCAATACTGCCGACCCACGAGGCCCGCCAGTCGTTTGAGGCGAAAACTACCGTTGAACTTGGCGAGCATGCCCTGATTCCGGGCCTGGTGAATGCCCACACGCATGCCGCCATGTCATTGCTGCGCGGTATCGCTGACGACCTGCCGTTGATGGAATGGTTGCAGCAACACATCTGGCCGGCGGAACAGAAATGGGCAAACGAACAGTTTGTCCACGACGGCACGCAACTCGCCGTCGCCGAAATGCTGCGCAGCGGCACCACCTGTTTCAATGACATGTACTTCTACCCCGAGGTGACTTCGCGGGTTGCCGCCAGCTGTTTTATACGCGCCTGTACCGGCATGATCCTGCTCGACTTCCCGACCCGTTACGCCGGGAACCCGGACGAGTACTTTGCCAAAGGCCTGGCCATGCGCGACGAAACCAAACACCACGCGCTGATCAGCCACGCCTTTGCACCACACGCGCCCTACAGTGTGTCGGATGCGCCATTGAAAAAAGCACAGATGCTGGCGGACGAACTCGACCTGCCGGTACACATTCACCTGCACGAAACCGCCAGTGAAATCGAGGACAGCGTCAAACAGCACGGACAGCGGCCGCTCGCACGCCTTGCCGCACTGGGCCTGCTGTCGCCGGCGCTGACCGCCGTGCACATGACCCGGCTGGAAGACAGCGAAATCACCCAACTGGCGGAAAGCGGCGCCAGCGTGGTGCACTGCCCGGAGTCCAACCTGAAACTCGCCAGCGGATTCTGCCCGGTGCAAAAACTGCTCGACGCCGGGGTCAATGTCGCGCTCGGCACCGATGGCGCCGCCAGTAACAATGACCTCGATATGCTGGGTGAAATGCGCAGCGCCGCCCTGCTCGGCAAGGCGGTCGCCAACGATGCCAGCGCCCTGCCGGCACACACTGTGCTGCGCATGGCCACGCTGAACGGCGCCCGGGCGCTCGGCCTGGCCGACCAGACCGGCTCGCTGGAAGTCGGCAAATGGGCGGATTTTGCCGCTATCGACCTCGGCGCACTGGAAACCCAGCCGGTCTACGACCCTGTGTCACAGCTGGTTTACGCGGCCGGCCGCGAACAGGTCAGCCATGTCTGGGTGGCGGGCCAGCTGCTGATGCACGAGCGTCAGCTGACCCACCTCGACATTGAAGACTTACTCCAGCGCACACGCGGCTGGCAGACCCGCATCGCCGCAGGTGAAGCCGGCCGCTGATTCAGGTATCTTGTACGCCATGAATCACGCTACTCACAACGTCGACGCGGCTGAAATCCACAAGTTCGAGGCGCTTGCCTCACGCTGGTGGGATCCGAACAGTGAGTTCAAACCCTTACACGACATCAACCCGCTGCGACTCGACTATATTGACCAGCGCGCGCCGCTGGCCGGACGCAAGGTGATTGATGTGGGCTGTGGCGGCGGCCTGTTGTCGGAAGGCATGGCGGCGCGCGGCGCACAGGTCACCGGTATCGATATGGGCGAAGCGCCGTTGACCGTGGCGCGGCTGCACCAGCATGAATCCGGCGTAGAAGTGGACTACCAGCGTATCACCGCCGAACAGATGGCCACGCAACACCCCGGGGCCTTCGATACCGTGACCTGCCTGGAAATGCTGGAACACGTCCCTGACCCGGCCTCGGTCATTCAGGCCTGCGCCGACCTGGTGAAGCCCGGTGGCGACATCTTCTTCTCCACCATCAACCGCAACCCCAAGGCCTATGCGTTCGCCATCGTCGGCGCGGAATACCTGTTGCGGATGTTGCCGCGCGGCACACACGACTACCGCAAGTTTATCCGCCCGTCGGAAATGGAACGCTGGGCGCGCAGCGCCGGCCTGCAACTGCAAAACCTCACCGGCATGACCTATAACCCGTTGACCGGTGAATACCGCCTTGGCCACGATGTTGATGTGAACTACCTCGCCTGGTTCCGGAAGACCGACTGAATATGCCCGGCCACACAAGCACCGTGCTGTTCGACCTGGACGGCACCCTGCTCGATACCGCGCCGGATCTCGCCGCCGCACTCAATGCCACGCTGCAGCTCAATGAACGCGCCGCACTGCCATTTGAAATGATCCGACCGGTGGTGTCACACGGCGGACTGGCGCTGATCGAGCTCGGTTTTGGTATCGATCCACAACACCCCGAATTTGAACCCTTGCGCAAGCAGTTGCTCGATCTTTACCAGGCCAATATTGCCGTACACACGGCGCTGTTTCCCGGCATGGCAGACGTGCTCGACGAACTCGAAAATCGCGGCATCCGCTGGGGTGTCGTCACCAACAAACCGGGCTGGTTGACCGAACCGCTGCTCGATGCACTGGAGCTGGGTTCGCGCGCTACCTGTGTCGTGTCGGGCGACACGCTCAGGGAACGCAAGCCTCACCCCGCGCCCCTGCTGCATGCCTGTAAACTGGCCGGGTGCCGGCCCGAAGAAACGCTCTATGTCGGCGATGCCGCACGTGACATCGAAGCGGGCCGCAATGCCGGCATGCACACGTTGGTGGCGCTGTTCGGTTACCTGATGGAACACGACCGCCCGGAACAATGGGGCGCCGATGCACTGATCGAACACCCGGCCGATATCCTTCAGTATGTCTGCGGATTCCGGCATTCGGAATGACGGTTTAAACAGCTTTTACAGGTAGACGGGCGCATCCCCCGGCGTCCACACCGGGTGTTTCACCATGACCGATTGAAACAATTCTGACGCCAGCCAGCCATCCAGCCATGTACGCAGGTGCACATAGCGACTCTGGTCAAACCATGCCCGGTCGACCCCGGCGAACTGGCGTATAAAGGGGAATACGCCGATATCCGCCAGGCTCGGCTGATCACCCAGCAGGTAGCGTGAAGTCGAAAGCGTTTCCTCCAGTTCCTCCAGAAACGCCTCGCCACGTTCACGGTAGT
>CAYYAP010000223.1:0-3027 GCA_964469575.1 uncultured Thiohalobacter sp.
ATATCAACCCTCTCATATCAGGCTAGATAAACAATGTGCATCCCGAGCGACTTGCATCGGTCAGGTAGCTGGCGGCGCCTGCAACCTCTATACCGTCAACCAGTTCTTCTTCCTTAATGCCCATAACCTGTAGCGTCATGCTGCAGGCTATGACGTGTGCGCCGTTATCGATGGCAAGATTCAGCAGATCATCAGCAGAGGTAACGTTTTTATCCTGCATCATCTGCTTGAGCATACCGGCGCCAGCGCCCAGCATGTTCAGTTGTGAAACCCCCATGTTGCCTGCGCCGGTCGGGGTCATGAAATCGATCATCTTTTCCTTGAAATCTTTTCCGGCATATAGACGTTTGCGTTTCAGGATATTGATTCCCCAGAATGTGAAAAATATAGTGACATCCATTCCCATGGCGGCTGCGGTGGTGGCAATAGTAAGACCTGCGAGCGCCTTGTCCTGGTCACCGGAGAAAATCAGTAAGGTGACCTTGTTGCTGTCGGGGGTGTTGCGGCGAAGTTCCTGGACTTCCTGTTCGAGTAGCGCTAGCCGGTCGTCGGCAGAAAAATTATGAATGCCCGGGGCGACGTTTGTTGCTCTTGTCCCCGTGTCAGTATGAGCGTGTGTAGCCATGTTACATCTCCCTCAAACGATGCCAAATGGTGGCGTCATTAAAGAGCTGCATACAATATGCCATATACAACGTGTTGTGCCGGCAGGGCAGTTGTCGGGGTTTTCGGCAAGGACGCCCCGGGCGAATCACAGAAATGAGAGTTTTTTGTCAGCGCCTATCAGGAGTGAGATGATCAGCGGTTGTGTGAGTGTAGCGCATAGCCTTTGAGTCCATATTTTTCGATGTAGCGAAACAGTGTGGCGTGCGAAAGGTCCAGTTTCTCTGCGGCTTTGCTGCGGTTCCCATCGACACTCTGAAGGACTGAGATAATGTGTTGTTTCTTGAAGGCATCCACGGCCTCTTGCAGGGATGAACGCGTCGGGTAAGCATTGTCGGAGCATGGGTTAAGGTTCAGGTCATCCGGACCAATGTTGTCTGATTCACAAAAAAGGATAGCCCGTTCAATAATGTTGGACAGCTCTCTGACATTTCCTTTCCAGGGGTGGTTCAGCAGTTGCAGGCAAGCGTCAGCACTAAGGCGTTTGACGGGTTTCCCATAGTTTTCGGCATGATACCGGCAATAGTATTCTGCGAGAGAGGGGATGTCTTCGGGACGCTCTCGAAGTGGCGGTATGTGGATTTCTACAACATTAATCCGGTATAACAGATCTTCGCGGAACTGTCCGGCTTCGACCATCTGCTTGAGGTTTCTTGATGTTGCGGCAATGACCCGTGTATCAACAGTAATCGGTGTATCCGAACCGACAGGCTGGATTTCTTTCTGCTCGAGTGCGCGCAGCAACTTGGGTTGTGTGGGAACAGGGAGGTCGCCAATCTCATCCAGCAGCAGCGTACCACCTGCAGCACTGCGAAATGCTCCGGCACGATTATGTGTTGCACCGGTGAAAGCGCCCGTGACATGGCCGAACAGATGGCTTTCCACCAGCTCTGAAGGTAACGCGGCAACGTTGACAGGGACATAACGCCCGGATTTGTTGGCGGAATGCTCATGGATAGTGCGGGCAATGATTTCCTTTCCCGTACCACTCTCGCCAGTGATCAGGACGGCGCACGAAGAGCAGGCTGCCGTTTTGGCAAATGACAGCACTTCACCAAAGCCACGACAGTTGGCAATAATGGACCCTATATCGTGCTCCACACGCCACTCCTGTTCCCCCCCGGTGCACTTTCTATTGCCAACGCCTGCGCAGGCAGGCGTGCTGAAACAGGCTGGGCAGCCGAATACGTGTTGTTGTCAGACGTTGGTGCCCCCTAACCGGTGGATCTGCACGCTGAAGTGTAGACTGGTCTGGTGAAATGTCGAGTGGGTTGTGGTGGTGTATGCACATTGTAATAGCGGAAATCCCGGACAAGGACTCCGCCCATTTCCCCCAGGCCAATGATGACGACCGGATTTTCATCTGTGCTGCCCCTGAAACCGACTGGCGGCGGGTTATACCCGGCTTTGGCCGTCTCGCGTAGAATGGCGGTATGAAGGCGTTAGCAGGTATTCTGGGGTTTGTTTTTCTGGTCGCGGTGGCAAATGCGGCTGTGGAAGTAATAGATGATGCCGGGCGAAGGGTTCAACTTGAACAGACTGCGCTACGGATAGTCAGTCTGTCACCGCATGCGACCGAGTTGTTGTTTGCCGCGGGTGCCGGTGAACACGTGGTTGCTGTGTCCGAGTACAGCGACTGGCCGCCGGCCGCCCGACAGCTACCGCGCATTGGCAGTGGCGCAGGGCTGAATGTCGAAGCGATTGTCGCGCAGCAGCCAGATCTGGTAGTGGCCTGGTTGAGTGGGAATGCCAAACCTCAATTGCGTCAGCTGGAACATTTTGGCATACCGGTGTTTTACTCTGAACCGCACGATATTGATGGTATCGCCAAAAATCTCCGGGCGCTTGGCCGGCTGACGGGTAGCGAGGGGAAAGCCGAAAGGGCTGCCAGTGCGTTTCGCAAAGGTGTACGCGACTTGCGGGCGCGTTATGCCGGTCGCAGGCCGGTCACGGCGTTTTATCAAATCTGGGCGCAACCGTTAATGACGATCAACGGCCAGCACATGATCAGCCACTGGCTGCGCCTGTGTGGGGCGGAAAATATTTTTGCCGATTTGCCCGATCTCGCACCCGCTATTGACCCTGAGGCGGTGTTGAAGGCTAACCCCGAAGTGTTGATCGCTGGCCGTCATCCCGGTAAACGCGCAGACTGGACATTGCGCTGGCGGCAGTGGAAGGGTTTGCGTGCGGTACAGATGAATCATCTGTACACCGTCCCGGCAGAAATGCTGGAACGGCAGACTCCGCGCGCTTTGCAGGCAGCTAAAGAATTGTGCGAGGACATAGATGCGGCGCGGGGCTCTTGAAGGACCTGGCCGTCATTCCGAACCCGTAGGTTGGCGCTGAGCGCAGCGAAGCCCAACG
>CAYYAP010000224.1:0-2951 GCA_964469575.1 uncultured Thiohalobacter sp.
GAGGTGATGGTGGTTGTGGTCATACTGGGTATTCTTGCCGGTGTGCTGGTGCCCAAGCTCATGAGCCGGCCGGAGGAAGCCCGCATTGCGGCAGCCAAGTCGAATATCCGCGCCATCGAAGGCGCGCTGAACATGTACAAGCTGCAGAACTACGATTATCCCACCACGGAACAGGGTCTGGAAGCGCTGGTCACTAAACCGACTATTCCACCGGAACCGGCCAACTGGGGTGACGGCTACATGGACCGCATGCCGGTTGATCCCTGGCAGCAGCCCTACCAGTACCTGTCGCCGGGCACCCACGGCGCGTTCGACGTGTATTCACTGGGTCCGGATCGTAAACCCAGCGATGACGATATCGGCAACTGGAATCTGAACTGATCGGTCTGTGATCGCATTGCCCCGTTACGCTATCCGCCAGCCTGCCTCCGGCAGGCTGTTTGCGTTGGGCCGCTTGCCGCGGGCGCGGGGTTTCACGCTGCTGGAAGTCATGGTGGTGGTGGTGATTATCGGCATCATGCTGGGGGTGTCCGCCCTGTCGATGCGTGGCGACTCGCACGCGGAGTTGTTGCAGCGCGAAGCCACGCGGATGATCGCCCTGCTCAATCTCGCCAGCCAGGAGGCGGTGATGCGCAGCGAACAGATCGCCGTGCGCTATAGTGACGATGGCTATGCCTTCATGCTGCTGCAGAACGGGCGTTGGGTGCCGATGGATAATGACCCGACGTTGCGGGCGCGCCGCTTTCCCGATGACATCAGCCTGCGCCTCGAATTGCAGGATAACCCGCCGCCCTCCCTGCTCAGTGGTGATGAATCCGATCTGCCGCAGGTCTTCCTGTTGTCGAGTGGAGAGATGACACCGTTCGTGGTGACCTTGTTTTCACCGGGTACCGAACGGCGTTTCGTGATCAAGGGGAGTTTGCTGGGGCGCCTGGAGCTGGAGAAATGAAACGCACCGGCGGGTTCACGTTGCTGGAAATACTGGTCTCGCTGGTGGTGGTGGGCCTGGCGATGGGTGCGGTGATCCAGACCGTGGGCGGTTATACGCGCAACCAGGCCAACCTGCGCGACCGGGTGTTTGCACAATGGGTGGCGCGCAACCGGCTCACCGTCATGCAGGTGAGAGGTGACTGGCCCTCGGTGGGTCAGACCAAAGGCGACGTCGATTTTCCGGAAGACCCCTCCGGGGTGAAAAATCGTCCGTGGCGCTGGGTGATGCAGGTGACCCAATCGCCGGAGCAGGACATGCGCCGGCTGGATATCGATGTGTTTCGCGCGGATGCCGATGATGATGCCGCACCGCTGGCCCGCCTGAGCGGGTTTGTGGAGAGACGCTGATGCGGCAAGCACGTGGCTTCACCCTGCTGGAATTGCTGGTTTCGTTATCGATTTTTGCGCTCATCGGTATCATGGCGTACAGCGGTCTGGACAATGTCATGCGTCAGCAGGCCCAGACCGAGGTCTATGCGAAGCGCATGCAGGACCTGCAACTGACCTACCGGGTGTTGAAACGCGATTTTGAGCAATTCGTCGACCGCAGTATTCGCAACGAGTTTGGCGATGTGTCCCCGGCGCTGGTGGCGGGCGGGAATTATGCCGGTGTGGAATTTACCCGCGCCGGTTACCCGAATCCCGCCGCTTACCTGCGCAGTAACCTGCAACGCGTCGCTTACCTGGTGGATGATGGCCGGCTGTTGCGGCGCAGCTGGCGTGTACTGGACCGTGCGCAGGACAGCCTGCCGGACCAGCAGGTGCTGATCGAAGGTGTGCAGAGTATCAGTTTGCGCTACCTCGACGACACGAAAAAGTGGCAGCAAAGCTGGCCACCCGCCGCTACCACAGTGGTGGCGCCTGCCGGCACCGCCGTGGCGAAAAAATGGCCCCTGGCCGTGGAGGTAGCGCTTTCACTGGACGATATCGGCGTATTGAGATGGGTCTACCGTCTGCCGGAAACCTATCTGCCGACCACTGCGCCGCCGATCCCCCCCCAAAACCCATGACAGCCTTCAACAGACAATCCGGTGTCGCCCTGCTGACGGCCCTGCTGGTGGTGGCGCTGGCCACGGCGGCGGCCGTGGCCATGACCACGCGTCAGCAGCTCGATGTGCGGCGCACCGGAAATCTGTTGCACAGTGAGCAGGCCTGGGCCTATGTGCTGGGTGCGGAGAGCTGGGCGCGGGTGGTGCTGGCGCGCGATGCAAAGAGCAATAAGGTGGATAACCTGAGTGAGGACTGGGCGGTCCAGGTACCGGCCTCGCTGGTGGAAGGCGGTTCTGTGATCGGTCGCGTCATTGATTTACAGGGGCGTTTCAATGTGAACAGCCTGGTGGTGAACGGGAAGGCGGATATCCCGGCGATGGATCGCTACAAGCGCCTGCTGCTCACCCTGGGCCTGAACGTGGCGCTGGCCGACACGCTGGTTGACTGGCTGGATACCGATATCGACCCGATTAACCTGAACGGTGCCGAGGACCAGGTCTATTTGTTGCGCCAGCCGCCCTACCGGACCGCCAACCGGCTGATGGCCGACATCAGTGAGCTGCGCCTGGTCAAGGGTTACGACGAAAAGGTCATGGGCAAACTGCTGGGGGGCGCATCCGGCGCCCCGTTTGTCACGGCACTGCCGGAACCGACAGTCATTAACGTTAATACCGCAAGTGCCGAGGTATTAACTACCCTGGCGAATGGCCTGTCGCTAAGCGATGGGCAGGCCATTATCGAGGCGCGCGGCGATACCGGTTTCGGCAAGCTCACGGATCTGTTGCAGCTGCAGGTGATGGCGGGCAGGCAGGTCGATCAGCAGGCGCTGTCCGTGCAGAGCCAGTGGTTTTTGCTGTTGGGTGAGGCCAATGTGGGGCAGGGCCGGGTAAAACTGGCCAGCCTGATCCAGAGAGTCTCACAGACCACACGGGTCATACGCCGGCAACGCGAATTTTTCGACCCGGTACAGG
>CAYYAP010000225.1:0-2889 GCA_964469575.1 uncultured Thiohalobacter sp.
CGAACCAGGGTTTCGATGTCGTGCGTGCTGTCGGGCAAGGCAATCAACGGGTAATACTTATTGCCGGACCCACGCGGAAAAATCACAGGCGTCCGGGAATACGCCAATATTATTGCAACCATAAGCGGCCGCAAACTGTTTGTCCGGGCTTAGCATGACCACGGACGTGCCCACATCGCCGTTTGAGTTGCTGAACGTGCCATTCCATTGACCAAAGTTGATAACAAATGTCCCGGTCAGGTCAATCGTGGTGGTGACGCTGTTGCCGGTTGCCGTGCATTGCAGGGTGGTTACTACGCCGCAGGAAGCGGTTGAGGCAAACCCGGAGAATGTGGCGAAATCGGTAACGACAGTGGTGCCTGACCAGTTTACATTGACATCGCCTATGGAAAAGATAGGTGACCCGATGGCATTTTTCTCCACGACGCCAAAGTTGAACGCATCATCGACAAAGGTGGCGTGCTGCAGGGCGGCATCGATGATGAACATGGCTTTTGTGCTGTCGCTTAGCAACACAGCGTAGGTTGTCGTGGATTGAGCAGTCAATGTACCCGTGAGGCCCTGATCCACGGCATCGATAAGTAACTGGCTCAGGGTGTTTCCGTTTACCGTGATCTGGAAGTTGTGCAACAAGCCGGCCGGGTCTTCCAGGCTCCCCGTCCAGGTACCGTCAAGTTGTTGAGGGGGAGTGACTGAGGTCCCGGTGATTTTGTCTGATCCACTGCCACCGCCACCGCAGGCGCTGAGCAGGATAAAGGTGAGGGTTATCGCGACAGTGCGAAGTACGCGGTGAAACGTAGAGTCAGTGAAATGCATTTCCCCCCTCCTGGCACGGCTTTTATGTTGTTATTAACGATGTATCTATCATTCTAGCACACGCATACCGGACGCCCCGCCCGCGCAGTGGTAATGTGTAATCAGTCATTTTCACGCGTGGCGGAAACGCTGAGCAGGGTACCGTCGGCATCGCAGCTGGTGGTAATGAGGATCGGTTGGCAGCAGACGGTGCAGTCTTCAACATACTGCTGGCTGCCGGCGCTGCAATCGACTTCGGTGTCGAAGGATTCGCCACAGTACGGGCAATCAATGCGTGCAGTGTCCAGCATGATCAATCTCCCCGGGCAGGAAGCGTTCGACCAGGTCGTCGAGGAAGCGCCAGCCCGTATCGGTATGTTTCACTTGTTTGCCGTCGAAGTCCAGTAATCCATCATCACAGGCCCGGGTAATCATGGGTTGTATGTCAGCGGCGGGTAAACCACAAGCCGCCTGAAATTCCGCCAGCGTAAAGCCCTGCTTCAGACGGAAGCGGTTGAGGGCAAATTCGAATATGGCTTCCGCGTGCTCAAGATCACGTTGTCCGGCAATAAAGCTGCCGCCGGCGACGCCAGCGAGATAGTCGTTTGGATGACGTTTTTTCCAGCGACGGGTGATGGCGCTGCGTGCCGCATCAGTGACCTTGCCGTGCGCACCGGCGCCGATACCCAGGTAGTCGCCGAATCTCCAGTAGTTCAGGTTGTGGCGGCAACGCTGATCGCGGCGCGCAAAGGCGGAGACTTCATAGTGCCCGTAGCCCTGTTCGGCAAGCCGGGCCTGCCCCTGTTCCTGCATGGCCCAGCGCGTATCGTCATCGGGCAGTGTCGGTGGTTGTGCATGGAACAGGGTGTTGGGTTCCAGGGTGAGCTGGTACCAGGAAATGTGCTCGGGCTGGAGTGCGATCAGCGCATCGAGATCATCCAGCGACTGTTCGAGTGTCTGCTGCGGCAGGCCGAACATCAGGTCGAGATTGATATTATCGAAACCGGCGCGACGTGCCGCTTGCGCCGCAGCACGCGCTTCGTCGGCGTTATGTATTCGTCCCAGCGCCTTGAGGTGCTCCGGGTTCAGGCTTTGCACGCCAATCGACAGGCGGTTGATACCGGCCTGCCGGTAGCCTTCAAAGCGTGCCTGTTCCACCGTGCCGGGGTTGGCTTCAAGGGTGATTTCCGCGTCCGGTTTCAGCGGCAGGCGCGCACGTATGCCGGCCAGCAGGCGATCTATTGCGGCGGGTGAAAACAGGCTGGGCGTACCACCGCCCATAAAAATGCTTTGTACGGTGCGGCCCCACACCGAGGGCAGTTCCTGTTCGAGGTCGGCGAGCAGCGCATCGACGTAGCTCGCTTCGGGCAACGCATCTTTTACCGCATGCGAATTGAAATCGCAGTAGGGGCATTTGCGCACACACCAGGGAAAGTGGATATACAGCGACAGCGGTGGTGTGGCGGTAAACTGGAACACGCGGGTCAGTTTGCCCTGGCGGCTGGCTCAGGCATTGCGCAGCAGCGCAATCAAGCGGCTCAGTGCCTGACCCCGATGGCTGAGCCGGTTTTTCACCTCGGGCGCCAGTTGCGCCGAACTGCAATCCTGCTCCGGGACGTAAAACACCGGGTCGTAGCCAAAGCCGTTGTCACCGCGCGGTGCGCGCAGGATGGTGCCTTCCCAGCTGCCCTGTACGATGTGTGGCGTCGGGTCGGCGCCGTGGCGCATGTACACCATCAGGCACTGGAAGCGCGCGCCGCGTTCGGCATCCGCTGTGTCTTTCAGGGCATCGAGCAGCTTTAACAGGTTGTCTTCATCGCTGGCGCCTTCCCCGGCGTAGCGCGCCGAGTAGATGCCGGGTGCGCCGTCCAGCGCATCGACTTCCAGCCCGGAGTCATCGGCAATGGCCGGCAGTCCGGTGTGCTGTGCGGCATTGCGCGCCTTGAGGATGGCGTTTTCCACAAAGGTCAGGCCGGTTTCCTCAATATCCGGCACGCCGTACACCGTCTGCGGCACGACTTCGATAGCACTGCCGGCAAGCAGTTCATTGAACTCACGCACCTTGCCGGTATTGCTGCTGGCGAGAACGATTTT
>CAYYAP010000226.1:0-2883 GCA_964469575.1 uncultured Thiohalobacter sp.
CCGCCGCCACCGGCCGCCCCTCCGATAACAACACATTAAACGTCCGGCAAGCCGCCGCCGTATCCATCACCTCAACCCCGATCCCCGCCTCAAGCAGCGGCGCCGTCAGCGCAGGGGAGGGAAAGCTCAACACCGGCCCGATGCCCAGCAACAGTATCTCCGCACCCAGCGAATGAATCAGCTCAAAGTCCCCTGCTTCCAGTTCATCCTTGTTCTGCGGCCGCCAGTCATCGATGATTTTTTCGTGGGTGAGGATGATGCTGCGCCGGTAGTTTTGCCCGCCGACACGAATCTCTCCCGCGTCGTAGCCCTGGACGAGTAACGCGCTGCTGAAATCTTCCTGAACAAAATGCATGGCTGCCACGATAGTCTGCACCTTGTGACATTTCAATAATTTCAGTACCCTACGCGTTTTATTTATCCAGAAAATGTAGCGACCAACAGAGCAGTCCGTGGACGAATTTCCCAGAATCAAACGCTTGCCGCCGTATGTCTTCAATATTGTCAATGAGTTGAAGGCGAAGGCGCGCGCGCGTGGCGAGGATATCATTGATTTTGGCATGGGTAATCCGGACCGCCCGACGCCGCCGCATATTGTCGCCAAGCTGTGCGAGGCAGCGCAGCGCAACGATACGCACCGCTATTCCATGTCGCGCGGTATCCCGCGCCTGCGCAAGGCGATCTGCGACTGGTACCAGCGTAAATACGACGTCACGCTGGACCCGGAGACCCAGGCGATTGTCACCATCGGCTCCAAGGAGGGGCTGGCGCACCTGGCGCTGGCCACGGTCGGGCCGGGTGACGCGGTGCTGGTGCCCAACCCGGCGTACCCGATTCATCCCTATGGCATTGTGATTGCCGGTGCGGATATCCGCCACGTGCCGTTGACGGGTGGGGAACAGACGTTTTTCGAGGAGCTGGAAAAGGCCATCAAGGACAGCTGGCCGAAACCGAAAATGTTGATCCTGAACTTCCCCGGCAACCCGACCACCCAGTGCGTCGAGCTGGACTTTTTTGAGCGCGTGGTGGCGATTGCCCGCGAACATGAAATCTGGGTGGTGCACGACCTGGCCTACGCGGACCTGGTGTTTGACGGCTACAAGGCGCCGTCCATTTTACAGGTGCCAGGCGCGGAAGAAATTGCGGTGGAGTTTTTTTCGCTGTCCAAGAGTTACAACATGCCGGGCTGGCGTGTCGGCTTTATGTGCGGCAACAAGACGCTGGTGGCGGCGTTGACGCGCATCAAGTCGTATCTTGACTATGGCATGTTCACGCCGATCCAGGTGGCGGCGATTGCCGCGCTGGAAGGGCCGCAGGAATGTGTCGACGAAATCGTGGCGACGTACAGGAGTCGTCGCGATGTCCTGTGCGACGGCCTGAACAGCATCGGCTGGCAGGTGGAAAAGCCGAAGGCGACCATGTTTGTATGGGCGCCGATTCCCGAACCCTATCGCGACATGGGCTCGCTGGAGTTCACCAAGAAACTGCTTCATGAAGCGAAGGTGGCGGTATCGCCCGGTATTGGCTTTGGCGAATACGGCGACGGCTATGTGCGCTTCGGTCTGATTGAAAATGAACATCGCACCCGACAGGCGGTGCGTGGCATACGGGATATGTTCCGTGAGGGGGGTTCTTGAAACCGGTCAAGGTAGGATTACTGGGTCTGGGTACGGTCGGTGGCGGTACCTTTAATGTACTGCGTCGTAATGCGGAAGAGATTGAACGTCGCGCCGGTCGCGGTATCGAGATCACCTATGCGGCGGCGCGTGATTATGACCCGGCCAGTGTGCCAGGGATTGAAAATATCAAGGTCAGCGATGATGCCTTTGCCGTCGTGGATGACCCGGATATCGACATTATTGTCGAACTGATCGGAGGCTATGAACCGGCGCGCGAGCTGGTGTTGAAGGCCATCGCCAACGGCAAGCACGTGGTGACGGCCAACAAGGCGCTGATCGCCGTGCATGGTAACGAGATTTTTGCGGCTGCGCAGAAGCAGGGTGTGATGGTGGCGTTTGAAGCCGCCGTGGCCGGTGGCATGCCGATTATCAAGGCGGTGCGCGAAGGGCTGGCGGCCAACCGTATCGAGTGGATCGCGGGCATTATCAACGGGACCGGTAATTTTATTCTCACCGAGATGCGCGACAAGGGCCGTGACTTTGCTGATGTGCTGGCCGAGGCGCAGGCGCTGGGTTACGCCGAGGTGGATCCCACCTTTGATGTGGAAGGCATCGACGCGGCGCACAAGCTGTGTATTCTCGGTTCGCTGGCGTTTGGTATCCCCTTGCAGTTTGACAAGGTCTATACCGAAGGCATCAGCCGGATCACACGCGACGACGTGGCGTTTGCCGAACAACTGGGGTATCGCATCAAGCACCTTGGCGTTACGCGCCGGACGGCGGCGGGCGTTGAGTTGCGCGTGCATCCCACGTTGATTCCCGAGAAACGTTTGATCGCCAATGTTGATGGCGTAATGAATGCCGTGCTGGTCCAGGCCGATGCCGTCGGCCCGACGCTGTACTACGGCGCCGGTGCCGGCGCTGAACCCACCGCCTCGGCGGTGGTGGCTGACCTGGTCGATGTAACCCGCACGCTGACGGCTGACCCGGAAAACCGCGTTCCGCACCTGGCTTTCCAGCCGGATGCGCTGTCTGACCTGCCGATTCTGCCGATGGAAGACGTCGAAACGGCGTATTATCTGCGCCTGTGTGCGGCTGATCGTCCGGGCGCGCTGGCGGATGTCACGCGCATTCTCGGCGTCAGCGGTATCAGTATCGAGGCGGTGATCCAGAAAGAACCGCCGGAAGGTGAAGAGAACGTCGCCGTGATCCTGCTCACCCGCCGTGTACGCGAGAAGCAGATGAATGCCGCCATCGCGGAAAT
>CAYYAP010000227.1:0-2879 GCA_964469575.1 uncultured Thiohalobacter sp.
TGGACGGGTTGAGGGCGGCAGGCGCATCGGCAGGCTTGCGCCGCCATTGACGAACCCGCGAAAGGATGGCGTCGGCAAGTTTCATGTCAGGCAACCGGGATCAGTTCCAGCAGTTCGCGGATGACGTCGTCGGAGGTTTTGCCTTCCGCTTCGGCTTCGAAAGACACCAGCAGGCGGTGGCGCAATACGTCGAAAGCGATGGCCTGTACGTCGGAGGGCGAGACATAGTCCCGGCCTTCCAGCCAGGCGTGGGCGCGCGCGCAGCGGTCGAGGGCGATGGTGGCGCGTGGACTGGCGCCGAAGTTTATCCAGCGCGACAGCGTTTCGCTGTAGGGCGAAGGATCGCGGCTGGCCAGCACCAGTTGCACCAGGTATTCCTCCACCGGCTCGGCCATGTGGATGTCCAGCACTTCCTGGCGGGCGGCAAAGATGTGTTCCTTACCCAGTTCCAGATCAACAGGTTGTGACGCGCTACCTTCAAGCACCGCCTGCTCACGAACCAGCTTCAGGATGGCGTGTTCAGATTGTGCATCGGGATAGTCGATACGCACATGCATCAGGAAACGATCCAGCTGGGCTTCCGGCAGGGCATAGGTACCTTCCTGTTCAATCGGGTTCTGTGTTGCCATCACCAGGAACGGGCGCGGCAGGGCATAGGTATGGCGGCCCACGGTGATCTGTTTTTCCCCCATGGCCTCAAGCAGTGCGGATTGCACCTTGGCGGGGGCGCGGTTGATCTCGTCGGCGAGGATCAGGTTATGGAACAGGGGACCCGGCTGAAAATGAAAATCAGCGGTTTCGGGGCGGTAGACGTCGGTACCGGTCAGGTCGCCGGGCAGCAGGTCAGGGGTAAACTGCAGGCGGTGAAAGTCACCTTCCAGCACCTCGGCCAGTTCCTTGATGGCCGTGGTCTTGGCCAGGCCCGGTGCGCCTTCCACCAGCAGGTGGCCATCGGCCAGCAGGGCGATGAGCAAACGGTCGATGAGTGTTTGCTGGCCGATAATGCGCTGTTGCAGGTGCTCGCGGATCCGGTGAAAAGCCTCATAATTGCTGCCTGCGGCTTCAGCCTCTGCCGGTACGATAGTTGCGCTCATGGTTACGACTCCTTGACAGTATTCGGTGTATTTCGCGACAGCTTCAGCTTGCCGGTTTCTGCTTTTCAGCATTGACGAGAATACTGTCGTGGACCAGGCTCTTGCCTATACCGGACAGTATTTCACTCGCCTTGTGGAGGTTTTTCTCGCTGAGGGATTTGAGGGCGGATTCCACTTTTTCAAGTGTTGCGGCAACCGGTAAGTCCACAAAGCTGTATTGAAGTTCAACGTCCATGTCTTTGAGAGCCTCGACGACTTTTTTATGTTTCCCGCGGATCGCATCCAGATGGGTTTTATTCACCTCACGCTTGATCTGTTCGGTAATTTCCACCCCTTCCTTGACGCCAAGTTGTGTGTAGATGGGGATCAGGCCGGTGGTATTTTCCTTGTCGGCGGCGACTTCGGATTTCAACCGGGTTAACAGTGCCCTGGCCTTGTCGAGATACTGACCGGCCTCGGTGCTGTGCTGTTTGGTGAGCAGCTGGTGCGCTGCAACAATATCCGACATAGCCTCACGCCCCTCCGACATCATGCTTTCGCTCTGCCGAAGTTGCTGTTGCCCGGCGTCAGTCACCGTTTGTGTGCGGGTTGCGGTCGCAGCGGGGGGCGTGTTCGTCGCCAGGGATGTCGTCGCTAAAACAGCCATGGGTTCGAGTACCATAGCGGCAAACAGAAACAACGCAGCAGCTGAATTCTTTCGGATGACGTTCATATCGCTGTCCTCGTATGATGGGTGTTGCTTCAATCCTGGGCGCCACGTTAACCCATCCTGATTTAACAGGAGGTGGATGGAAGGTTAAGCTTTGTTAATGTTCGAGGGGATGAAATGCCGGGAAGGTGCAACAAACCCGAAGGCCCGGCTGATTATCTTCCAGCGTCAGCGTCATGCCGTGGAGACTCGCCACGGCCTCTACCAGGCTCAGGCCCAGTCCATTACCGGGGCTGGTGCGGCTTTTTTCCAGCCGGTAGAAGCGCTGGAACACCTGCAGGCGTTCGGATGCCGGGATACCGGGGCCATTGTCGGCAAGTGTGATCCGGCCTTTGTTATCCTGCTTGTCCAGTACGATCTCAATGGCGCCACGGGGCGGAGTATATTTGATGGCGTTGTCCAGTAAATTGGCCATGGCCTGGAATAACAGGTCGCGGTCACCCAGCAGGTGGACCTCCGTATCCACACGCAAGTTGAGGGACTGGTGTTTTTCTTCGGCGAGGGGTTCGTAGAGTTCAACAACATCGTGAAGCAGGGCGCCCATGTCAGTGTCGGTAAAAGATTCCCGGTGTTGTTGCGTTTCGATACGTGCGATACGCAACAGTGCATTGAAGGTTTTCAGCAGGCCGTCGGCATCCGCAATTGCCTGTTCGGCAAGCACAGGGTTCTGACCGTCTTTTTCCTGTTCTTCACGCAATTGTTCAAGCCGGTTGCGCAGGCGCGCCAGCGGCGTGCGCAGGTCATGGGCGATACTGTCAGAGACACGCCGCACGTTATCCATCAGCGCCTCGATTTTATCGAGCATGGCATTGAGGTTGCTCGCCAGCAAATCAAACTCGTCACCACTGTGTTGTTGCGCAATACGACGCGACAGGTCGCCTTCCATAATGTCCCGGCTGGTGGTGTTGATGGTCTCAAGGCGTTTCCCGACCTGGTGGCTGAGCACATAACCGCCAACGCCGCCCAGCACCAGGGTAATGGCGAAGCCGAGCATCAGGGCGTGAATAATGCGTTGCTGGGCTTCTTCCAGTTCATAGATATCACGGCCCACCAGCAGGTGAAAATTCCCGCTCAGG
>CAYYAP010000228.1:0-2873 GCA_964469575.1 uncultured Thiohalobacter sp.
TTACGCCATCAAGGTTTTAAGCTTGCCAAGCGCATTCTTCTCCAACTGGCGAATGCGCTCAGCGGATACCCCGTAACGGTCGGCCAGCACCTGCAAGGTGGTCTTGTCTTCGCTCAGCCAGCGCTGCTCAAGAATGGTTCGCGCGCGTTCATCCAGTTGGGCCAGTGCGTCAGCCAGACGCTGGTTGTTCTGTTGCTCCCAGTCGATGGCTTCCAGCGTATTCGCCGGGTCCACATCGACGGGTGCCGACAGGTAGGCCGCCGGCGTCCAGCCGCTGTCTTCATCGTCACCGGCATCGACCGGGTCAAACGCGACATCCTGGCCGCTCAGGCGGGATTCCATTTCCAGCACCGTGTCAGGGCTGACGCCCAGATCTTCAGCAACGGATTCGACTTCTTCGCGATTCAGCCAGCCCAGGCGCTTCTTGGCGCTGCGCAGGTTGAAGAACAGTTTGCGTTGCGCCTTGGTGGTGGCGACCTTAACGATGCGCCAGTTACGCAGCACGTATTCGTGAATTTCGGCGCGAATCCAGTGTACCGCGAAAGACACCAGGCGTACGCCGACATCCGGGTTGAAGCGGCGCACGGCTTTCATCAGGCCAATACCGCCTTCCTGAATCAGGTCGGCCAGCGGCAGGCCATAGCCCTTGTAGCCGCGGGCAATCTTGACCACAAAGCGCAGGTGCGACAGCACCATCTCGCGAGCGGCTTCCAGGTCGCCGTGATCACGCAGGCGAACGGCCAGCTCATGCTCGCGCTCGGCGCTAAGCATCGGGATACGATTGACCGCTGCCAGGTACGTCTCCAGCTGCTGACCGGGGACCGGGAAACACGTGACGGGTGTTGTAACCAATGCATTACTCATCGTTTGACTCGCCTCCATAAGGACCACTACGGGTAATTTTAGCACTCGCGGGGTGTGAGTGCTAATACCGGGAAAAGTTCCCCTTGTACAGCCGTTTGGCGTCAATTTATGAATATTCCGGGCGTCAGGCGCAGACCTGGTTGCGGCCCTGGGCCTTGGCGGCGTACAGCGCCCGGTCGGCGTCGCCAATCAGTTGAGTTAGCGTCATATTCGGGTTTTGCTGGTTGGTGCTCAGGCCGAGACTGATGGTAATCGGGACATCGCCCGGACGCAGGGCTTCGACCTCCCGGCGCAGTTGTTCCGCGCACTGGTGGGCATCCCGGGTATTGCAACGGGGCACCAGCAGGGCGAATTCTTCACCGCCAAAACGCACGGGCAGGGCATTTTCGGGCAGACGGTCCAGCAGTAGCTGGCCCAGCGCCTCCAGCACACGGTCACCGGTGATGTGCCCGAATCGGTCATTAATCTTTTTAAAGTGGTCGATGTCGAGCAGCACGGTGGTGACCGGGTGATTATGATGATTGGCGACAAATTGCTCCCCGTGGTCGAGCAAGTAGCGCCGGTTATAGACCCGGGTCAGGCTGTCGGTAATGGCCAGCCGGTGCATTTCATCGGTTTGCCGTTTCAGGGCGGCGAACTGCTGGCGAATCAGCAATAGAGAACGGATACGCGCCAGCAGAACTTCTTCCACGATCGGTTTGGAAACGAAATCATTGGCGCCGGCGTGGAACACTTCCACCTGTTTTTCATCCGCCTCCGAGCCGGTCAGTACCAGTACCGGCATTTCCTGCTGGGAGTAGTGAAAACGGGCGCGAATGGCGTGCAACAGGTCGCCGCCGGTCAGTCGGCCCAGCAGGTAAAAGTCCGTGATGACGATATCAAAGGCTTCATTTTCGCGTGGCGTGCCCGGTGCGGTGTCGCGTAATAACTGGATCGCTTCCTCGGCGTGCGTGGTGTGCGTCACCTGTAGACCATGGCGTTCCATGAGTCGAAGCAGCACCGTCGCGGCAAGCTGGCTGTCTTCAACATACAGGATGCGTCCAACCAGCCCTGAGTGACGTTGTGTGAAGTCCATAATAAAGGCGGCGAACGCGTGATAGCCCAGCGACTTGTCGAAGTAGTCGGTTACGCCGGCGGCAAAGCCTTCACGCAGCAGACGCGCATCGGCGTCGCCCGATACCACAATAGTCGGTGTGTAGTGATGGTGCGTCGAAGCGCGTATATACCGGCACAGTTCAAGCCCGTCCCGATCCGGCAACATCAGTGCCGTGGTGACCAGGTCGAAATGACTTCGTTCCAGCCAGGCGCAGGCTTCCAGCACCGAACCACAGGTGGTGATTTCGGTGTCCGGCATTTCTTCATTGAAAATGCGGGTGATGATCGTGCGGGCAACTTCCGAGCCGTCAACCACCAGTATTCGATTCAGTCTTCTGTGCATGGAGTGAGGTCTTTTTTTCCGGATTCTTGTTATTGGATAAAATTTTCCTGCATCCCATGGTATCGGCCACTTGATCGTAAAACCTTAGCGAATTGTGGGCTAATGACTATTTTTAGAAGGTCCATTTCATCTCACTGAAAAATAAATTATATTTCTTGCAAAATCGGAGAGAGTCCCTATAATGAGCATTGCTACAGATTTTGTTATTCGCAGTTTTGGTTGTTACCTCCACGTTACCCCCATGAATTTCTCGTTTCATTACCTGTACGCAACCCTACTATTTGTTCAATTTATTAAGGTAAAAGCGATATGGCTACAGGTACTGTAAAGTGGTTTAACGAATCCAAAGGTTTTGGTTTTATTTCTCAGGACGCGGGCGGCGATGATGTGTTCGTGCATTTCAACGCGATCCAGGGCTCGGGTTTCAAAACTCTGGCCGAAGGTCAGCCGGTCACCTATGAGATAGAAAAAGGTCCCAAGGGCCTTCAAGCGGCAAATGTTACCGCTGCCTAAGCAAGACCCCATCGGATAAACCGATACAAAGAACCCCGCTTCTGCGGGGTTTTTTTTG
>CAYYAP010000229.1:0-2853 GCA_964469575.1 uncultured Thiohalobacter sp.
TAGCCCCGGTGCGGTGGTCTTTTCACGGCGCCTTGCGCATGCCTGCGCCGAAGCCGTGAAAAGACCACCGTGCCGGGGCGAATTCAAACAAAGCGAACCCGATCAAAGCAACCCGTATAACTTCAATTTCTTCCGTAAGGTACTGCGGTTGATCCCCAGCACCTCGGCCGCCCGCGTCTGGTTACTGCGGGTATGCTGCATTACGCTCTCCAGCATGGCCTGCTCGACCTGGCCGAGGACCATATCGTAGACATCCCCGGCATCGTGGCCATCCAGATCCTGGAAATAGATCTCCAGTGCCGACTGAACGCAGGCGCGCAAGGGCTGTTTGCGTCGCTCACGCATAGGCAGTTGCGGAGCGCCGGCCCCGCTCTCCTGGATCACGGCGCTCATGCGGCGAGTTCCTGTTTTTCCACCAGTTGATCAAAGAAGGCGTGCGTCTTGCGCAACTGCTCGTCGAGCGACTCGACGCGGTTGATTGAAGCGCGGAATGCCGCGCCGCCCGGTTGTCGCTTGCTGTACCAGGCAATATGTTTACGTGCCACACGCACGCCGGTGTATTCCCCGTAAAACGCAGTTAAATTATTGAGATGCTCAATCATGATAGTGCGTATTTCCTCCACGCCGGGCGCTTGTAACAGCTCGCCTGTCAGCAAAAAATGTTCAACTTCACGGAAGATCCACGGACGTCCCTGTGCCGCGCGGCCAATCATGACTGCATCCGCGCCGGTGTATTCCAGCACCTGTTTTGCTTTTTGCGGGCTGTCGATGTCGCCGTTGGCGATCACCGGCAACCCGGTTTCCTGCTTGACGAGGCGGATACTGTCGTACTCCGCCTCACCGGAATAGCCGCAGGCACGGGTACGACCGTGCACGGCAAGTGATTGTATGCCAGCCTGTTCGGCGAGCTTCGCGATAGCCAGGGCGTTACGGTTTTGCGGGTCCCAGCCGGTGCGAATTTTCAGCGTGACCGGCACATCGACCGCCGCGACTACGGCATCGAGAATCCGCGTCACCAGGCCTTCTTGCTGCAGCAAGGCGGAACCGGCCATGACATTACAGACTTTTTTCGCCGGGCAACCCATGTTGATGTCGATAATCTGCGCGCCGCGTTCTACGTTAAAACGCGCGGCATCCGCCATCGACCTGGGATCTGCGCCGGCAATCTGGACGACGCGTGGTTCGGCTTCACCACGGTGATCCATACGCCGCAGGGTCTGCTTGCTACCCCACAGCGCCGAGTTGGCACTGACCATTTCCGACACCGCCAACCCTGCACCGAGTTTTTTACACAGCTGACGGAAGGGTCGATCCGTCACACCCGCCATGGGCGCCAGTACCAGCGAGTTGCGCAACTTATAGGGACCAATGTGCATACGCTGCGCGCGCTCCTCGATGACGGTTTTCGGCGAAAGGGCCGCCCATCATACGCGCACTACGCAACAGGGAAAAGTGTTGAAATGATTTTTTTAAGGTGGCCCGGAAATTGCCGGAACATCTATATATAAGCGATTTGCTAACAGTCAAGTCTTGACATTAAAAATAAACGATGCAGGAGGCGTGAGAAATATTCCTTTATCCTATGCCTGTCCCGTCATGCGCCACAACGCACTAACAGGTAACGCCAGGTAGCGTTCCCCGAAGGATACCGTCTGCTCTCCTGAATACAGGACAATACCTCGCATAAAGCGATCACCGATATCCTCCGACAGTGCATCGAATCCGGAAAAATCTTTTCTCCCCACTGTGGAAGCCGCCTTGACCTCCAAACCTACCAGTCGACCGGCGGCATCCTCAAGAAGGATATCCACTTCCCGGCCCGTGACCGTCCGATAGTGGTACAAATTTACCCGGCGATCCGACCAACCGGCTTGCTTGCGTAATTCACTGACCACAAAAGTTTCCAGCAGATGTCCAAAAAACACGGGGTCACGCGCTATGCCCTGGGCGGTAATACCGGCAAGGTACGCGGCCAGCCCGGCGTCGATCAAATGAATCTTCGCTGACTTGATGATGCGTTTACCCAGGTTGGCCGACCACGCCGGTAGTGGCTGGAACAGAAACGTGGCTTGTAAAAGACCCAGGTAACGCTTTAGCGTACTGTTTGGTATGCCTGAACTGCGCGATAACTCCGACATATTCAGCAAGCCACCAACGCGGGCTGCCAAAAGCGATAACAGGCGCGGCATATCAGTCAACCCGTCAATGTTCGCCAGATCGCGCACATCGCGTTGCAGCAGTGCCGTGATATAGGCGGCAAACCAGGCATCGCGCCGTTTGCCGGCGGAGCGCTGTATCACTTCCGGATAGGCGCCGGCAAGTACCCTGCCTTTCAGGTCACCCTCCCCGTCGCCCTGTAATGCAGGGAGTTTTTCGGCGAAAACCGCGTCCAGAAAGTGCTCTCTCCGTGCCTGCAACTCCCCCTGGGAAAGTGGCCAGAGCGTCATCAATTCCATACGACCGGCCAGTGATTCCGATATCTTCGGAAGCAGGAGCACATTGGCTGAGCCAGTCAGGAGGTATCGGCCGGGACGACGATCCTGATCCACCGACAGCTTGATTGCGGGAAATAATCCCGGCGCTTTCTGTACCTCATCGATGACAGCGCGGTCTCCAAGACCGGCCAGAAAGCCTTGCGGATCCGAACTCGCCGCCGCTAACTGCGTCGCATCATCCAGTGTGACATAAGGCATAGAAGATGACTTCGCAACCCCTTGAGCCAGCGTACTTTTTCCCGTCTGGCGCGCACCATTCAATAACACAACCGGCGTATCCGCCAGCGCGGCATGCAGTTCCGCCTCAATATTTCTCCGGTACATGGTGGATAATTAACCACTACGTGGTGATTTATAC
>CAYYAP010000230.1:0-1473 GCA_964469575.1 uncultured Thiohalobacter sp.
GGTGGCCATGTGATAACCAACCTGGGCAAAAACCGTAAGTTCCGGCGTGAACTGGCGGATTACCGAGAGAACCTGTACCGCATCGCCTATTCCTGGTGCCACAACCCGGCACTGTCAGACGACCTGGTACAGGAAACCCTGGCCAAGGCGCTGAAAAACAGCGGCCAGTTGCGTGACCCGAAGACGTTGAGGGCCTGGCTGTACCGGATTCTCAGCAACTGCTGGCGGGATCACTTCCGTCGCAGCCGCGATACCGTCGATATCGACGATGTGGTGCTGATCGAGAAAGATACACCCGACCTGTGCCACGACCGGCAACTGGTTATCCACCGCGTACGCCGCGCCATCGAGCGTCTGCCGATGGGGCAGCGCCAGACGATATCACTGGTCGATCTTGAAGGTTGTACCTATATCGAGGTTGCTGAAATCCTCGATGTACCGATTGGCACTGTCATGAGCCGATTGTCACGCGCCCGTAAAGCGCTCAAGGCAAGATTGCTGGAAGATGAAGTCCAGCCGGACTCTGACAATATTCACCACATTGGAACCGTAAAATGAGCCGTAACGACATTTCCGATGAAACACTCAACGCCTTTATTGACGGCGAGCTGGATGCTGCTGGCAAGAGCGAGGTTTTCGAGGCGCTCGGCAACGACCGCAAACTCAGTCAGCAGGCCTGCGAACTGCGCCGGCTCAGTGAACTGGTGCGCCACGCCTATGAGAAGCCGCCCGCCATCGAGCAGTATCGCAAACCAACGGCCCGGCGCATGAACCGCTGGACCCAGGGGCTGGCCGCCACCCTGTTAATGGGGCTGGGCACTGTCCTTGGCTGGACACTCCACAATCCGCCGGAGAAAGCACCTGCCGGTTCGTTGTCGTTGCTGCACGCCATGTACTGGGATGACCACAACGCCTTCCAGAACACCGACATGAGCAAGATCACGGCGCAGCCGGGCATCAAGCGCATCATCGTGCACCTCAATACCTCCAGCCCCGACAAGTTCGGCAAGGCGCTGACCACGGCGGAACAGTTGTTGAAAAAGTATGGCGATGACGGTGCCGAGATCGAGGTGGTGGCAAATGCCAGCGCCATCCGCATGCTGCGCGCCGGTTATTCGCCCTACGCGAATCGTGTGCGCAAGCTCCAGCAACGCTATATCAACCTGACGTTCCTGGCCTGCAAGGATGCCATCGATCACGTACGCGAAATGGAAGGCAAAAACAGCCAGGTCAAACTGTTGCCCGATGTTGAAGTCACACCCTCGGCGCTGGAGCACATTCTTACCCGCTTGAGTGAGGGCTGGGTTTACCTGAACGTTTAGGTTTCGCAGTTTTAAAGGGGACAGTTTTAAAACTGTCCCCTTTAAAATAAAAAAAGCCCGCAACGCGGGCTTTTTCATAACTACCGTCAACGGCAGTTTACATCATGCCGCCCATGTCAGGCATGCCACCGCCCATCGGGGCGCCGCCTTC
>CAYYAP010000230.1:1573-2845 GCA_964469575.1 uncultured Thiohalobacter sp.
ACCTTGACGATACCGCGGATGCTGTTAACCACCAGCGTCGCCAGGGCTTCGCCTTCGGTATCTTCGGAGATAATCAGCAACGGACGCCCGGCCTTGGCCACGCCTTCAAGGATCGGCAGCAGGTCGCGGATGTTGGAGACCTTCTTGTCGTACAGCAGGACGAAGGGTTCTTCCAGTTCGGCCTGCATGTTCTGCTGGTTGGTCACAAAGTAGGGAGACAGGTAACCGCGGTCGAACTGCATGCCTTCCACGACATCCAGCTCGTTCTCCAGCGAGGAACCTTCCTCGACGGTGATAACGCCTTCCTTGCCAACCTTCTCCATCGCCTCGGCGATGATCTCACCAATGTTCTCGTCAGAGTTGGCGGAGATGGTGCCGACCTGGGCGATAGCCTTGGTGTCAGCACAAGGCTCGGACAGTTTTTTCAGCTCTTCCACGGCAACGGTCACGGCCTTGTCGACGCCGCGCTTGAGGTCCATCGGGTTCATGCCCGCAGCAACGGCTTTCATACCCTCGCGGACGATGGCCTGCGCCAGTACGGTCGCGGTGGTGGTGCCGTCACCGGCGATGTCGGAAGTCTGGGAAGCGACTTCTTTCACCATCTGCGCGCCCATGTTCTCGAACTTGTCTTCCAGTTCGATTTCCTTGGCGACGGATACGCCGTCCTTGGTGACGGTGGGGGCACCGAAAGCCTTGTCCAGTACCACGTTGCGGCCCTTGGGACCCAGCGTGACCTTGACGGCGTCGGCCAGAATATTCACGCCGGCGACCAGGCGCTGGCGGGCTTCATCACTGAATTTCACATCTTTGGCTGTCATTTTGCTATTCCTCTATATCAATTCTGTTCAGCAGCGGGCTCGGCGCATCAGGCTTCGATAACCGCCATGATGTCTTCTTCACGCATCACCAGCAGGTCATCACCTTCAACCTTGACTTCGGTGCCGGAATACTTGCCAAACAGCACCTTATCGCCGACCTTGACGTCCATCGGCACCACATCGCCATTGTCGTTGCGCTTGCCGCTACCGGCAGCAATAACCTCACCACGACTGGGTTTTTCGGCTGCCGAATCCGGTATTACGATGCCACCCGGAGAGGTAGTTTCCTCTTCCATGCGTTTGACGATCACTCGATCATGAAGTGGACGAAGATTCATCAGAGCTTTCTCCTTTCAAGACTGTTTGGGTTGTTTGACGAGGACTTATTAGCACTCGACCTTGGTGAGTGCTAATAATAGTCAGCAAAGTTGAAGAGTCAAGCAAAAAAGTCCTG
>CAYYAP010000231.1:0-2760 GCA_964469575.1 uncultured Thiohalobacter sp.
CGTCTCTTCTACGCGTGGGCGGCCAGGCTTTCCATGCCGCGTTGGGCGTTTGGTCAGGGTTCCTATGTAGTCCTTGAAAGCCTCACTGCCCAATACCAATTCCTGGTTCAATGCTTCACGAACGGCGTGAAGCGCATCAGTGTCCGGATGCTGTCTGAATAAATCACGGTATGCGCGTCGTCGCCGTGCGCCTGTCTCATCCAGCGACTGATAAAGCGAATGGGGGTGAACCAATGGATCCGCTTGACCCTCCGCATTGGCCGCAAAACTGGACCAACGATAATCCCCCGGGTGCGTAACCATGCCCGCGCGTACCGGGTTCATCTCAATGTAGCGCATGCAGGTCAACAGATAGGCGTCACTGTCCACCAGGCTGGCTTTGAACCGCCCTTCCCATAAGCTACCCGTGCGTTGATAGGTACGATTGATATAGCGCACAAACTTACGCCCCAGATCCTGCATCATGTGCGTAATACTATGCGGCTCGCACGGCGTGACCAGCAAATGTACGTGATTGGTCATCAACACGTAGGCATGGATCTGAGCCTGGTTTTTCTCCGCGGATTCCTGCAAAACATACCGGTAGCGACGGTAGTCATCATCCTTATAAAAACAGGCTGATCGGTTATTACCGCGTTGGATGACATGCTGCGGGATGCCCGGCAAAATAAAACGCACTTTGCGCGACATATGCCACCTCCCTGTGGTTTTTGCGCGATACCTTGGAATACTCAACGGGGCAAATAGCAGAATCAGTGTTCTGACCCCGGTTTTTATGTGACAAAGCCCCGACGGCATCCTTGCCGCGGGGCTTTACGGGATCTATCCGACGACTCCCTGTCATCGATAACACAACGCTCCCTGTCAAGCGGAAATCTACAACGGAATGATACGGTCTTGCAACATCTATTTGCGATGCTAAACAGTGTATTAGCAACAATTGTGTTCTGACCCCGATTATACGGTTATAGCATGTAGTATATTAGAGAAAATTGTGTTCTGACCCCGGTTAAATTATGGCATGGCTGCAACTGGTTCTTGAGGCTGGCGATCTTGATGTCGAAACACTCAGCGACTGGTTTGAGCAGTATGGCGCTGTGTCAGTTACGTTGGTGGATGCGGAAGATCAGCCGCTGTTCGAGCCGGCTCCCGGTACGACGCCTTTGTGGTCCGCTACGCGCCTGACCGCCATGTTTGAGGCAGAGACCGATGTTGACTTGTTACGCGTGCAACTGGCGCAAACATTCGGTGATGCAACGGCGAAACGCCTGACGCACAGCCGGCTTGAAGACCAGGACTGGGAGCGCGTCTGGCTCGATCAGTTTCAGCCTATGCAGTTTGGCGAACGCCTGTGGGTTTGTCCTGCCGGTAAGTTGCCGCCGCAGGGTGAAGCTCCCGTCATTGTCGATCTCGATCCCGGGCTGGCCTTCGGCACCGGGACGCACGCCACCACGGCCCTGTGTCTGGAATGGCTGGATGCTAACCCGCCGCGTGGTCAGGACGTACTCGATTACGGGTGTGGTTCCGGCATTCTGGCGATTGCCGCGTTAAAGCTGGGGGCGGCCGAACTCTGGGCTGTCGATATTGATCACCAGGCGCTGTTGTCGACGCGTGACAATGCAACGCGCAATACTGTCGAGGCAGGACTGCACACCCTGCTGCCGGCAGACCTGCCGACGCGAACCTATGATCTGCTGCTTGCCAATATCCTTGCCAACCCGCTCATTGAACTGGCGGCTGATCTGGCCGGGCGTGTTCGATCCGGTGGCGATATCGTACTGTCCGGCATTCTTGCCGAACAGGCCGATGCGGTACGCGCTGCCTATACCTCCTGGTTCCACCTGTCCGACACGGTGGAAAAAGACGGCTGGGTACGTCTGCACGGTAAAAGAATTTGACCCGCGCCCCTGCGATGTGGTCTGTTAATACGATGTTTGCTGCCTGTCCTGCCTGCAAAACAGTGTTTCCGGTCGGCGCTGCACAATTACGTGTAGCCGCCGGCCGCGTGCGCTGCGGAAACTGCGAAAAGGTATTTGTTGCCACCGAAGCCCTGTTCGATGACCCGCGCGAAGCCCTGGCGTTCGCGGAACAGCAACTCAATGCGGTCAGCCGGGAGATCGACGACCTGGTCGGTCGCGCACTGGACGGCGTCCCGCTGGCGGATGAGGGATCTCCCGCCGACGCGCCGGAAGAAACAGACCCGCCGGTTGCCACTCAGCCGGAAAGTGAGGCGGCAGATCTTGTCGATATCGCCCTCGGCAAGGTAAACCGGGATTTCCCGGCAGACAGGGACACCTACGCCACGCCAGTGGCGAGCGAATTTGTCTCCCGTACACAGATCGATGAATCCGGAGAGACATCAATGCCTTCGGCCGCGCTGCTGTTTGAAACCGGCCACGCCAGTGCGCGAACCTCCTGGGGCGCGATTGCGGCGGCATTATTCCTGACGGCCTTGCTGCTGGGTCAATATGCCTGGGCGGAACGCTATCGCCTGGCCGGCATTCCCGCCTTTCGGCCGTACCTGGATGCGGCCTGCGCCATACTGGGGTGTGATCTGCCGCTGCGCCACGACACGGCAAAACTGGAGGTGCTGGAACGCGAGATCCGCAACCACCCCCACGTCAGTGATGCCCTGCTGGTAAGCGCAACCTTCGAGAACCGGGCAGATTTCGTACAGGCCTACCCGGTGTTTGAAGTGACCTTTTCCGACGTGTCCGGTACACCAATAGCCGCGCGACGCTTTTTACCGAAGGAATACCT
>CAYYAP010000232.1:0-2744 GCA_964469575.1 uncultured Thiohalobacter sp.
AAAAGAATTTTGAATCACAATTAACCCATCTGGCGACCCATGACGGCCTTACGGACCTGCCCAACCGGAATTTGCTGCAGGACCGCCTCGAACAGTCGCTGGTCCACGCCCGCCGTTCGGAGTGTATGGTGGCCGTACTTTTCTGTGATATCGACCGTTTCAAGAACATCAATGACAGCCTGGGGCACGACACCGGTGACCGGATGCTGCGTAGCGTCGCAAAGCGCCTGCTGGCGTGTGTGCGCGATGGCGATACCGTCGCGCGTATGGGCGGTGACGAGTTTGCCATCATACTCGGCGACTTGTCGAGAAGAGACGATGTCACCCGGGTTGCCCACAAGATACTGGATGCCCTCATCCAGCCCCTGACAATTTTGGGGCATGAGCTTTTTGTGACCGGCAGTATTGGCATCAGCCTGTATCCCGAGGATGGCAAAGATCCGAAAACCTTGCTCAAAAATGCCGAGTCCGCCCTGCACCGCGCCCAGGATCAGGGGGAAAACAGTTTCCAGTTCTACACCCGGGAGATGAACGCCAGGGCGTTGAACCGCCTGATGCTGGAGAATGCCCTGCGGCATGCCCTGTTGCGAAATGAATTTCTGCTCTACTACCAACCTCAGGTCGATCTTAACACTGGCAGAATTATCGGTCTGGAGGCGCTGTTGCGCTGGCAACGTCCGGGCCATGGACTGGTAGCCCCGGCGGAATTCATCCCTGTGGCAGAGGAAACAGGCCTTATCGTCGAGATCGGTGAGTGGGTTCTGCGCACGGCCTGTGCGCAGGCTGCGCTCTGGAACAGGACCTTCGATGCTGACCTGAGCATGGCGGTCAACTTTTCGGCGCAACAGTTTAAACAGCGAAACCTGGTTGACACGGTGAGTCGCGTACTGCGCGACACCGGCCTGAAGCCCGGCTGCCTGGAGCTGGAGTTGACCGAACGTGTCGTCATGCAGAATGCTGAAGACTCCGTTGCGATGTTGCGGAAATTGAGCCTGATGGGAACCCGGATCGCCATCGACGATTTCGGCACCGGTTATTCCAGCCTGAATTATCTTAAGCGCTTCCCTATCGATGTTATCAAGATTGACCAATCCTTTGTGCGGGATATTACCCGTGACCCGGATGATGCCGCGATCGCCAGGTCCATTATTGGTTTATCGCATAGCATGAAGCTGAGGGTCGTTGCCGAAGGGGTCGAAACAGAGGGGCAGCTGGAATTCATGCGCGCCAGCCAGTGTGACTACGTGCAAGGCTATTATTTCAGCAAACCCTTGCCGGCAAGCGAGATCGAACAGTTACTCGAACAGGACCGGCACCTGGAGCTGAACGCGAATGGCGGTGCCAAACAACGAACGCTTTTGATCGTGGATGATGAGGACAACGTTCGGGCGTCGTTAATCCGCCTGTTTCGCCGGGAGGGCTATTGCATACTTACGGCTGACAATGCCGCGGCGGCTTTCGAACTGCTGGCGACTCATCAGGTTGGTGTGATTTTGTCGGATCAGCGCATGCCGCATATGACAGGTACGGAATTCTTCAGTCGTGTCAAGGAGCTGTATCCATGCACAATGCGCATCATACTCAGTGCCTATAGCGATCGGGAGATGGTGACCGATGCCATCAACAAAGGTGAAATCTGTAAGTATTTTACCAAGCCGTGGGACGGCGATTTACTACTGCGCAGCATTCAGGAAGCGTTCCGGCGCTACGAACTGGAGTCTGAAAATACACGTCTGGCGGAGGAACTCAAACAGGCTAACGAATCGTTGCTGAAAGTCAACCAGAACCTTCTTGCCAGGAGGCTGTAAACGACAGCCCCGCCCATGAACCGGAAATCTTGCCTGGAGAGGACAGGTGGCTGACCCTGTTAATTCCATTTTGTTACGGAGAAATACCGATGTTAGATAACTGCACACACAGCGATAAAGATACAGCCAGGGTATTGATCGTTGACGATGAGCCGAACATGGCCAGGGCGATTCAGCGTACGCTCAAGGCGGCGGGGTTTGATACCCTTGTCGCAACCTCCGGTCTGGAGGCGGGTATTTATCTTCACTACTCTGCTCCGGATGTGATAACTCTGGATATGCGGATGCCAGACGTAGATGGTCGGGAACTGCTCAATTTTATGCGGGGTCTGGATGATTACGCCAATGTGAAAATACTGGTCGTGACCGGTATGAGCGATCAGGACCTCCTGTTGCTGGACTTGGGTAATGTCGATGGCGTACTGCAAAAACCGTTTGATAACGACGAATTGGTGGAAAAGGTAACCGCATTGGCTGTCAGGTGAAAAAGCGGGTTCCTCTCACCTGATGCGGCTATCTCTCTTATTTTGGTGGTTTGATCGCTGCCAGAATATCGCTCTTTTCGCCGTGCAGTACCTTGAGCAACTCGTTGCGGGCGACCGTGGCGTCAAGACCGGTATCGAACAGGAAGCTGAGCAATTCACCGAATCTGGCCCTTCGCGCGCGACCGGCTTCTGATTCGTCCCGGCGGTTGCCAAAGAAATCCATCAGTGTAGATCCGCACGGGCAGTTCCGGTAGGCCTCGACGATGATAGTGACGTCATCGTCATCGATGGACTGTTTGAGTCCGCTTTTTTGGCCGGAAATTGCTACCGTTTCGGCCAGAAACTGTTCGGCGGTTTCGTAAATACGCCCGCAGTTTGCGCATTTCTTCGGGAACGCGCTTTCCGCCATCGCGCGTAAGCCGTCGTGCCAGTCCTTTTTCCATTTTGCGTC
>CAYYAP010000233.1:0-2726 GCA_964469575.1 uncultured Thiohalobacter sp.
GGACATCCAGACCGGCCTTTTCCAGCAAGGCATCGAAGAC
This sequence comes from uncultured Thiohalobacter sp., assembly GCA_964469575.1. GTDB lineage: Bacteria > Pseudomonadota > Gammaproteobacteria > DSM-19610 > DSM-19610 > Thiogranum. The sequence goes on from CAYYAP010000233.1 coordinate 41, forward strand.
CTGCGACTTGATGCGGTTCTTGATCGCGGCATCCAGCTCACGGCGCATATTCTTGCGAACTTCCTCGCGTAGTGAATCGAGTCCGCCGTCGCCAACGCCAAAGGCCCGGGCAAACTCATCGTCCAGTTCCGGCAGGGCCGGTTCGCTGACACTGTGTACGGTAATATCAAATTTGGCCGCCTTGCCCGCCACCTCGGCTGACCCGTAATCCTCCGGGAAAGTCACGTCGATGATCTTGCTGTCACCGGCGCTGACACCGATCAACTGGTCCTCGAAACCGGGAATCATTGAACCACTGCCCAGTTCCAGCGGTACGTTCTTCGCGGCGTTGCCACTGAACGCCTGTCCATCGACGGTGCCTTCGAAATCAATTTCGACCCGATCGCCATCCGCTGCTGCACGCTCGACCTTGGTCCAGGTCATGCGCTGGCGACGTAGCTTGTCGAGCATCTGGTTGATTTCTGTATCCGCCACTTCGGCCAGCGGCCGCTCGATCTGCAGCGCACCAAGATCGGGGATTTCGACCTCAGGATATACATCGAAAACAGCCACATATTCCAGTTCCTCACCGGAGCGATTGCGCGTCTGCTCGATATTCGGTTCACCCGCAGGCTTGAGGTTTTCCTGCTGCAGGGCCTGCTCGTAGGTTGAAGCGATCAGTTCTGCGGCAGTTTCCTCCCGCACCTGGCTTTCATAGCGTTTTTTCACCACACTCAGCGGTACCTTGCCGGGTCGAAAACCATCCAGGCGCACTGAATGTGTCAGCTGCTGAAGCTTGCTGTCTACCTGCTGGTCCATCTGCTCCGCCGGAATCTGCACCGTCATACGGCGACCCAGCCCACTGGTTGTTTCAACAGAAACTTGCATGTCGTTACCTCAAACCTGAAATCGAATTATTTTAAAGGAACTGCCAAATTCTGGTGCGAAAGGAGAGACTCGAACTCTCACGGGTTACCCCACTGGAACCTAAATCCAGCGCGTCTACCAATTCCGCCACTCTCGCAATGCGCGCCAAGCGATTGATTACACAAGGCTGCGACACTAGCAAGTGATTATACGGGTTTGGAAAATCGAGTATAACCCCAAAAGATATCCGGGAAATAAAAAACCCGCGCAAGCGCGGGTCTGAAAATGGTGGGCCGTGAGCGACTCGAACGCTCGACCAAGAGATTAAGAGTCTCCTGCTCTACCAACTGAGCTAACGGCCCGGTACAACCTGTAATGGGGCGAGCGACCGGGATCGAACCGGCGACCACAGGAGTCACAATCCTGTGCTCTACCAACTGAGCTACGCCCGCCATCAACTGCTAATCACTCCGCCTGGCGCCCCGGAGAGGATTCGAACCCCTGACCCACGGCTTAGAAGGCCGTTGCTCTATCCTACTGAGCTACCGGGGCAAAACTGGTCGGGGTAGAGAGATTCGAACTCCCGACATCCTGCTCCCAAAGCAGGCGCGCTACCAGGCTGCGCTATACCCCGTATTCGGCAGTAGAACCCATACCGGATTGGCGGGCGATAATACGGTTCAACCCGCCCAGCGTCAACGGCCGAAGCGCGCCAGTATACCAGAAAATTCCCCCTGCGCTTGTCCGCTTGCGGCGCGCATGCGAGAATCGCCGGCCTTCCCGAAGCAGAGCCAGGATCCGGATTTTCCATGAGCGCCCGCATCATCGACGGTAAAGCGATCGCAGCCAGCACTCGCCAGCAGGCGAAACAACACATCGACGCGCGACTGGCCGCCGGCAAACGTCAACCCGGGCTTGCCGTGCTGCTGGTAGGCAGCGATCCGGCTTCCGAGATCTATGTCAGGAACAAGCGCGCTGCGTGTGAAGAAATCGGCCTGCTGTCGCGTTCGTGGGATCTGCCGGAAGACACCAGCGAGCCGACCTTGCTGGAATTGATCGATACGCTCAATGAAGACGATGACATTGACGGCATCCTGGTCCAGCTGCCACTACCGGAACAGATCAGCACCCAGACGGTGCTCGAACGCATTCGCCCGGACAAGGATGTCGATGGCTTTCATCCCTACAACATTGGACGCCTTGCCGTACGCATGCCACAACTGCGTCCCTGCACACCGCGCGGCATCATCACGCTGCTCGACAGTACAGGGGAAACCTACTACGGCCGTGAAGCCGTCGTCGTGGGCGCCTCAAACCACGTGGGCCGGCCGATGATGCTGGAACTCCTGCTTGCCGGCGCCACGGTTACCTGCTGCCACCGCTTTACCGAAGACCTGGAAGCTCATGTACGCGCCGCGGAAATCCTGGTCGTGGCTGCCGGCAAACCGGGACTGGTGCCCGGCGACTGGATACGCCCACAAGCGACGGTCATCGATGTCGGTATACACCGTACCGACACCGGTCTGGTCGGCGATGTCGGTTTCGAGGCGGCAAAAGAACGCGCCGCCTGGATAACACCGGTACCCGGCGGGGTAGGACCGATGACGGTCGCGACACTGATGCAAAACACGGTCTATGCCGCGGAAAGACTACACGACCAGGGAAGCACTGATTAATTCATTACCCGTCATTCTGGCGCATGCCAGAATCCAGTGGTTTCAACGACATGGATACCGGCCTGCGCCGGTATGACGAATTAAGCAGCGTTGTCCTGGCAGTCTCAGACCAGGTCAAGCCGCGGCTGATACGACGCGAGCAATTCCTCAACCGGGCGCGGCCT
>CAYYAP010000234.1:0-2685 GCA_964469575.1 uncultured Thiohalobacter sp.
CCAGCCATTCAATCACCAGCTGCAAGCTCAGCATGCCACGGTATTCGTTGCTGTCCAGCCGGTACACGGCGCGCACCAACGAGCCCTTGTCGGGCACAAAGCGCTCGACCTGACCAAAGGCAATGGCATCCACCACGGGGCCACCGTCACGTGGGCGCAGCGACAGCTTGAGGTGACGCTCACCGACAACCCGTACCGACAATACGCTGAACAGGCCATCGAACAACGGCTCGGGGAAACCCTGTCCCCAGGGACCCGCATCGCGCAGCAGCTCGGACAGCTCCAGGCTGAAATCATCGGGCTGCAACTCGCCGTCGGTTTCCAGCACGCCCGTCAGCGCCTCTTCATCGAGCTGCGCTTCCAGTTCGGCCACAAACGCCTGGCGGAAAGCGTCGAACTTTGCTGTTTCAAGCGACAGACCGGCCGCCATCGCGTGGCCGCCGAACTTTTTCACCAGCCCGGGATGACGGGCGGCAACCGCGTCAAGCACATCCCGGATATGCAGACCGGGAATGGAACGCGCCGAGCCCTTCAGTTCGCCCGCCCCGGCATCGGCAAACACAATCACCGGGCGATGAAACTGCTCCTTGATGCGCGAGGCCAGGATGCCAATGACCCCCTGGTGCCAGCCGGCGTCGTACAGACAGAAGCCGGCGGGCAGGTCATTCCTGTCCAGTTGCATGGCGTCGAGGTGCTGCATGGCGTCGGCCTTCATGTCGGTTTCGATCTCACGACGTTCGCGATTGAGCGCATCGAGCTGCTGCGCCAGCGCATCCGCACGCGATTCCGAATCACTCAGCAGGCATTCAATACCCAGCGACATATCGTCGAGTCGTCCGGCGGCATTCAGTCGCGGGCCGGCGGCAAAACCAAAATCAGACGCGACCACACGCGACGGGTTACGGCCCGCCACTTTCAGCAGTGCGCGGATACCCGGCCGGCAATGACCGGCGCGAATGCGCAACAGTCCCTGCCTCACCAGCAGGCGATTGTTGCGATCCAGCGGTACCACATCGGCGACGGTGCCGAGCGCCACCAGGTCGAGGTAGGCGGCAAGATTGGGTTCCGCTATCGCCTGCTGCGTGAACCATCCCTGCTCGCGCAGGTGGCTGCGCAGCGCCATCACCAGGTAAAAGGCCACACCCACACCGGCGAGCGATCGGGAGGGAAAGGTATCGCCCGGCTGGTTTGGATTCACAATGGCGTCCGCCGCCGGCAGGCTCGCGCCCGGCAGGTGGTGATCCGTGATCAGCACGCGGATACCCGCCGCGCGTGCGCGCGCCACCCCCTCAAGGCTGGATATGCCATTATCGACAGTAATCAGCAGGTCCGGTTTGCGGGTGACCGCCACATCGACAATCTCCGGCGTCAGGCCGTAACCGAATTTGAATCGGTCAGGCACCAGGTAATCGACCTGCGCCGCGCCCATTTCACGAAGGGCCGCCACCAGCAGTGCACTGCTGGTGGCGCCATCGGCGTCAAAATCACCGACCACCAGGACACGCTGCTGCTGTCCCAGCGCCGTTTCCAGCAAATCCATCGCGGCGGTGAGCCCCTTGAGGGAATCCGGCGGATGCAACGCCGCAAGCCCGTTTTCCCAATCGTTATCACTCGCTTGACGGGCGGCGTAGATACGCCTGAGCAGCGGGTGCAAGCGGCTGTCACCAGGCTGGCTGGCGTCTTCCGGCACAGTCCGGCAACGAATGGATTTTGCTGCGATCATCGTTTCCCCAGGGTCTCCGGCTGGTGTTTTTCCTGTCTTGTGCTTAACTCAAGCATAGTAGCAACAATGACCTTGATACCAACCCATAATCATACAAGGTGCCATTATGTCTCGTCCGACCAAAGGCCTCGCACACCTCGACACACGGCAATATCATACGCAGAAACCGACCACCCTGTTGTTGGTCGCCAACCAGGATATCTATGCAGACGGACTGGCCCGCGTAATGGCGGACCAGACGGATCTCGACGTGATTTCCTGCACCAGCCCAACCCACGACTGCCATAGCCGTTATGTCGAACAGCCCACCGATATCCTCATGGTAGAGCAATCCGTGGTCTACAGGGCGCTTGAGGACACCCCGCTTGATCAGCTGTTTAAACCCTTCATGGAGACACGCCCCGACCTGCGTATTATCGTCTTCGGCCATGAAATGGCATATACCTTTGTACGCAGAATGCTCCAGGCCGGCGCCCATGGATTTATCGACAGCAGCACCGGTCCCGAGCTACTCGGCATTGCCATTCATGAAGTTCGTGACGGGGGTTACTGGCTGGGCAGAAAATCTCTCCAGCACATGGTTCAGGCCGTTTCCGAGATAGACCGTATTGTCGAACAGGGTATTGCCGACAAGATCGCCGGCATGAAGCGTACGCTGACGAAACGTGAATCCGACGTCCTGCAGCGCGTACTCGAAGGCATGTCGACACGTGAAATGGCCGAGGATCTGTGCCTGTCGGAACAAAGCATCAAACTACACCTCGGTCACCTGTTCCGGAAATTCGAGGTGAGCAACCGCAGTCAGCTGATACTGATGGCGTTCAAACGCGTCTGCCCGGTCAACAACATGATTCAACTGTTCCGCCGTTCGCTGGACCGGCACCACCTCGCTCATGGTCGCCCTGCGGTTATCGATGACCCGTTAGCCGGCATGTCATAGCAATTGCCGCGTCACCGTGAAG
>CAYYAP010000235.1:0-2626 GCA_964469575.1 uncultured Thiohalobacter sp.
TTCTACCTCTTACCGAGGTCATCAGCTATGCCATTCAGATCGCCTCCGGCCTGCAAGCCGCACACAAGAAAGGCATCACCCACAGAGATATCAAAAGCAGCAACATCATGATCACTGATGAGGGTCAGGTCAAGATCATGGACTTCGGTCTCGCTAAAATGCGCGGCGGGGCGCAATTCACCAAAGTCGGCACGACGCTCGGTACGGCAGCCTATATGTCGCCTGAGCAGGCGCGCGGTGAGTCCGTTGATCACCGTACGGACATCTGGGCGTTCGGCGTGGTGCTGTATGAAATGCTCACCGGGCAACTGCCCTTCAAAGGTGACTATGAACAGGCGGTTATCTACGCAATATTGAATGAGGATCCGGACTGCGGCAAGCTTCCCGGCGAGATGGCACGCATTGTGCAAAAGGCGCTGGCGAAGCAACTGGAGCAGCGGTTTCAAAGCGCCGAGGAGATGTTGTCTCAACTGTCCACCCTGTCCGGGCGCACACCGGTGCCAGACTTTCGGGTTTCGGGTCGGCGTGCCGGCGCTGCAAACGGACGCAAAAATTTGTTCATCGGCCTGGGAGCGGCTGCAGCTCTTGCGCTCCTCGCCTTTGCGGTTTGGAGAGGCTTTCTCGCTCCCCACCCAAACAGGCGTCCCTTTCAAAACATGCAGATCACCCGGCTCACCAACACGGGAGGTGCCGGGACCGCCAATATTTCACCGGATGGCAACTACGTGGTGCACACGTTGCAGGACAAGGGCAAATCGGGCTTGTGGGTACGGCAGGTAGCTACCGGCAGCAAGGTTCAGGTCCTGCCGCCGGCCGATGTGACCTTCGGGGGCACCACCTTCTCGCGCGATGGCAACTTCATCTATTACGTCATGTGGAATAAAGTGACCTTCATTCCCACCCTTTACAAAATCCCAACCCTGGGCGGAAGGTCGACGAAAATTCTGGCCAACGTCGGCCCCATTGTCGGCGGTAGCGTGACCATATCGCCCGACGGGAAGGAAATCGCTTTTATGCGCCAGTTCAGCAGCCAGGGCGAGGAAGCCCTGATGGTCGCGCACACGGATGGCAGCGAGGTAAGAAAATTGGGAAGCCGCAAAGAACCTGAATTTTACGCCGGAGGCGAACTCGTTGGGCCTTCCTGGTCACCGGATGGTCAGTGGCTCGCCTGTGCCGCCGGCAGCGTTGCCGGTTCGTGGCGCATGGGTGTTCTGCTCGTTTCGGTGCAGGACGGCAGACAGGAGTGGCTCCTCAAACCCAAAATGCGTTTCCATGTGAGCCGGGTTGAATGGACTCCTGATGGCGGTGGCCTGGTTGTCAATGCCAGCGACACCACGTCACAAACCCGATTTCAACTTTGGCACCTGAGCTATCCTGAAGGCAAACTGCGCCGGATCACCAACGACCTGAACAGCTACGACAATGCAAGCCTTGGTTTGACCGCCGATGGCAACACACTGGTCAGCGTGAAAGTCGAACGTACGTCCAACATCTGGACGATCCAGGATTTCGACGCCAGTCGCGCGGTACAACTTTCCTTCACCAGCGGCACGGACGAGGGCGTCTCCGGCCTCTCCTTCACCGAAGCCGGAGAAATCGTCTATACCTCCCTTGAAAGCGGCAACCAGGACATCTGGATGATGAGTCGGGATGGCGCGAACAAGCGCCAACTGACCACGGAGCCGTATCCGGACCTCTGGCCGTCTGTGACGCAGGATGGGCGCTTTCTCGTCTTTCAATCGGATCGAACCGGCATTCCGCATATCTGGAAACTCAACCTACAATCCGGAAGCCTGCTGCAGTTGACGAAGCGGGAAGATTATTACCCGGTTGTCAGCCAGGATGGTCAGTGGGTCGCTTATTGGGGTTATCGTCCCGGGAAGCCGGGCTCGACCGCGGCGGCCTATGCCGTGCGCAAGGTTGCCATCGACGGCGGGCCACCGATTCAACTGACCGAAAAGATTGCGCGATATCCGGCGATATCTCCTGACGGAAAATATTTTGCCTGTCGGTATCAGGAAGAAGCGGAAGGCGCGTTCCTCCTCGGCATTTTGCCTTTCACCAGCGGGCCGCCGCTCAAACTGTTTCCCGTACCAGCGGCGGTCAATCATTTGGTATGGACCGGCGATAACCGGGCGGTGTTGTACGTGAATACCCAGGCTGGCGTTTCCAACATCTGGAGTCAGGCGATTTCGGGCGGACCGCCGCAAAAACGAACCGATTTCAAGTCGGGCATCATTTTCAATTTTGCCCTCTCTCGGGATGGCAAAACGCTGGCGTGCGCGCGTGGGTCGCTGTCCAGCGATGTGGTGCTCATCAAGGATATTCGGTAACGGCGGCACCGTCGTGTGGCCCATAAGAAGCATGCGGGTAAGTGTTGGCAAAGAAACACCCTGCAAGGGTGGCATGTTTCATGTTACCCCTAATGGAGTTTAGATGGATTTGGGATGGTGGGCTTCGATAAAGCATATCATCCCTCTGGGATTCAAAGCAAAGCGCCATGGCGGCACAATTTAACGCAACAAACAGAAGGTATAAAATATGATCGGGAAAAAAATACTGCACTACCAGATCACCGAAAAGCTCGGCGAAGGCGGTTCACCCCGTGAGACAACCCGATTGCCAT
>CAYYAP010000236.1:0-2621 GCA_964469575.1 uncultured Thiohalobacter sp.
ACCGGGGATTCGCAGCGCGCCACCTGTTCAGGTACCGGGCGTGACAGGTAATAGCCCTGCACATAATCGACACCGGTTTCAGCCAGTATCTGAAGGGTTTCCCTGTCTTCAACGAACTCGGCTACGGTCGTCTGGCCAAGGAAGTGCGCAATATCATTCATGGATATCACCATGGCGTGATCGGTGGGGTCATGGGTCATGCCGCGCACGAACATCCCGTCAATTTTAATACAGTCCACGGCAAGATGTTTGAGGTGAGAGAAGGAACTGAATCCGGTTCCGAAATCATCGAGTGAGAAATGACAACCGATCGCCCCCAGTTCGTTGATCACTTTCTGGGCGGCGGGAATGTTTGCGATGGCGCTCGTTTCAGTTATCTCGAAGGACAGGCTTGACGGGTCGACCTTGTACTCATGCAACAAGCGCTTGATTGTGTCAACAAGCTCCACTTTTACCAGCGTCTGGCCGGCCAGGTTGACCGAGAAGATGACGTCTTTCCAGATTGAGCGGAACTCGGCAAGCTGGCGAATGGCGTGGCGCAACACCCAGAAATCGATTTCCGGCATTAAATGAAATCGTTCCGCAGTGGGTAGAAAAGCGCCTGGCATAATCAGTGAGTTACGGCTTTTCAGGCGTATCAGAACTTCAAAGCACATTTTTATCTGTGAAGGATTGCAGGCAATGTGCGCCCAGAGCGCACCGGATTGCGGCGGTAGATGATCCAGGTCTATCGCCGACAGGGGCAGAATAGGCTGGAAATACAGCTCAAAATGGTCATGGTCGATAGCCTTGCGCAAGCGTGCGGACCAGTTAAGATCCCGGCCCATTTCAGAACGGAAATCACTGCTGTCGGCATAAATGTGCGTGTGGTTTCCGCCTTCTTTTTTGGCTATGTGGCAGGCGATATCGGCGTGGGCGAGCACATCGCCCGGAGACTGCGTGTGACGGTTAAACAGTGCAGCACCGACGCTTCCGTGTACATCGTAGCTGCGTCCCTGATAGAGGAAACCGCCCTCACTCAGTACGGTACGGAAGGCATCAGCCGTCCGGGCAAGCATGTCGGGATCGATATTACGCAGCAGTACGGCGAATTCGTCACCACCCAGCCGGGCAAGCGTGTCGGTACTGCGCAGCCGGGAGCGCAGTTTTTGTCCCACCTGGATCAGTAACTGGTCACCGGCGTCATGGCTTGCCGTATCGTTGATGTATTTGAATCGGTCCAGGTCAATGTAAAGCAGCGCACTGGCCTCTTCGCTCCTGTGTAAGCGCTCTAACTCAATTTCAAGGCGTTCTTCGAAGTAGCGTCTGTTGAACAGTTCGGTAAGCGCATCATGGCTTGCCTGCCAGCGCAGTTTTTCCTCAAATGTCTTTCTTTCCGAGATGTCCTGGAAGGCCACAACAGAACCCTCCTGCCGGCCTTTCATGTACATCGGGAATACCGTGCATTCTACCGGGACGAGGGTGTTATGGCGTGACCAGAATACAGTTTCCCAGTTTTTCAGGATGTCCGGTTTCCCATAGGTGCGTTCGAGCTTGCTGGCCAGTTTTGACAGTTTCTGCCCCTGCTCGTCAGAGTGGTGCAGTCGCCTCATCGGGCTTTCGCCAAGCAGTTCCGATTCGTCGTCGAATCCCAGGATACGCAAGGCCGTAGGGTTAATGAATGAGATTCTGCCACTATTATCAACGCCATAAACACCATCGCCGACAGAGTGAAGAATACTCTGCAAGCGCTGACGCTGTGTTTCAATCGAATTCTTTATACGGATTGAACGACTCATGGCCGATACGCGGGTCAGGAACAAGGCATCGACCTCGTTCTTGAACATGCACTCTGTCGCACCGGCATCCAGTGAATCCTTAATGACCTGGTCGAGATAAGTTCCGGTCAGCATGGCGATGACAATATTCCGTGTCGCGGCGTGTTTCTGGAGCCTGCGACACAGGACATCACCATTCTCTACGGGCATGAAATAATCAATAATCGCGATGTCATACTGTCCCCGTTCCGCCTTCTGGAAGCCTTCCTGCACATTGGATGCAACATCGACGTCGTAACCGTTATTGATCAGCAGTTTCCGGTAATAGGAACGTACACTGGGCGAGTCATCGACCAGTAGCAGGCGAATTGGCCGCATATTATTGATGATGGCGGGTTGTGAGATGGCGGGCAGGGGAGTGGCGGAGCAGAGGGACTTCAGTGTTTCGTCGAGCGTATCACGATCCGACCAGTCGAGTACGGCGGTACAGGGTCGCTGACTTGCCCAGAGTTTTATTGCCGCATCAGGTTCGTGAGACAAGATAAGTGCCGGGATGTTGGTGAGCGGCGCCCGCTCCAGCAGTACCAGCAGTTCATCGGCATCCGGTTCGGTGTGCGCAGGCCAGCCCAGTATGACGGCCAGGGGGTAGGGTTTGCTTTCGCCAATATCCTGAAGAATTTTCAGACCACTGGCGTAACTGTCTGCCACATTGACCTCATCCCCCCCGGAGCGCAGCGCCTGCAGGAGGACATAACGCTGGGTGGCCGATGATTCGATCAGCAGGATATTTTGCGAAATATCATTCATTCGGTATTTGCATGCTCTACTCAATGAGGGAATCGGCGGTTTTCGCCCAACCTTTAC
>CAYYAP010000237.1:0-2597 GCA_964469575.1 uncultured Thiohalobacter sp.
TTCCGCCGTATCGGTGCGAACCGGTCATTACGCACGGGCTTTACCGCGCCCACGCTGTCGCGGAACAGCTTGATATCTTCCGGATCCGGTTTGCTCATGTGTCCGGATTGTAACCGTTTTTCTGATGGGGGGTGGAGTCGGGATCAGGCTGTCTGCATGATGTTTTGCACTTTATACCCCCTGGTCCGGTCAGTGGGTATTCGTCTACCAGCCACGGAACGGAGGTTCCTGCCAGCCCGTCACTTTACCCTTGCTATCCAGCATCACCGAGCCGCCACCGATACCGGGATAGCGGTAATACCACATCGTTTGCCGGTCGAGTGCCAGTTTTGAACCCGGTTTGCCGAGCAGCTGGCGCAGTTCAGTACGTGTCAAACCACGCTTCAATTGCTTCCAGTTCGTGCGTAGCACCTCGAGTTCCCTGAGGGCCGTCAGTGCGGGTTGTGCAGGTGGCGAGGCAGCGGGCGGAGCGCTGGTAGCCGCAACACCATTATCAACAGTCGTCGCATTAGCGGCGGTGTCCGGTGACGGCAGGTGTGACTGGAGCGGATGCTCCAGTCGTTCCAGACGTTTATTCAGGGCATCAAGCTGCGCCTGCATGGCCGCAAAGCGCGCCTCAATGTCAGCCGGAGGCTTGCCCTCCGCTTGCGCCAGTAATGGCGCAAGCATTGCCCACAGGATGATCCAGCGGCAGGACATGCGTCTTACCACATGAACCAGGTATTCAGATACAGCGTGTTGTTGTCCGAAGCGCTGCGTCCGTTTCCATTATAGTCATTGCTGCTGCCATTGAACTTCGTGTAGCCCGTATACTGTATCGAGAACTTGGTGTTTTCCCACGGCAGGTAGTCGACCTCGGCGAGGAAGGCGGCACTGTCAGGGTTGCCACTGATGCTGTTGTCCACATCGCCGAGGGTGGTCTGGTAATAGGACAGGTCGCGGTCTCCCCAGGTGTTGAAGTACCCCAGTGCGATCTGGCCGCGGTGGCCGTATTCGTAACTGGCATCGACGCGGACCTGCTCAAGGGTTTTGTTGGGGTTGCTCGACAAGCCGGCGGCGGCACTCGAATCGAGTTTCTGTTTCTCGTTGATGTAGACGGCGTGCATGGAAAGCAGGTGATTATCACCTAACGGTTGCTGGTAAGACGCGTCCAGGGCCAGGTCCGTGTACTTGTCAGACTTACCCACTGCGCCATTCCCGGACATCCCCTGGTTGAACTTGGTGTGCAGGAAGTAAGTACCAATCTCCAGGTAGCCCTGGTTGGAAAAATAACCCTGCCAGGCGAAACGTCCGTAGGGGGTGATATTATCCAACGACCCCTCCTGTAACGTGCCGCCAGCTTGTTGTCCCTGCGGGGCGCTGCGATAGGCCGTCAGCGTACCGTACCAGTGATCGTCCCACAGGGCGTAGGCGCCAAGGCCCGCCACATTCATGAGGCCGTTGACGACAGGGTCTGCGGTCGGCGTGGGCGCTGTAACCGAGCTTGTATAGGGGTATGTCCACGACGGTGTGGTATTCCAGACGTCCTCCATACCCGGTGCGTTATTCAGGGACACGCCGTAAAGCAGGTTATGATTAGCAACTGTCGTATGGTTGGCATAACGGACGTCCCCCATGTCGAAACCGATACTCCCCTCTTCCTGTTCATAGGTAACCTGCAGGAACGAGCCCATGTGCGGGCTGATCTCGCCGGCGAAGTAGAAACTCAGCTGCTGCGGGAACTGCACGTCATCGTTCTGTTTGCCCGGAGCCTGTTTGTTCAAATGGGTAAAGCCGGTCTGCAACATGGCTGACAGCGGCGGGACTTCATTAATTTTCAGGACATCCTTGCCTGTGACTGTTTCGATCTGCTTCATATTTGCCAGCGTGTAGCCGCCAAGCTTGAATGATCGGCCGACAGCCGTCAGTTCCGGATATACCGTGTGGCATGCGCCACATGCCATACCGGTCTGACGCGCATAACTGGGCACTGCCAGTGCAGCGGTGCTTGTCAGGTAAAGCGTCAGGGACAGTATGGATAAAGAACAGAAACGTAGAGTGTATGTAAAAGTATTCATGTATTTTCCTGGTGAGTTGAAAGAACCAGCTCGAAAGCGGTTGCACGTTAAAATATTGGCGGGTCAATATCATTGACCTGAATCAACTCTGGCTTCTGTCATTACTTGCCGGTTTGTAAACCCGGGCCTTCTACTGCCGGTTCCGTTAGTGTTATTGTTCCGGCGCGAGCCGGATAGCCCACCGGCCTGTTTTTCAACCAGATAGGGAAAGCCATGTCATACTTCAACGGCAATATTGCAGTCTCCATCCCGGGTGTCTTGCTTATTGTCTATCTGGTACGTGGTTTCGGTTAGTGTCAGAAGCAACTGCAGCACCGTCGATCAAGTCGCGCACTGCAGTATTAGCCACGCTGGGCGTGGTAGAGGATCGTGTGCTGGAACTCGGCCTGCAGGTGAGTCTGTGAGTCGGATCGGGATACCCGTGGTGTAACCGTTTTTCTGACAGGGGTAATGGGCGGGCGGGGCAGACTCGGGTATCATAAGGGTTCCATGCGAATTCTGATTTCCAATGACGACGGCTACCGTGCGCCGGGCATACGC
>CAYYAP010000238.1:0-2592 GCA_964469575.1 uncultured Thiohalobacter sp.
ACATGACCCAGGTCGGTGTGCAGGTTGCCGAACACTAATAAAACATTTTAAGGAATCCCGTCACATCTATAATGCCCGAATGAGTACACACGAAGTTCGAACCACCTGTCCCTACTGCGGTGTTGGCTGCGGCGTACTGGCCAGCGCTGATGAGGCGATGAATGTCAGCGTACGCGGTGATCCCGACCACCCCGCCAACTTCGGCCGCCTGTGTTCCAAGGGTGCGGCGCTGGGTGAAACCGTCGGGCCGGACAACCGCTTGCTGTACCCGTGCGTGCGCGGTGAAGTGACCGACTGGGGCCGCGCACTCGACCATGTCGCCGGGGAGTTCAAGCGCATCATCGACGAACACGGCCCGGATGCCGTGGCTTTCTACGTCTCCGGCCAGTTGTTGACAGAAGACTACTACGTCGCCAACAAGCTGATGAAGGGCTTCATTGGCTCCGCCAACATCGACACCAACTCCCGCCTGTGCATGTCCTCGGCAGTGGCCGGCTACAAACGCGCCTTCGGCACCGACACCGTGCCATGCAGCTACGAAGACCTGGAGCGCGCCAAGCTGATCGTTCTTGCCGGTTCCAACGCCGCCTGGTGCCACCCGGTGCTGTTCCAGCGTATCCGCAAGGCAAAGAAAGACAACCCCGACCTGATGGTGGTGGTCATCGACCCACGCCAGACGCCGACCTGTGATATCGCTGACCTGCACCTTGCCGTGCGCCCCGGCTCTGACGCCCTGTTGTTCAACGGCTTGCTGTGCTACCTGCAGGACAGCGGGGAGCTGAATGCGATGTTTGTGGAACGTTGCACCGATGGTGCCGAAGCGGCGCTGGCGAGCGCGCGCGAGTCGGCAGGTGACCTGGATGCTGTCGCGGTGCAGTGTGGCCTCGATGCCGGGACGCTACGCGAGTTCTACCGGCTGTTTGCCCGCACCGAACGTGTGGTGACGGTATTTTCCCAGGGCATAAACCAGTTTTCCTTCGGCACCGACAAGGTCAACAGTATTATCAATTGCCACCTGCTGACCGGCCGTATCGGACGGCCGGGCATGGGGCCGTTCTCCTTTACCGGGCAGCCCAACGCCATGGGCGGGCGCGAAGTCGGCGGGCTGGCCAACCAGCTGGCCGCGCACATGGAACTCGACAACCCGCAGCACCGCGCACGCGTGCAACGCTTCTGGCAGTCGCCGGGCGTTCCCGAACAGGAGGGACTGAAAGCCGTCGACCTGTTCCAGGCGATTGAAGCCGGCAAAGTGAAAGCCGTCTGGATCATGGCTACCAACCCGGCCGTGAGCCTGCCCGATACGCAACGCGTGCGCGCTGCCCTGCAGCAGTGTGAATGTGTCGTGGTATCGGACTGCGTGGAGCATACCGACACCACGTACTATGCTGACGTGCTATTACCCGCCCAGAGCTGGGGCGAGAAAGAAGGCACCGTCACCAACTCCGAGCGCCGCATTTCCCGCCAGCGCGCCTTTCTTCCCACCCAGGGCGATGCCCGGCCCGACTGGTGGATTGTCAGCGAAGTCGGGCGACGCATGGGCTTTGAAACAGCGTTCAACTACCAGAGTGCTGCCGACGTGTGGCGTGAACACGCTGCCCTGTCCGGTTTTGAGAACGACGGTGAGCGCGATTTCGATATCAGTGCACTGGCTGACATCAGCGACGAAGACTACCAGTACCTGCCGCCCGTGCAGTGGCCGGTCAGTCGCGCGGCGCCACAAGGCAGTGCACGGATGTTCAGTGACGGGCACTTCTTCACCCAAAGCGGGCGTGCGCATTTTGTCGCGGTGCAGGATCCGCAACCGGCGCACGCCATCAGCGATGACTACCCGCTGGTGCTGAACAGCGGCCGGGTGCGTGACCACTGGCATACCATGACGCGTACCGGCAAGTCGCCGCGTTTGTCCGGGCATATTGTCGAGCCGTATGCTGAACTGCATCCTGACGATGCCACGCAGTACGCGATCAAGGACCATTCCCTGGTCAGACTACGCAGTGAGTGGGGTGAAATTATCGTGCGCGCCCGGGTTTCCGATGCGCAACAACGCGGCAGCGTATTTGTGCCCATGCACTGGAACCTGCAATTCTCCAGTGTGCCGAGCGTGGATTGTTTAATCAGTCCCGCAACCGACCCTGTCTCCGGGCAACCCGAGTTTAAATATACGCCCGTAGCCATCGAGCCAGTAGCGGTTGCCTGGTACGGCTTCATCCTGTCGCGCAGAAGGCTGGAACTGAAAAATGCCGCCTACTGGTCCTGCGCCAAAGGGCAGGGCATGTGGCGCTACGAAATTGCCGGCGAACAAAGCCCGCAAGACTGGGCCGGCTGCGCACGCGCCCTGTTATGCAGCCACGAAACCGACGTCGACTGGCTGGAGTATTTTGATTCAGCCGTAAACCGCTACCGCGCCGCCCGACTGGTCAATGGCCAACTGGAAAGCTGCATCTTCATCGGCCCCACGGTAGACCTGCCGTCGCGCGACTGGTTATCAAAACTGTTCGAGGCAGGTCCGCTCGACGATACAGAACGCACCAGCCTGCTTACCGGCAAGCCCGCCATCGGGCAGAAAGACGCCGGGCCTATTGTGTGCGCCTG
>CAYYAP010000239.1:0-2573 GCA_964469575.1 uncultured Thiohalobacter sp.
CCCTCCTGCTCCAGAAAACGTTGCAGGCGATAGCTGCCGTCCCCTTCCGTGGTCATGGCCCAGAATTCACCGATGATGGAGACCTTGGGTTTGGGCTGGAGGCGGTCGATCTCGATGCGCTGCAATAGTTTCCGGCAGCGGCGTAATGGGCGCACGATGCCACGACCGCGGCGCAGCGCATCGGCCACCAGGGTCTGGCACTGCTCCAGCACCGCGTCGGTGCTGCCCGCCTGAACCTCGTAGGGACGGATGCGGTAACCCACCGCATTAAGCACGTCGCCGGCGATGATACATTTCAGGAACATCACAAAAAACTTCGGCGTCAGTGCCAACCCCGCCTCGGCGGCGCTCTGTTTCAGGCCACCGGCATTCTGGAACAGCAGCACCCGAAAACCCTCGAAGCCGGCATCCCGCAGGGCCTTGCGATACTCGGTGACATAGGTGCCGAAACGACACGGGCCACAGGCGCCAGCGGTGGCGAACACGTACTTATCGACGATTTCTTCACTGCTCATGCCCTGCTCGTTGCGCAGCATGGTGAGGTATTTCACCAGATTGCCCACCGTGAAATAGGTGGGGTTGCACTGGCCACGATTGCCGAACTCCTTGCCCATCTGTAACGCGGCATTGTCCGGCGCCGGAAGGGCCCGGGCCCGATAGCCCTGGAAGGCCAGACCGGCCTCGATGAGTTTGTCGTGCAGGGTGGTCAGTCCGCCGAACAGCAGCGTGGTGCTGCCGCGCTGCGCGCGGGTGAAGGTCTGGGGATTGGCATCGTACCATTGCACCGTCTGGCTTTCCGCGGTGACTGTGGGATTAACGTCCGGGCTGTGAGTTGCGTTGTTTTTATTCATTGCCGTTTCCTCCTTTACCGTATTCATTACCCGCCCTCCTCTATGCGACATGCCGCTGCTTCGCCCGGTCCTCGATCTGCTCCTGGAACAGACTCAGCGAATAGGCATAGGTCTTGACCCGGATCTTGATGGAACCACCGGGCTTGTTGGCATCGAGATCGTGCAGCGTCAGCGCGGGGGTCTTGCTGGCGGCGAGGATCTTGTCGATGAGGCCGTAGGTGGGGGCATCGTGCCCGCACTTGAAGCTCGACAGATCGAGCACCGCCACATTGGGATGGCGGGCGGCGAACTTCGCCGCCCAGACCTTTTGCACGCTGTTGGTGGAATAGTTTTCGGGCCACACGTCGCGCACATCGAACACGTCGGCGATGCGCCCCTGCGCCAGATCATCGGCGAAGAAACGTTGCAGGTAGGCAAGATCCCTGGGAATCGAGCGCATCGACAACAGCGGATAACCCAGTGACTGAAATTCCGTGGGGATCTCGTGGCACAGGCCAGGGTCACTGTGATAGGGCCGGCCGAGCATCAGGATTACTACGCTGTTGTCCCGCTGCGCCTGGTCCAGCAGTTCCCGGCCGCGCTGCTGCAATACCGTGTCGCAGTGGGCCATGGCCGCCCAGCCCTGTTCACAGGCCCAGTCGTTCTCGTCCACGGTGATACCGAGCCGCTCTCCCCAGGTGGCAAACATCTGCTCACGCAACAGCGCCGGGTGCTCGAAGTTCAGGGGTCTGTCCACGTAAGTCACCCCCGCCTCGGCAAAAAAATCCTTTTCCTTGGTGAAGGCCGCATGCACCACCTTGGGGGTGCCGGCGACCACCGGGCAGGCGCTGGAGGCCTGGGTGTGGGAGACGAAGGTATCCATGTGGGTCAGGCAGGGAAACCAGATATGGTCCAGCGGCTTGCGCACCTGTTTCTGATGCAGCAGGTTGTACACATGGGCCAGCGACACCTTGGAGGGGTAACAGGGGTCGATGGAACCGTACTTGCCGCCCTCGCGCCACAGCTCCTCCGAGGTGGTATCGGAAAACACCACATTGCGCGGCGCGATACCCAACACTTGCAGATAGGTGCGCATGAACGGCGCGATCATGTAGATATTGAGCGCCCGGGGGATGCCGATGCGCAGGGTCTTGCGTCGTTGCGCCGCCGCTTCGGAACTGCGGACAAACGGCCGGCGCAGCGGGCGTCGACGCACCGGGCCATAGCCGAACCAGCCACGTCGCACCTCCTCGTCGTCCACCGGCAGTCCTGCCTCCGGTAGCGGCACCGGTCGATAGGCATCGCGGAACAGCAAGGCGGCCTCATCTTCGACCAGGTTCGGATAGCTCGCCGCGAGGCGTTTGCGCTCCTGGTTCAGCGTGACCACCGCCTGTTTGGATTCCACGGTGCCCTTCTCGCAGGAGAAGCCGGCGATGTAACGGCTGGTCTGCCCGTCCGGGGTGGTGGTGTCGATAAAGGTGCGCGAGCAGTTGTTGGCGCAGAAACCGCAACGTGTGGTCTCGTCGGTCTGCGCGGTGTATTGCAGATCGATGGCCGCATTCAGGCCGATGAAGCGGGAATGACCGCGACATCTCACCAGCCGCTGCGCCTCCAACGCCGCACCGATGGCGCCGGCCTCGCCGCAATGGGGGTGAACCCGCACCTCGGCGCCCGGCACCCGCTGCTGGATGTAATCCACCTGCGCCTTGACCGCCGCCAGGTTGTACTGGGTGCCGCCCTGCA
>CAYYAP010000240.1:0-2470 GCA_964469575.1 uncultured Thiohalobacter sp.
TGCATATGCACATCCTGCTGGGGGTAGGGAATGCTGATGCCATTGGCATCAAAGGCCAGTTTGACCTTCTCCAGCAGGTCGGCGCGAACCGGCCAGTAGTCACCGCTCTTGACCCAGGGGCGTACATTGAAGTTAATGCTGTTATCGGCCAGTTCCGCCATGGCGACGGCAGGTTCCGGATCGGAAAGGATGCGATCATCCTGCTTCATGATGTCGTTGATGATCTGCTTGGCTTTGGCAATGTCATCGTCGTAACCGATGCCAAACACCAGGTCGATGCGCCGGGTGGGTTTTACAGAGTAGTTGGTAATGGTGCCACCGTAGATCTGACCGTTGGGGACGATGATCACGCGGTTGTCGCCGGTGCGCAGGATGGTGGCGAACATAAGGACTTCTTCAACTACGCCACTGGCGCCGCCGGCCTCGATAAAGTCACCGACCTTGAACGGGCGGAACAGGATGATCATGATGCCGGAGGAGAAGTTCGCCAGCGAGTCTTTTAACGCCAGACCGATGGCCAGGCCGGCGGCGCCGAACACAGCGAGCAGTGAGGTGGTTTCAATGCCCAGGTGGTCGAGTGCCGCCATGACCACAACCAGCAGCAGTACGGAGTAGACCATATTGCTGACAAAGTTGATCAGCATGTCATCCAGTCTGGACTTCTGCATCAGCTTTTCGACGATACCGGTCAGCCATTTGGCGATCCAGCGACCGATAATGAAGATGGCGAGTGCGACGGTAATCTGGATCGCCCAGGGGATCAGGATCGTCTGGATCATGTCCGGGTTGCCCAGTTCTGTGATAGAAATCGATTTCATGACACACTCCTCTTGTTGATATTTTTACGCAAGTAAAGTTTGAAATGCTTGCGAATGCAAGTTGAATGTGGCAATTACCCCCGGGTGCTATACGCCTGTCTATTAAAGCTGGCGCCAGAAACAGGAAAAAAAGGAATCAACATGTCGGATCATGACTCCATACGCGCAGTACGCTGGACGGACAGCGGGCTGGAATTACTCGATCAACGTGTTTTACCGCACCAGGAAACCTGCCTGCTTCTGGAACAGTGTAGCGATGTTGCGCAGGCTATCACCAATATGGTGGTACGCGGGGCGCCGGCGATCGGAGTGACGGCGGCCTATGCGGCGGTACTCGCGGCGCGCGCACGTTATAGTGCTCAGCCCGCTGACTGGAAGACGGCGTTTGCGCAGGACATGCAGCAACTGGCGCAGGCGCGTCCCACAGCGGTCAATCTTGCCTGGGCGGTCGACCGTATGCAGCGTCTTGCGGCAACGCAGCAGGGCAATCCGGTGCCGGCATTACTGGCCGAGGCGCAGGCGATACATGAAGCGGATATCGCGGCAAACCGCGCCATGGGTGAGATGGGCGCTGCCTGTATCGATGCGGGCAGCGGCGTGCTGACACATTGCAATACGGGGTCGTTGGCTACCGGGGGCTACGGCACGGCATTGGGCGTCATCCGCAGTGCCTGGGCAGCCGGAAAACTCGATGCGGTCTACGCCGATGAAACGCGGCCCTGGTTGCAGGGAGCGCGGTTGACCGCGTGGGAACTGGTCAGGGATGAGATTCCGGTTACCCTGCTGGTGGATGGTGCAGCGGCCTGGCTGATGCAACAGGGCCGGGTGCAGTGGGTCATTGTCGGTTCCGACCGGATTGCGGCCAATGGCGATGTGGCCAACAAGATCGGTACCTACTCCACTGCGGTCGCCGCCCGCCACCATGGTGTGAAATTTATGGTGGTCGCACCGTCTTCGACCGTTGACATGGATACTGCCAGTGGCGCGGACATCCCGATCGAAAGTCGTGCAGAAGACGAAGTGTTGCAGGCGGGTGGCCAGCCGGTGGCGGCAGCCGGCGCACAGGCCTGGAACCCTGCCTTTGATATCACGCCGGCGGAACTGGTGGACGTGATTGTCACCGAGCGCGGCAGGGTTGAGCACCCGGACCGATCAAAAATGTGTGCGCTCATGACAATCACAGGAAATTGACAACCCGCCTCTCAGGCGCTCTCTCAGCCGTTCTCAGCGCGGATTATCCTGATGCAGTGGTGGGGCTATATGTGGTAGCATTCCCCTTTTAGCCGCTCTGGGCGTTTCAGCGCGTCTCAGGTAGCTTCACATTCATTTTACGGAACCGGCGGTTGGGTCGGGTCCCGGGTTGAGTTTTATGTCTGATTTCGCCAAAGAAGTGCTTCCGGTCAACCTGGAAGACGAAATGCGGCAATCCTATCTCGATTACGCCATGAGCGTGATCGTCGGGCGCGCGCTGCCAGATGTGCGTGACGGACTGAAGCCGGTGCATCGGCGCGTACTGTTTGCCATGAATGTGCTCGGCAATGACTTCAACAAACCCTATAAGAAATCCGCCCGCGTGGTCGGTGATGTTATCGGTAAGTACCACCCGCACGGCGACACCGCCGTGTACGACACCATCGTGCGTATGGCGCAGC
>CAYYAP010000241.1:0-2442 GCA_964469575.1 uncultured Thiohalobacter sp.
GCGGGATAACAGGATAAAGGACGCATGGCGGATACCTTACTGATACGACTGGCGGCAGGCGCAGGGTTTCGTGACTGGATGCTGGTCGACGAGCAGGGCGGTGCACGAACACCGGTGCGTGAGGGTGCGCCGGAAACCGGCGTAGCGGCCGGAGCAACGCGCATCGTGGCCATCGTGCCGGGGAGTGAAGTACTGCTCAGCGAGGCGCAGGTTCCGGGGCGCAATCGTCAGCGCGTGCTGCGCGCCATCCCCTATGTCCTGGAAGAACAGCTGGCCAGTGAGGTCGAGACCCTGCATTTTGCCGTTGGCCCGGCGCAGGAGGAAAACTACCCGATTGCCGTGGTGGACCGTTCGCGAATGGACGCCTGGGCGGAGCTGCTGGCGGAGCAGGGCCTGGTGGCCAACCAGTGGGTGCCGGAAATGCTCACCCTGCCGCTGACCGACGATGGCTGGAGCCTGATGATCGAGGGCGGTAGCGTGCTGGTGCGCAGCGGTCCCTATGCCGGCTTTGCCGCCGACCTGGAGACATTTCCCGAGCTGGTTTCCCTGTTCGCGTCACGCGACCAGGCGCCCGCGCAGGCACGGCTGTTCGGGTCCAGTATTCTTGACCTCGAAGGCATTGACGTTGAGGTGGTTGACCAGGAATTACAACCCCTGGAAATCCTCGGGCGCGGCTTTGTTCAGGGGCCGGCGCTCGACCTGTTGCAGGGCGACTACAGTCGCAGTGAAGAATGGGGGCGGCGACTACGGCCCTGGAAGGCGACGGCCGCCTTGCTGTTGGCCGGCCTGGTGCTGACGGGTGTCTCCACCGGGATGAACTATTACCGCCTGTCGAAACAGCACGATCAGCTGGTCGCCGGGATCGAGAACATTTACCGGGAAACCTTCCCGAAGGCGCGCCGTATCGTCAACCCGCGCGCGCAGATGGAACAGAAACTCAAACAGCTGCAACGTCAGGCGGGTGGCGGCGGGCAAAAGGCTTTTCTCGCCCTGCTCGCCGATGTGGCGCGGGTGCTGCGCAGTCACGGCGGCGTGCAGATCCAGGGCGCTACCTACCGGGACGGCCGACTGGATCTGCAACTGCTTGCCGACAATGTGCAGGTGCTGGATCAGCTCAAGCAGGCCTTGACCGGTGAAGCTCGTCTGCGTGCAGAGATCCAGTCAGCCACCACCCAGGGGGACGGCAAGGTCAACAGCCGTGTCCGTGTTGAGGGGGGGCGCGCATGAAGGACTGGTTCATGGCACTGGAGCGGCGCGAGCGACAGCTGGTGGCCGGTGGTGCGGCAGTGCTGGCGCTGCTGATGTTTTACCTGCTGGTCTGGGATCCGGCCGCTGTCGCCTACAGTGACCTGAAAAAGAACGTCGCCGCAGAGCAGGAAACACTCGACTGGATGAAACAGGCCAGTGGCAAGGTCAAGGCGTTGCGCGGCAGTGCGCGTGGTGGCGCACAGGGCCTCGGGGGTCGATCGCTGCTGGCGGTGGTTGACCAGTCGGCCCGTTCAGCCGGCCTGGGTCCGGCGATCAAGCGTATCGAGCCGGACGGCAGCAAGGGCGTCAAGATCTGGCTGGAAGGCGCGGTGTTTGACTCGATGGTGTTGTGGCTTGGCAAGCTGAACCAGACCTACCAGGTCGATACCAGTGTCATCACCATCGAGCCCAAAGGCGCGGGGCGTGTGAATGCCCGTCTGACGCTGCTTGGGCCTGTGAGCTGATGACAACAGGACGTATCGTGGCGGCAGGTGTTGTAGCCTGGCTGGTATTTCTGATTGCAACGATCCCCGCAGATCGGGCACTGGCGCTGGCGCCGCCGATGCCCGGCATCGTCATCGGCAGCGTGCAGGGCACCGTATGGAGCGGGCACACGGGTCGTATTGTGGCGCAGGGTGTAGCCGTTGATGACGTGCGCTGGCGCTTCAGGCCGCTGTCACTGTTTCTCGGAAAACTGGAGTTTGGGCTGCACGGCAGGCTGGACAAAAAACCCGTGCACACGCTGGCGGGACTGACATTCTCCGGCGCGCCTTACCTGAAGGATGTTCATCTCGATGTTGCCGCCACCGAAGTGCTGTATCGCCTGGGTGTGAAACAGCTCAGTGTCGCCGGTCAGCTGTCAGTGGATCTTGACGATGTGCGTTTCCCGCCCGACGCTGTGCCGGTTTTCAGCGGAAAGATTGTCTGGGCGCCGGCCGACGTCAAGGCGCCACTGGCCTTGTCACTGGGTAGCGTTACCCTGATCACACAGCACAGTGACACAACCACCGAAGGGAAACTTGTCGCCAGCGGCGGCGCCTTGCAAGTGCAGGCGGATGTGGCGCTGGAAGCCACCGGCGCCTACCGACTGGACGCCACGATTCAGCAGAACGGCACCGTACCGCAAGCCGTGACAAAGTTTTTGACCACCTTTGCCGATTATGAAAACGGCAGTTACCGACTGAAGTGGTCGGA
>CAYYAP010000242.1:0-2409 GCA_964469575.1 uncultured Thiohalobacter sp.
ATTCAACGCCCTGTTCGTCCAGCCAGCGCATGGCCTTTTTCATGGTGTCGCAGTTCTTGATGCCGTAGATTGTGACCATTGTGGAATCAGATATTCCGCAGCAGTTCATTAATGCCGACCTTGCCGAGTGTTTTGGCATCGACCTTTTTCACAATGACAGCGCAGTAGAGGCTGTACTTACCATCTTTCGAGGGCAGGTTGCCGGATACCACGACCGAACCGGCCGGTATACGGCCATAAGTGACTTCGTCTTTTTCACGGTCATAGATGCGCGTGCTCTGGCCGATGTAGACACCCATGGAAATCACCGAGCCTTCCTCAACAATCACGCCTTCGACCACTTCGGAACGCGCGCCGATGAAGCAGTTGTCTTCAATGATCGTGGGTGCGGCCTGTACCGGTTCCAGTACACCGCCGATGCCGACGCCACCGGACAAATGTACGTTTTTGCCGATCTGCGCACAGGAACCGACGGTGGCCCAGGTATCGACCATGGTACCGGAATCGATGTAGGCGCCAATGTTGACATAAGATGGCATCAGCACCACGCCGGGCGAGATGTAGGAACCAAAACGCGCTGTCGCAGGCGGGACCACGCGTACGCCACTGGCGCGGAACTCCCTGGCGTTATGGTCGCTGTACTTGGATTTTACCTTGTCGTAATAGTTGGTGAAGCCGCCCTTCATGAATTCATTGTCGATAATGCGGAATGACAGCAGCACGGCTTTCTTCAGCCAGTCGTTAACGACCCATTCACCGTCCTTTTTCTCAGCTACCCGCACCTCACCGGTGTCGAGCCTGTGTATGGCTTCCAGCGTGGCTTCCTTGACGTGGGTTTCGACGGTGCGCGGGGTAATGTCGGCGCGTCGTTCAAAGGCTTCTTCAATGGTGGCTTGCAAATCGCTCATGGCGGTCTCCTGAAAGAGTTATAACTGTTCGGTAAAGGTTCGAATCCGTTGCGCGGCATCGATACACTCGTCGAGTGGTGCAACCAGTGCCATACGCACATGCCGGTGGCCGGGGTTGCCAGCCGCAGTATCGCGCGACAAATAGCTGCCCGGCAGTACCACGACGTTCTGTTGCCGGTACAACTCGCGTGAAAATTCGCTATCGTCAACCGGGGTGCGCTGCCAGAGATAGAAGCCCGCCGGTGGAATTTCAACATCCATAACAGGGGAGAGTATATCCGCAACGGCGGTAAACTTATCCCGGTACAGTTGACGATTTTCCACCACATGCGCCTCGTCGTGCCAGGCGCGGATACTGGCATCCTGGGTGGCGGGCGGCATGGCGCAGCCGTGGTAGGTCCGGTAGCGGAAAAAAGCCTGGATCAAATCCGCATTGCCGGCGACAAAACCGGAACGCAGGCCCGGTGCGTTGGAGCGTTTGGACAGGCTGTGAAACACCAGACAGTGCTCGAAGCTGTCGTTGCCCATTTGCGCAGCGGCCTGCAGCAGGCCGGGTGGCGGCGTGTTTTCATCGAGGTAAATCTCTGAATAACACTCGTCAGAGGCGATGACGAAGTCATATTGTTCCGCCCGCTCGATCAGCGCCTGCAGGGTGGTGATATCGATCACCCGTCCACAGGGATTGCCGGGGGAGCACAGGTAGACGAGCTGGCAGCGTTTCCAGGTGGCGTCGTCGATTGCGTCGAAATCCGGCAGGTAATCACTGTCCCGGGTGGCATTGACAAACATCGGTTCGGCGCCCGCCAACAGTGCAGCGCCTTCGTAGATCTGATAAAAGGGGTTTGGCATCAGCACGGCGGCATCGCGACCGCGGTCAACCACGCACTGGGCGATGGCGAACAACGCCTCGCGGGTGCCATTGACTGGCAGGGCGTGGTGAGCCGGGTCGAGACTGCCAGGCGGCAGGGCGAAGCGTGCCGTTAGCCAGTCACAGATCGTGGTACGCAGGGCATCGGTGCCGCGCGTAGAGGGATATAATGACAAGCCATGCAGGTGCTCGATCATCGCCTCGGTGATGAAGGCGGGGGTCGGGTGTTTGGGTTCCCCGAGGGATAAACGAATCGTCTCCAGCCCGGCTGGCGGTGTGACGCCGGCGTACAGCGTCGCCATGCGCTCGAACGGGTAGGGTTGCAGGCGTGACAGGTCGGGATTCATGTGACGGGAACGGCTGAAAAAATGAAGATGAGAGTATACGCAATCTGATGAAATCGTGCAGTCATCCACTTTTACCCGTGTTCAGTCTGTTGCTGACCGCCACGCTGTGGGGGCTGGTCTGGTATCCCCTGCGCTTACTGGAATCACAGGGCCTGCAAGGCCTGTGGTTATCACTGTCCAGCTACGGCGCCGCGCTGCTGGTCGGCCTGCCCTGGCTGTGGCGTGCGCGCGGCGACTGGACACGCGAAGGCCGGGTGCTGGCGTTAATGACACTGGCAGTTGGCTG
>CAYYAP010000243.1:0-2373 GCA_964469575.1 uncultured Thiohalobacter sp.
TGTCGGGTGAACTGCATCTCTGAGCGGATACAGTGCTGGATTAACGGGCGACTGAGGCCGGTTATTGATCGCACATTTACGTTCACCGAAATGGCAGAGGCCCATCGATATGTGGAGTCCAATCAGCAAAAAGGGAAAATTGTTGTGACCGTTCCCTAACATCATGACAGGCGGGTCGAGCCTTTTATTGATGCGGGTGATGCAGTAACAGGTGTTCGTATGGAGCGCTCAGGACTAGCATTATTGCCTGGGTAGGGATCCACGCTACATAGGTGGTGCCGGGTACAATTTTCTCAAGGACAGAGAGGAGGCAACAAAATGAATGTTGACTATGCTGATGCCTGTTTTACGACGCAGACACTCGACTTTCTCCGCGCACTGGCTGCCAATAACAACCGTGACTGGTTTAACGAAAACAAATCCGTTTACGAGCGTGATGTGCGCCAGCCTGCGATAATGTTTATTGAATGTATGGCACTACGCATGGCCGAAATTTCACCGCATTTTTTGGCTATTGCGAAGAAACGCGGGGGGTCGCTGATGCGTGTGTATCGCGATACGCGTTTTTCCAGAGACAAGACCCCGTACAAAACCAATATCGGTATCCAGTTCCGTCATGAGCAGGGGCGTGATGTCCACGCGCCCGGTTACTATGTGCATATCGATACCCAGTCGGTGTTTGTCGGAGTGGGGATGTGGCGACCCGACAGCCGGGCGTTGGGAAAAATACGTGATTACCTGCTGGAAGCCGGCCCGGCCTGGCTTGCGGCACGTGATGATGCCGGGTTTCGGGCGTATTTCAGTCTGTCGGGTGAGACACTGAAGCGCGGGCCGCGTGGATATAGCCCTGATCACCCGTTAATCGAAGACCTCAAGCGTAAGGATTTTATTGCCATCAGTGAACTGAGTCATGATGATGCGCTGGATCCGGGTTTTATCGATACGGTGTGCCAGCGGTTTCATGCGGCGGATTCTTATATGCGTTTTCTGTGCAAGGCGATTGATGTCAGGATGTAATCAAGCGTTGATTGGGGGATAAGGCCGGAAGCCGGTTTTGTCAGTTCCACTGCTTATGGGTAATCCTGGCGCGTGGGTCGGATGACGATATCGCTTATGTGCACATGAGGTGGCTGTGTGACGATATAGTGAATGGCATTTGCCACGTCATCGCCGCTTAACAGCGGGCCGAAATTATTTTTAAACTGCTGTACCAGTTCTTCACTGTAGCCCGCGCCTGCCTGAAATCCGCTGAGCACGATGCCGGGTTCAACCAATGAAATGCGAACTCCTCTGGGTCCAACTTCGCGCCGGAGCCCTTCAGTCAGCGCGTGTACGGCGTATTTCGATGCGCCGTAGGCTGCGCTGAATGGTGATATATGTCGTCCGACAACTGATCCGATAACAATGATATCGGCCGCCGAATCCGGGTAGTTATCCTGTTGTGTGTCCGCCATTTTCCGAGCTGCCATTTGCAGTAGTCCGAGGGCGCCCGTTACATTAATGTTTAGCATATCCCTGAATTGTGCCAGATCGACATCCTTGACTGTCCCCCCCAGCCCGCGACCGGCATTGACAACGACGATATCAACCGGTTTGTTGAAACGTTGACCCGCCTGGATGAACAGTGATTCCAGTACGGTCTCATCAGTGGCATCACCGACAACGCCCAGAAAGGCGGAACCAAACGCTTCTTCAAGAGCTGCCAGTTTGGCTGCTGTACGCCCATTACCGATAACCCCGAAATCGGCCTCGATGAATCTTCTTACAGTGGCTTCCCCGATGCCTGACGTGGCACCGGTTACAATGGCGATGCGTGCATAGTGATTAGACATGGGTGTCCTTCGCGTCCAGGGGGGCTGTTTTAGGGAAGCTTTGAGTCATTCGTCACTCCGGTGGATGTCGGGATGACGCTGCTGTCTGTCAATGAATGATGTCAGCCCCAACAATTCAGAGTAAATCAAGACTGTCATCGTTGCCGCACCTTAAAAATTTCAAGGAAAAACGCCTGCATACGTTGCCATGAGTCGGTATCAGCGGCTTTGTCGTAGGCCAGTGGCATGTTAAAGCGTTTGGCAAAGGCATTGGCTTCAGGGTTGGTGAAGCTGTGTTTGACCCCGGGATAACGGGTAACCTGAAAATCTGCGCCTGCCGACCGCATTTCCTTTTCAAAGGACGCGACTACTTCAGGTGGTGAGAAAGGATCCGCAGCGCCGGTAAAGACTCGTACTTTAGCTTTGATAACACCTGGTGACGCAGCTTGTTGAGTCCCGAGCATACCGTGAAAACTTACCACGCCGTCCATGTCTGTACCAATACGTGCCATATGTAGAACGATGCCACCGCCGAAGCAATAACCGATGGCGGCTATTCTGT
>CAYYAP010000244.1:0-2364 GCA_964469575.1 uncultured Thiohalobacter sp.
GATGAAAGCATCCTCCATGGTCGGATCCGGCGTTTTCACACTGCGGAAACGTGTTTTCATATCGACCGGCGTGCCTTCGGCCAGCACTTCTCCTTCGGCCATGATGACCAGCCGGTTGCAGTAGTTGGCCTCGTCCATGAAATGGGTGGTGACCAGTACGGTGACACCCGACTCCGCCAGCGCGTTGATGCGCTGCCAGAACTCGCGCCGCGCCAGCGGATCGACACCCGATGTCGGTTCGTCGAGAAACAGGATATCGGGTTCGTGCAGGAGAGCTGCAGCCATGGCCAGGCGCTGCTTGTAGCCCAGCGGCAGATCTCCGCTGTTGGCATTGGCATAATCCTCCAGATCGAAGGCATCCAGCGCCCAGGCGATACGCTGCTTGATGTTGATGCGGTTCAGTCCGTAGGCGCTGGCGAAAAACCGCAGGTTTTGCAGCACCGTCAGATCCACATACAACGAAAATCGTTGCGCCATATAACCCAGCCGACCGCGCGCGCGCGCGGCGGCGTGACGCAGGTCCAGACCGGCGACATGCACCTCACCGGCGGAAACCGGGAGTAAACCGCACAGCATACGGAAGGTGGTGGATTTACCCGCGCCGTTGGCGCCCAGCAACCCGAAAATCTCACCGCGCTGAACGCTGAAACTGACGCCTTTAACCGCGTAGAAATCACCGAAACGACGTTGCAGATCCTGTACTTTAATGACGGAACCATCGTCGCTTGTTGACGTGACAGGCTGGGTGTTGGCGGTTACAACAGGTGGCGTGGCCGGGGTCTCCTTGCTCCTGAGTGTGGCGATGAAAGCGTCTTCAAAAGAAGGCTCCGCTGGTGTGATCGTCAGACCTTCGATATTGGCCAGTGCTTCCGGCAGCGCCGGCATGCCGCTCTCCAGGGTCACGGCGCGCACCTGTTCGCCTTCAATGATGGCATCGACAATACCGGGTACGGCGCTGAGCTGGCCCTGCATTGTACGCTTGCTGATCGATGGTGCACTGACATGAAAGCTACGCCCGCGCATCGGCTCGCTGAAACTGGCGGGCGTGCCTTGCCCCAGCCGCTTGCCCTGATGCATCAGAATGACCTCATCGCAGCGTTCGGCTTCATCGAGATAGGCCGTACTCAGCAAAACACTCATACCCTCGTCCCTGACCTGCCGGTAGACGATGGCCCACAGCTCGCGGCGGGACACCGGATCGACACCTACGGTGGGCTCGTCCAGCAACAGCAGGCGCGGTGGCCGCACCAGAGTGCAGGCCAGCCCCAGTTTCTGTTTCATGCCGCCGGACAATCGCCCGGCCAGTCGCCGGGTGAAGGGCGCCAGGCCGGTCATGTGCATCAACTCATGGTAGCGCGCCGCACGTTCACTTTTTGCTACACCCTGCAGGTCGGCATACAGATCCAGATTTTCCTGCACCGTCAGGTCTTCATACAGGCCGAAACGCTGCGGCATATAGCCGACCGAGGATTGCACCGTCAGCGGCTGCTGAATAACATCGATACCCAGCGCCTGGATATGGCCCGTATCAGGCGTCAGCAAACCGACCGCCAGTCGCATCAGTGTGGTCTTACCGGCGCCATCGGGACCGATCAGACCGGTGACCCGGCCGGGTCGGGTCCGGATGTCAACGCTATCCAGCGCCTTGACAGTCATGCCACCGGCGATAAAGGTTTTACTGACATCCCCGAATACGAGCGCCGTTGTGGATTCCACCTCAGCCGTTACCCCGTTCTCTACAATCGGGAGTGGGCTTTCCGGATTTCGGCTGGCCGAGTGGAATGGTGACCGTTGCCGGCATGCCTAGCCGCAGTTCATCCCGTGGATTGCAGACATAAACCCTGAGTTGATAGACAAGGCGGGTGCGCAGCTCGGGTGTTTCCACATTTTTGGGTGTGAATTCCGCAGTCGGCGAAATAAAACCTACCCAGCCACGATAGGGTTTACCGGGGTAACTGTCTGTTGATACTGTGGCAGGCATACCTATGGATAGCTTACCCAGGTCGGTTTCCGGGACATAAGTCCGCACCCATACCGGGTTGGTCAGCGCCAGGGTGAATACCGGGGTTTGCGGAGTAGCCATATCGCCGGGTTCCAGGATACGGCTGCGGATAACACCATCCGAGGGTGCATACAAAGCGGTATCCTTCAACACCTCCCGCGCCAATACCAACTGCGCCTGATCGGATTTCAGTTTTGCCCGAGCGGTCTGGATGTCTTCAATGCGTGGTCCTTCGATAGCCAGCTTCAACGCTTCTTTAACCATTTTAAGGTTGGCGCGGGCGCTATCCGCGCCGGCCCTTGCATTGTCAAGCGCCTGCCGGGATGTTCCATCTTTCTTACGCAGCCGCCGTTGTCGTTTTA
>CAYYAP010000245.1:0-2346 GCA_964469575.1 uncultured Thiohalobacter sp.
CGCTATTGTCTATCAGTCAGCGGTGTCGCGCAAATGTAGTCAGGTGGCGACGCGTCTGCGTCGGGTTACAGCGCGTAGGGTATGCGGATATCGGGGTTGTCGGGTGGAAAGTCACGTGTATTGCGCGTGACTAGCAGGGTATTGGATGCCTGTGCGCTGGCCCAGATAATCGCATCAGGGATGCGAATACGGTGCTGGCGTCGTAGCGTCACAGCGGTTTCGGCAATATCGGCTGAAACTGCGATGCATGTGAAGCGCGACAGGAAGTCACGTAACAGCGCCTCCTCATGCTTGTCTGCTGCGCCTACCATGATTTCCATCCAGGTGATCAGGCTGATGGAACAGTCGGGGTAACGCGCCATTTCCTGCTGTGCTTTTTCAATGCCGCGCAGGTAGTCAATCAGAATGTTGGTATCAAGAACCGGGTTCACGGTTCGACCATTCGTCTCTGAGTTTGTCCTCATAATCCCTTCCCTGGATTTCACGGTCGCGCCACAAGCCAAATATTTCGTCGTCACTAGCTGGCAGTTGTTGTCCCAGGAACAGGCGTACGGCACGACGTATGGCTTCAGCGCGAGATATCCGTTCTCGCTGACAGAGGCGGTCGAGTGCTTTCAGGGCCTGTTCGGGGACGTCGATAATCGTGCGCATAACGTTATCATATGCCGTTATCATCTAGTCTGTCAATGATGACTAAACTGCCGGTATTGCTGGTCCAGCCGCTTAACCTCTGCCGCCAGGTGTTCCAGGCCACGGTCGTTCTGGATGACATCATCGGCAACCGCGAGGCGTTCCCCCCGGTCTGACTGGCTGCCCAGAATCGCTTCGATTTCAAGACGCGAAAGGTGGTCTCGCTGCGTGACGCGTTCGAGCTGTTTTTCAGTTGGCGTATCAACGACCAGGATGCGGTCAAGCGGGTAATCCTCGCCGCTTTCCACCAGCAGAGGAATGACAATCAGGCAGTAGGGGGCCTCTGCCGCGTCAGCCAGTTCGAGGGCGCGATCACGAATGCGCGGGTGCAGGATGGCTTCGAGTTGATGACGCTTTTCCGGGTCGGCAAATACCTGTGCCCGCAGTTGATCACGATTCAGCCGGCCATCACTGTTCAGCACGCCCGGCCCAAACGCATTGACGATATCCTGCAGCGCGGGCAGACCCGGTTCGACCAGTTCCCGGGAAATGACATCGGTGTCGATAACTACAGCGCCGCGCTCGGCAAACAGGCGGGACACCTCGCTCTTGCCGCTGCCTATCCCGCCGGTTAGTCCGACACGGAGTGGGCGGCTCATGTCAGGCCATGCCCGACCAGCGCAGGTAGGCGCGCGAAATCTGTTCGCCCCAGAGCAAGGCGATCCAGCCGGCAATGGCCAGGTAGGGGCCAAACGGCATCGGTTGGGCGCGGTCACGTCCCTGGATCAGGATCATGCCGCCGCCCAGCAAGGCGCCTACGGCGGACGATAACAACACGATCATCGGCAGCGCCTGCCAGCCCATCCACGCACCCAGCAGAGCCAGCAGTTTGAAATCACCGAAACCCATGCCTTCCTTGCCGGTGACCAGTTTGAACAACTGGTAGACCGTCCACAAAGCCAGGTAGCCCGCAATGGCGCCGATCAGGCTGGCGCGCATGTCGGCGAACACCGGGAACAGGCTCAGCAGCAGGCCCAGCCAGAGAAACGGCAGCGTGATCGAATCCGGCAACAGCTGATGATCGACGTCGATCATACTCAGCGCGATCAGCGCCCAGGTCAGCAGCAGGGCGGCGCCGGTCTGCCAGCCAAAGCCGAAGTGCCAGGCAACCACCAGAGACAGTCCCCCGGTCAGCAGTTCGACCAGCGGGTAGCGCGGGGAAATTGTCGCCTTGCAGGCTGAGCATTTGCCTCTCAGCAACAGGTAACTGAGTACCGGGATATTTTCGTAGAAACGGATCTTGTGACCGCATGCCGGACAGTGTGAAGCCGGTGTGGACAGTGAGAACGGGGACTCTTCACCATTCTCATCACCTTCGCCCAGGTATTCCTGCGCCTGGGTTTTCCACTCCCGCTCCATCATCACGGGCAGGCGGTAGATGACCACATTCAGAAAGCTGCCGATCATCAGGCCAAGCACAAAAACGCTGGCGAGGAAGAACGGGACGTTATGCTGGAGTAGTGAAATCAGTTCCATGACGCGAGTTTACCCCACGGCAGCCCTGCCGTGGGCTGTCGTTTCCTAGATAGCGGAACCCATTTTGAAAATCGGCAGATACATGGCGACGATCAGACCACCGACCAGAACGCCGAGAACCGACATGATGATGGGCTCCATCAGACTGCTGAGGTTATCCACGGCATCATCGACTTCTTC
>CAYYAP010000246.1:0-2325 GCA_964469575.1 uncultured Thiohalobacter sp.
GTACGTTCGCGGTGGGCAACTACGCCCAGCGTGCGTTTCAGTTTTAGCTCCGGCACTTTTAAATGCTGTAATTGATCGTCCAGCATGGTTAGCGGCAACAGGCTCCAGCCAATACCGACAGCCACCAGCATGCGGATGGTTTCAAGATAGTTTGTCGACAGGGCGACATCGAGTGTGGCGCCGGCATCATCAAACGCCTGCTCGGCAATCTGCCGTGTATAAGTGCCAGTGGCCGGAAGAATGGCGGGGTGTTCCAGTAATGCGGCAAGTGACACACGGCGTTTGCCGGCCAGTGGATGTTCACGCGACACGACGATACCCAACGGGTCTGCCCACACGGTGTCCAGTGACAGGTTCGGTGAGGGGTCGGGGGGCAGGGTGACGATGGCCAGTTCCAGTTCGCCGTGTTCAACCGCCACACACGCGGCCTCGGAATCCATGAAACGAATATCCAGCCGTACCCCGGGGTGTTGAAGCGTGAAAGCCTTCAAAGCCGGCGGCAGGCGGTGCAGCCCGATGTGGTGGCTGGTGGCGAAGCGCAGGGTGCCGTGGATCTCGCCGCTCAGGTTGGAAATGGCGCGCACACTGTCCTCGATATCTATAAGGATATTGCGCGCGCGCGGCAACAGCGCGCGGCCGGCTTCGGTGAGTGATATGGTGCGGCCGATGCGGTCGAACAGGCGTGCGCCCAGTTCATCTTCCAGTGCGGCAATGCGTTTGCTGATGGCGGGTTGGGTCAGGAACAGGCGTTCCGCGGCCAGGGAGAAGGAGCCGCTGTCGGCAACTGCGAGGAAGGCCTTGAGTGAGGTGATATCCATATTCCATATAGTAATCCAAAATATGAAAAATATGAATTGGAGTTATTTATCCAGCCGCCGTAGGATTGCCGCACAGTCAGGAGATGGATCATGAGCGGCAAGACACTCTACGATAAATTGTGGGATGCACATCGGGTGCGCATGGACGAGAACGGCACCGGCCTTATCTATATCGACCGGCACCTGGTGCATGAAGTGACCTCGCCGCAGGCCTTCGAAGGGTTGCGGCTGGCCGGGCGCAAGCTGTGGCGTACCGATGCCGTGCTGGCAGTGCCGGATCACAATGTACCGACCACGCAACGCGATAACGGCGTGGAAGGTATCACTGACCCGGTGGCGCGCATCCAGGTGGAGACCCTGGACAGCAATTGCGAGAGTTTCGGTATCACCGAGTTTCACATGAACGACATCCGCCAGGGGATCGTGCACGTGATCGGCCCGGAGCAGGGCGCGACGCTACCCGGCATGACGGTGGTGTGTGGTGATTCGCACACCTCCACCCACGGTGCGTTCGGCGCCATGGCGTTCGGTATCGGCACCTCGGAAGTCGAACATGTGCTGGCGACCCAGTGCCTGATCCAGAAGAAATCGAACAACATGCAGGTGCGCGTGGAAGGCGAACTCGGCAAGGGTGTGACGGCCAAGGATGTGGTGCTGGCCATCATCGGCGAGATCGGCACGGCCGGCGGTACCGGCTACGCGATTGAGTTTGCCGGCAGCGCGATTGAATCCCTGTCCATCGAGGGGCGCATGACCCTGTGCAATATGGCCATCGAGGCCGGTGCGCGCTGTGGCATGGTGGCGGTGGACCAGAAGACCATCGACTATGTCACCGGCCGTCCGTATGCGCCGAAGGGCGATATGCTGGAACGCGCGATCGAAAACTGGCGTGATTTGCACAGTGATGCGGATGCGGTTTTCGATCATGTTATGACCCTGAAAGCTGAAGACATCCAGCCACAGGTCACCTGGGGCACCTCACCGGAAATGGTGGTGCCGGTCACCGGCGTGGTGCCTGACCCGGCGCAGGAAACCGATGCGGTGAAACAGACCGGCATGCGCAAGGCGCTTGAATACATGGCGCTGCAGCCGGGCACGCCGGTCAACGAAATCCCGGTAGATCGTGTGTTCATCGGCTCTTGCACCAACTCGCGTATCGAAGACCTGCGCGACGCGGCAGCGGTGGCGAAGGGACGCAAGGTGGCGGACAGTATTCGCCAGGCGATGGTGGTGCCGGGTTCCGGGCTGGTGAAACAACAGGCCGAGTCGGAAGGCCTGGACCGCATCTTTATCGAGGCGGGCTTCGAATGGCGCGAGCCGGGTTGTTCCATGTGCCTGGCGATGAATGCCGACCGGCTGGAACCGGGCGAACGGTGCGCCTCCACCTCCAATCGTAATTTCGAGGGCCGTCAGGGCGCGGGTGGACGTACCCACCTGGTCAGTCCGGCGATGGCGGCAGCCGCGGCGGTGAGCGGACATTTTGTTGATGCTCGTGAGCTGGTCTGAG
>CAYYAP010000247.1:0-2281 GCA_964469575.1 uncultured Thiohalobacter sp.
CTGAAGGATGGCGAAGACATCCTGAGGAAGTACTCCTGGGGTGCAATGACGAATTAATCAAAGGTTCCTTAAGGAGCCAAGCTATGACAGAGCACAGCGGCGGCCTGGCAGATATTATTGCCGGTGACACCTCCATCTGTACCGTTGGCAAGCAGGGACGTGGTTTGAGTTACCGCGGTTATGCCATCGAGGATCTTGCCGCCCGGGCATGCTTTGAAGAAGTGGCTTATCTGCTGCTCTATGGTGAATTGCCCGGCGTGGATCAACTCGATGCGTATTGTCAGCGGCTGTCCCGTTTGCGTAAATTGCCCGAGGTGCTGAAAACCCAGCTCGAAATGCTCCCCGCCAACAGTCATCCGATGGACGTGTTACGCAGTGGCTGTTCACTGCTCGGTTGCATCGAGCCGGAACACAGCTTTGACGAGCAACTCAACATCGCAGACCGGTTGCTGGCGACCCTGTCTGGCATGCTGATGTACTGGTATTGTTTTCACCAGCACGGCAAACGCATCGACACGGGCATGGAAGTGGTTGGCGAAGCAACGGGGCTGGCCGGCAGCTTTCTGCAGCTGCTACACGGTAATCCACCATCCGACCTCCAGCAGCGCGCGCTGGATGTCTCGCTGATCCTCTATGCCGAACACGAATTCAACGCGTCGACTTTTGCCGCCCGGGTGACGGCCTCGACCCTGGCGGACTTTTACTCCTGCATCACCTCGGCCATTGGCACCCTGCGCGGCCCCCTGCACGGCGGTGCCAATGAGGCCACTATGGGTTTTGTCAGCGACCTTGCCGACCCTGACGCCGCTGAAGAGGCCGTACTCGCGACACTGGCATCACACCAGCGGGTGATGGGTTTCGGCCACCGTGTTTACCGGGAATCGGATCCACGCAATGCGTTGATCAAACCCTGGAGCAAACGGCTGGCGGATGACAGCGGCGACAACCGGCTGTTTGCGGTTTCCGAACGTGTCGAGCAGGTGATGTGGCGCGAAAAAAAGCTTTTTGCCAATCTGGATTTCTACAGTGCCTCAGTCTACCATTTCCTCGCTATCCCGGTGTCGTTGTATACCCCGGTGTTCGTGTGCGCGCGCATGGCCGGCTGGGCCGCCCATGTCATGGAACAGCGCGAGCATAATCGCCTGATCCGGCCCGCTGCCAATTATATCGGTCCGGGCGAAAGAGCCTTCGTGCCACTGGAACAAAGAAAATGAATTCAAGTTCGCCAGTGCCACCGGTGGATGCATTGCTGAATCAACTCACGGACTACGTGCTCGACTATACCCCCACCGACCCGGATGCCTATGACACGGCGCGCTATTGCCTGATCGACAGTCTCGGTTGTGCCCTGCGCAGCCTCGACGATGCTGATTGTCAACGCGTGCTTGGCCCATTGCCGGATGATATTACGATAACGGGTGGTATTCGCATCCCCGGACTGGTGCACGAACTGGACCCGGTCCAGGCGGCCTTCAACCTGGGTAGTATGATCCGCTGGCTGGATTTCAACGACACCTGGCTGGCGGCCGAATGGGGTCACCCGTCAGATAACCTCGGCGGCATTCTGGCCACGGCGCTGCTGCTGGAAAAACGCCGGTCCGGTGTCTCGCTGCGTGATGTGCTGACGGCAATGATCAAGGCCTATGAAATTCAGGGCGGCCTGGCGCTGGAAAACAGCTTCAACAAGTTCGGACTGGATCATGTCATCCTGGTGCGGGTCGCCACTGCCCTGGTCACCAGCGCCATGCTGGGCGCCTCGCGCCAACAGGTTTTCAATGCGCTGTCGAACGCCTGGGTGGATGGCGGGACGTTGCGTTGTTACCGCCATGCTCCGGATACAAGTTCGCGTAAAAGCTGGGCGGCGGGGGACGCCACCGCGCGCGGCCTGTGGCTGGCGCTGCTGGCCTTGCGCGGAGAAATGGGATACCCGCATGCCCTCAGCACGCCCGGCTGGGGTTTTCAGGACAGCCTGCTGCATGGCCAGGAACTCACCCTGGCACAACCGCTCGATTGTTACGTGATGCGAAATATCCTGTTCAAGGTGGCCTTTCCGGCCGAATTCCACGCCCAGACGGCCGTTGAAGCGGCCATACGATTACATGCTGTAGTACGCGAACGTTGCGATGACATCAGACGTATCGTGATAGAAACCCAGCAGGCCGGTATGCGCATCATCAACAAGACCGGCAAGCTGAATAACCCGGCAGATCGTGACCACTGTCTGCAATATATGGTTGCCATTGCGCTGTTGCACGGCAAGCTGGGCAGCGAGGATTACCAC
>CAYYAP010000248.1:0-2271 GCA_964469575.1 uncultured Thiohalobacter sp.
TCATGGTGTCCTGACCTCAAAACCTGGCGGCGTATCCCGAGCCACTGCGGGGCGCTTGCCGAAAGGCCGCGAATGATACGGTAATCCGTGAAAACAGACAAGCCCTGCGGCTCAGGCGTCCGGCCGGTGTGCCTCGAACGTCAGAATATCGGCATTCGGCAGCGGTGCGGCGTTTTCATTGCTCATGCGATCCAGCGCCTCTTTCAGACCGCCGGGACCGGTCAGCGAGTCCCACATCATTTCGCTCAGCTTGATACAGGCGGCCATCGGCGAACCGGCGCGGTCACGGACCTGGTCGATTTTCCACTGCAGGCAGCGCATGCGTTGTTGCTTGTGTTCCGGCATGCGTGCAATCAGCGCATCAATCGCCTGTTTGCGGCGTGCTTCAAAACCTTCGGGATCGGACTGCGCAAGCTCGGCCCAGTCATCGAACTCGATGAGCGGCTTGTGGGATTCAGATTGTCTTGATTGTTGTTCTTGCATCTCTGACCTCCGATTAGGCTGTGGTGTATCGCCTTATTGTTGTTTTCTGGACTACGAGAGTACCACAAGCTGTGGGCGCTTCCCCAATCCGGCCGTGCTTCTATCTAATAGATTGATAATATTAGCTATACTCCGGATATTTGCGTCTGTATAGAGACGCTTTTACGAGGTGTTAGGCCATTTTCTTACAAAATAGTTGCCGGAAATCGGTAATGCGTCAAATTTTCGGCCTCTTTTCCCTCAATGCCTTAGCCGCCCTGATCCACTCGGCGCCGAATTTATGGCGCGGGAGCGGCTAGTTGGCGGAGACTGTACGCTCACGCGCCCAGCGGCGGAGCGCATTCAGGGGTTCGGACATCACCACCGAAAGCGGGCGGGTCTGGGCGAGCTCACTGAGCAGGTGCTGTGTACCCAGTGAGGTTGCCTGCTCGCGGGCAAGGTACAGTCCGGCGACCACCGCCTGCTCGATCTCGGCGCCGGAAAACCCTTCGCTGTGCGCTGCCAGCAGGTCGAGGTCGAAATCGGCCGGTGACAGGCCGCGTTTGTGTAAGTGAATCTCAAAGATTTGCCGGCGGACGTCAGCTTCCGGCAGATCGACGAAGAAAATCTCATCCATACGCCCCTTGCGGATCAGCTCCGGCGGAAGCTGGTCGATGCGGTTGGCGGTCGCCACCAGGAACACCGGCGCATCGCGTTCCGCCAGCCAGGTCAGCAGTGTACCCAGTACCCGCTTCGAGGTGCCGCTGTCGTAGTCGCCACTGGCGATGGCCTTTTCGATCTCATCGACCCACAGCACGCAGGGTGCCATCGCTGTCGCTGTGTCGAGTGACTTGCGCAGGTTGCGCTCGGTTTCACCAAAGAACTTGTTGTAGAGCGTGCCGAAATCGAGCCGCAACAGCGGCAGGCCCCATAGCCCCGCCACCGCCTTGGCGGCCAGGCTCTTGCCGCCGCCCTGCACGCCAACCAGCAGGATGCCGCGTGGCGAATCGAGTGCCGGGTCGGGGTCAAGGAAAGCGCGGCGACGCTGTTCGAGCCAGCGTTTTAATGCCACCAGTCCACCGACATCCGAAAAGGCGGCGGTATCCAGTTCAAAGCTCAGCGCACCGCCCTGGTCGAGCAGCCGGTACCTGGCCTGGCTGACCTGTGGAAGATCGGCATCCGTAATGGCGCCATCATCATAGATGGCTTTGCGGATCAGTCGGCGTACATCCGTTTCTGTCAGGCCACCGAGGTGGTTAATCAGTTGCGCCAGCGTGGCCTCGTCGGTTTTGACCTTTTTGCCTGGATGCGCTTTGGCCCAGTTGCTGGCTTCCTCGCGCACCCAGCGTTCAATCTGTGCGTGGTCCGGCAGCGACAGCGAAAAACGCGCACTCAGTGAATGCAGTTCCTCCGGCAGCTCACAGCGATGGCTGATAAACACCAGCGTATGGTTTGCCTTGCCGTAACCCAGGGCGATCTCACGAATCATGCGCACGTGGGCTGGCTCTTCAAGGTAGGGATGAAAATCGAGCATCAGGTAGATGCCCTGTGTGCCGGTCGCGTGAATCTGCGCCAGCGCCTGGGCCGGTTCGCGCGCGTGAGTCTGTGGTTGAAGCTCAAGGTCGATACGTTGCAGGCCACTGGTCACCGACCAGCGCATGACCGGTTGCCCAAGGCGAATAGCCAGTGTACGGAACAGGTCGACCGCACGCCGCTCTTCCGGCGTTTCAATCAGGATGATCGGTACGCGAGAACGAACCAGGGTTTCGATGTCGTGCGTGCTGTCGGGCAAGGCAATCAACGGGTAAT
>CAYYAP010000249.1:0-2257 GCA_964469575.1 uncultured Thiohalobacter sp.
ATATTCCCCAAATGTTTCCATTCAAAGCCCCGGTGACGGGCAAGCAGAATTTTCGCATGCCCGGTACTCTGCAAGGCTTCCTTCTCGTGGAACAATTCCTCGTAGAGTTTCTCACCCGGGCGCAGGCCGGTGTATATGATGTCGATGTCTTCGCCAGGAACTTTACCTGAAAGACGAATCATTTGCTCCGCAAGGTAAGAAATCTTAATGGGTTCACCCATGTCCAGCACGAAAATCTCTCCGCCTGAACCCATTGCGCCGGCTTGAAGTATTAGTTGACAAGCTTCCGGTATCGTCATGAAATATCGACGCATTTCCTGGTGTGTGACGGTGACTGGCCCACCCCCTTCAATCTGTTCACGGAAGAGCGGCACAACACTACCGGCCGAACCCAGCACATTCCCGAATCTGACAGTAATAAAATGTGTCGATGAGCGTGGATTGAGATTCTGGCAGAAAATTTCCGCCGCCCGCTTGCTCGTCCCCATCACATTGGCCGGGTTGACCGCCTTGTCGGTGGAAATCATCACGAACGACTCACAGCCGTACTGGTCCGCGAGTTCTGCCATGGTCCGGGTGCCCTGGATATTATTTTTGACCGCCTCACGGATCTGCCCCTCAAGCATGGGCACATGTTTATAGGCTGCCGCATGGAAAATGGCCTCTGGCTTGAAAGCCGTCATCACCGCCTCGATCGCCGGCCGGTCGCCCACATCATTCAGACATACCGCTATCTCAAGCGTCGGGAACGACAGCCTCAGCTGTCTTTCAATGGAATAGAGATTGAACTCACTGTTATCCAGCAAAACCAGACAGGAGGGGTCGAGTGCGGCAATCTGTCGGCACAACTCTGAACCAATCGAGCCACCCGCACCGGTAACCAGCACCCGTTTACCATTGACACCCTGCCGAATCGCCTCCCAGTCGAGCGATACCGGTTCCCTGCCCAGCAAGTCCTCGATCGATACCTCACGCAACTGGTTGATCGAGACTTCACCTGACATCAAACGCCTCAGTGGTGGCAATGTCCTGAAGGGAACCCCGGTTTTTTCGCACAGATCAACCAGACGGCGCATCTGCGGCGACCTGGCCGAAGGCACGGCGAGTACGATTAAATCGACATCCAGCTGCTCGGCAAAATCCGTGATCTCGACGCAGGGTCCAAGCACACGAACACCGTGAATCTCCCGGCCCCGCTTTTGCATGCTGTCATCGACAAACCCGACAGGTTCATAACTCTCATCACGGGTACGCAGCAGGTCCCTGACCAGCATCTCTCCAGCCCGCCCGGCGCCAACAATCAACACCCGTTTTGCACTTTCAGAATACAGGCGGTGATCTTTCGACCAGCGCACGGCCAGGCGTGAGCCCCCCAGTAACGCCGTCAGCAACAGCCCGTACAGCGGAAAAACAGAACGCGGCACCCCTTCCATGCGTGTGGCCAGAAAGATGGCCACCGCAGAAAATGCCATCCCGACCAGCACAGCCTTGCCAATGCGAATCAGGTCCGGGATCGAGGCGAAGCGCCAGACACCGCGATAGAGGCCGAAATAGCGGAATACCGCCACCTGGATTACCACGACGATACCCAGGTCATACAACGCAGATGTCAGGTGATCCACCGGGATCGGGCCGAGGTTGAAACGCAACCAGTAGGCACCAAACCAGGCCACCGGTATCATCGCAATATCGTGAAAAATCGCCAAAAAGCGATTGCTGAATAGCCTTCTTTTCATCGTGCAGCCCTTGACTCCGTTCTCATATTCCGTATTACCCTGCCCCATGGGCTTTGCAAGCGTAGCAGAAACAAGTCAGTGCGGCACGCTCAAGGAGATGAAGCAGCCTTGAGTGAGGTTGAATCCATTCGCGTTTCAGAGGTTCCTTATTTGAAAGTCTTCGTGCAAATCACTCCAGTGATCCTTGAGTCTTTGTTTATGTCCTTCGTTCATAGGAAGCTCTTTTAGTGCCCTGGGCCACAAACTTCGTGCTTTTTCCATGGCGTCATCAATATGCGGTTTTATTGCACGCCACGGGACACCCGCCCGGTTAGCCCAGGACTGAAAGTTCGCAAAGGAGGCTTCATACCATTCCTTTGTTTTGCCCAGATTGAGCGCATAGTGTCTTTCGCCATCCATATAAACGCTCGTGGTAACGATATCGTATGCCGGGGAAAGTCTCGGGGTAACTTGATCGGCATAGAGTAAACTCCAGTTTTTGAGGTGTGCATCGCCATTGGCGAGGAGAATGTTGACCAGCA
>CAYYAP010000250.1:0-2235 GCA_964469575.1 uncultured Thiohalobacter sp.
GTTATCGATGACC
Organism: uncultured Thiohalobacter sp.; assembly: GCA_964469575.1. GTDB lineage: Bacteria > Pseudomonadota > Gammaproteobacteria > DSM-19610 > DSM-19610 > Thiogranum. Next base: position 14 of record CAYYAP010000250.1, read on the forward strand.
CGTTAGCCGGCATGTCATAGCAATTGCCGCGTCACCGTGAAGAACTTACTCCGTCGTTCCGACCCCGTAGGTTGGCGCTGAGCGCAGCGAAGCCCAACGTTGCGGAGCCGTTGGGCTTCCTTCGTCAGCCCAACCTACCGGCGCCTTCCACGACACAGGTTTCTGTAATACACGCTACGCCTCCAGAATGCCAGCAGGTCAGCACGTCGTAGCGGATAACGGAACCCATTCAGCGGCACTAAATCCAGTTGCTGAATCGCACCACGCATCAGCGCGCTCAACAGTGGGGCAAACCAGTCGTGTTCCAGGTGCTCAAGCGCTTCACACCAGCGCTGCACATCGCCCGTGGCGGCAGCTGACTCACAAGCGTCGAGGTCAACCAGCAAGGCATCGCTGCCCGCCGGCAATGACCCTGCGTGAGGGATTCCGTGGACTTGGGCTATTCCGTGTAAGCTTGCCAGCCCGGATAGCACGCTGCGTCGCGTCTGGAGTTGTGTATACATCACCTGGCCCGGCGATGGCAACGCACCACCGCCCCATAACCACAGGCCATTGATCAGCGGGTGGCCGTGACGGGCGCGTTGCCGGTTGACAGCATGGCTGTTGAATAGCATCTGCAATTCATTGATACGGCGCAACCAGTCACCGGCGCCCTCACCCGCCGGCAGACAGGCGCTGACCGGCTGACCGGTTACCTGCGCCAGCGGCCGTGTCAGCGGGACGGGCGACGGCGCAGAATGGCTTACGTACCAGCGATCCGCTGCCGCGTAGCGTGCTGTCCAGCCATCTTCTTCAAGCCACGGGCGGACAAGCTCGAACAACGCACGGCCTTCCTCGTCGTTGAGGCCGGCAGATGGCGCATCGAACAGCACCAGCCCGCGCGTATCCGCCCGCAGGTGAACGGGGTCAAGGCGGAAGCACAGACCATCAGGCGCTTCGGAAAAATCGGCCAGGTAGGCCAGTGCGGCGGCGGGCGGCTGTCTGCCGTCCAGGCCAAACAGCGCACAGGCGGCGCTGTCAGCATCGGCGCCGGACAGGGCGACCGGTTTGCTGCGACCCAGCCAGCGAGACAGGGCCGGCGCGGGCGGGAAGATATCGTCGGCATAGCCGCTGAAATCTGCGGCCAGACCGGGAACCAGCAAGCAGACCGATCGCGTCAGCTGAGATTACTCACAATGGCTTCGCGCACCGGGCCGAGTTTGGCATCAACGGTCATCACGCCCTCGGTACACTGGCTGATTGCCGTATCCGGGTCCTTCAACCCGTGGCCCGTCAGGGTACACACAATCAAACTGCCTTCGGGAATCTTGCCGTCCTTTATATCGCGCATGGCGCCGGCCAGCGAGGTAGCGGACGCCGGCTCGCAGAAAATGCCTTCCTTCTCGGTCAGCAGTTTTTGTGCCGCCAGGATCTCTTCGTCGGTACATTCATCGAACCAGCCTTCCGATTCCTTGTTCACCCTCCACGCCTTGTCCCAGGATTGCGGGTGGCCAATGCGGATCGCCGTTGCCACGGTATCGGGGTTATCGACCATTGCACCGCGCATAAACGGCGCCGAACCGGCCGCCTGGTAACCCAGCATCTTCGGGCGGCTGTTGACGATACCGTGTTCGAAGTATTCGCTATAGCCCATCCAGTGCGCCGTGATGTTGCCGGCATTGCCGACCGGTAGACAATGGAAGTCCGGGGCGCGTTCCAGTTCTTCCACAATCTCGAAGGCCGCCGTCTTCTGTCCCTGCAAACGGAACGGGTTGATGGAGTTCACAATCGTCACCGGCGTATTCTCACCAACCTCCTTGACCAGCTGCATACCCTCGTCGAAATTGCCGCGAATCTGCAACACCACTGCACCGTGGATCATCGCCTGCGCCAGCTTGCCCTGCGCAATCTTGCCTTCCGGGATCAGCACAAACGCGGTAATGCCGGCGCGCGCGGCATAGGCCGCCGCCGAAGCCGAGGTATTACCGGTCGAGGCGCAGATCACCGCCTTGCTGCCCTCTTCGACCGCCTTGGTCACGGCCATGGTCATGCCGCGGTCCTTGAACGAACCGGTCGGGTTCAGTCCTTCGTACTTGACGTAGATATCCACATCCTTACCCAGTTCACGCGGGATGTTACTCAAACGGATCAGCGGCGTATTGCCCTCACCCAGGCTGATCAGGCGCGTGTCATCGTGGATGGGCAAACGGTCCCGGTACTTGTTGATCAAACCGGTATAGCGT
>CAYYAP010000251.1:0-2220 GCA_964469575.1 uncultured Thiohalobacter sp.
GTCCTGTGTCCGCCCAGCAGGCAGAGCTTGATGCATTCGGGAAGACGCTGAAAGTCATTGGGGCGAGTCTGGAAAGGCGCCCGGCAAAGGAGGATCAACTGGCGAAGTGGTCGCAGAAAATTGCGGCTGGACGTCCACTGGCGCTGGATTGTGTCAAGCAGGGCGATGCGCAGGAGAAAAAACTGGGAGAAGACCTGACCAGCCTGGGTGATTATGTAGCGGGTGAACCCCGCGATGTCACGCGTAAACGCAACGAGGTCAAGCGAGAGATAAAAGGTATTGAACGGAGCCTGGCCGGTTGCCGCTTGCTGGTGCTGCGCAGCGAGGAACTGCAAAATACGATCAGCAACGAGATGAAGGCCATGCTCGCACGCCAGTTGTCAGCGCGTGGAACCAATATTGGCGTATTGCTGCTGGATAACTGGCAGCAACCCGCGTTATGGCTGTCTGCAAGCAAGGACTTTCTCTACCAGCACAGCGGTATCACACGCCTTGAAGCGGATGACTGGATACTGTTGGTCGTGTTTGCCCTTGTCAGTTTCACTGCCGGCCTGTGGTTACGCAGGCGATTGTTGCGGCGCGCCAGTGAAGGCGCCTGGGCGGACGACCTGACCGGGCATTTCTCCTGCGCGCTGGTCAGTACCCTGGGGCACTACCTTCCCGGCTTGCTGATCAGCAGCACCCTGGCTTTCACACTGTACGGTATCTCCGGTGATGTAAGGCCAGTACCGTTTATCAATATTGCACTGTACGCCTTGCCGTTCTACCTGTTTACCGTGACCGTCATGCGCCTGTTCCTGGCGCCACACCCGCCCGCAGTGCTGTTTGTGCAGGTGCCGTCTGAACTGGCGACACCACTGGCGCGGCGCCTGACAGTACTGGCGCTGCTCGCCTATGTCGGTGTTCTGCTGTTCTATACACTGCTTGCCCAGAGCCTGCCGGAGTCTGCGTTTCTGTTGGCGCGCGGCGTGTTTGCCGCCTTCCTGGTCCTGAACCTGATCTGGGCGTTATGGCTGTTGATGCGCCTGCCGCGCCTGGCGAAGGTGCGCGGTATTAACTGGCTGGTGAATCTGGTGCTGGTTGGCGCGCTGGTGGCGGAATGGGCAGGTTACCGGAACCTGTCCGTTACAGCGTTACGTATATTACTGGGGACATCCGTTGTCATTGGCGTGACGTTTTTCCTCGGCAGCCTGTTCAGGGATTTTTACGACTCGCTCGATGAGGGAAGCCGTCGCCGTACCCGCTCGGTGCGTCGCGCGCTCGGCGTCAGGACAGGGGAACATTTCCCCGGCCTGATATGGATCCGGATTACAACCGCGTTATTGCTGTGGGGTACAGGGGCGCTGATTACCCTGCGTGTGTGGGGTGCATCGGATGCCACGCTGAAGCAGATCAGCGCCTGGTTCATGGAAGGTTTTGAACTGGGATCCCTCAAGATTGTGCCGGTAAGGATACTGTTGGCCATTATCAGTTTTGCCATACTGGTCGCGCTGGCGGGCTGGGTCAAGGCGAAACTCGAAAGTAGCTGGTTAAGCCGTGCGCGGATGGAACGGGGTGCTCGCGAGGCACTGGTGACCGTCAGTGGTTACATGTTGATCACGGTAGCGATTCTGGTCGGGTTGGGGATTTCCGGTGTTGATTTTTCCAACCTCGCTATCATCGCCGGCGCGCTTTCTGTGGGTATTGGTTTTGGCTTGCAGAATATCGTCAACAACTTTGTCTCCGGGCTGATTCTCCTGTTCGAACGCCCGATCAAAACCGGCGACTGGGTGGTCGTGGGGAATACCGAAGGTTACGTCAAGCGTATCCGCATCCGATCAACGCAGATCCAGACATTTGACCGCGCGGATGTCATCGTGCCCAACTCTGAACTCATTTCCAACCAGGTGACCAACTGGATGCTTTACGATATGCGCGGTCGCGTCCGGGTTCCGGTGGGCGTCGCCTACGGGAGTGATACGGACCGGGTGAAGGCTATTTTGTTACAGGTGGCGGAGCAAAACCCGAGCGTGATTAACGATAGCACCACAACCCCGCCACGGGTGTTATTCCGGGAGTTTGGCGACAGTGCGCTGGCGTTCGAGTTGCGCTGTTATATCCACAATATCGATGAACGGGTGCAGGTGATCAGCGACCTGAACTTCGCCATCGACAAGGCATTTCGGGAGGCGGGTATCGAGATTCCCTTCCCGCAGCGGGACTTGCACATGCGCAGCTGGA
>CAYYAP010000252.1:0-2199 GCA_964469575.1 uncultured Thiohalobacter sp.
TCCTTCTCCTCGAACCAGAGATAACCCAGGTCATCCAGAGAACTCCGGAAACGTTTCCGCTCCGCCGCAGGCACCTGGACACCAACCAGCACACGACCGTAGGCCGCACCATGATTACGGTAGTGGAACAGGCTGATATTCCAGCGCTTGCCCATGCTGGAAAGGAACTTCAGTAACGCACCCGGGCGTTCGGGAAACTCAAAACGGTACAACACTTCATCTTCAACACCGGGGGCATGCCCGCCCACCATGAAACGGATGTGGGTCTTGGCCATCTCATTGTCGGTCATATCGACCACGGCATAACCCTGTTTACGCAGGGTAGCGAGCAATTCCTCGCGTTCCTCGTCACCACCACTCAGCTGTACACCGGCGAACACCTGTGCATCGCAGGTATCCGCGTAACGGTAGTTGAATTCCGTTATTCCCCGCTTGCCCAGGGTGCGGCAGAACTTCAGGAAGCTGCCGGGGCTTTCGGGGATCGTCACCGCCAGCAGCGCCTCACGGCGTTCGCCGATTTCGGCGCGTTCAGCGACGTGGCGCAGGCGGTCAAAATTGATATTGGCGCCACTGTTGATGGCGATCAGGCATTCATCACGGATGCCTTCACGCTCGACGTATTTCTTCATGGCGGCAACCGCCAGCGCACCGGCCGGCTCGACCATGGCGCGAGTGTCGTCGAAGATGTCCTTGGTGGCCGCACAGATCTCATCGGTCGTCACCAGCATCATTTCATCGACAAACTTGCGCGCCAGCCGGTAGGGTTCCTTGCCGGCCTGCCGCACTGCCACGCCGTCGGCGAAGATTCCGACCTGGTCGAGCACCACGCGACGCTTGCGCTTCAACGCTTCGTACATGCACGGTGCATCATCAGGCTCCACGCCAATGACCCGGATCTCGGGACGCAATGCCTTGATATAGGCAGCCATACCGGCAATCAACCCACCCCCGCCAACCGGCACAAACACGGCATGGATCGGAGCGCGTTGCTGCTGCAACAACTCCATCGCCACCGTACCCTGCCCGGCGATGACATCGGGGTCATCGTAGGGGTGAATAAACACCATGCCGCGTTCTTCCGCCAGCTGGTGGGCATGCTCACAGGCTTCATCGTAGGTATCGCCATGCAGCAATGGCTTGCCGCCCAGCGCACGTACGGCGCTGACCTTGATGCCCGGCGTGGTACGCGGCATCACAATCAGTGATTTGATATTGCGGTGCTGTGCCGCCAGCGCCACGCCCTGCGCGTGATTTCCTGCCGAAGCGGTGATAATCCCGTTCTCACACTCCGCCGCGTCGAGGCGGGCGATCTTGTTATAGGCGCCACGCACCTTGAAGGAAAATACCGGCTGCAAATCTTCGCGCTTGAGCCAGACAGCATTGCCCAGGCGCGCTGACAGGGTGCGCGCATAATCCAGCCGCGTTTCGCTGGCAACGTCGTAAACCCGGGAATTGAGGATCATTTTCAGATATTTGTCTGGCATACCCGGATAATAAACGGAACGGGGTGGGAGTCAATTTGATTGTCCGGTATTATCGGGAGAATTGATTTTCAGGAGCACACAATGGACCAGGATGAACTCAAGAAACAGGTTGCCGAAGCAGCCATCGAGTATGTAGAAGCCGGCACCATCATCGGCGTCGGCACCGGCTCGACCGCCAACTTCTTCATCGATGCATTGGCAAAGATCAAGGGCAAGATCGACGGCACTGTCGCCAGCTCGATTGCCAGCGCCGAACGTCTGAAAGGCCACGGCATCCCTGTACTTGACCTGAACGAAGTCGGCGAACTGTCGGTTTATGTCGATGGTGCGGATGAAACGAATGAACAGTTACACCTGATCAAGGGCGGCGGCGGCGCGCTGACGCGGGAAAAAATCGTTGCCGGCGCCAGCCGGAAATTTGTCTGTATTTGTGATGAAAGCAAGCTGGTGAGAATGCTTGGCGCCTTCCCGCTGCCCGTTGAAGTGATCCCCATGGCGCAGAGTTTCGTGGCACGTGAACTGGTCAAGCATGGCGGCACACCGGAGCTGCGTCAGGGTTTCACCACCGACAATGGCAACATCATCCTGGACGTCAAGGGCCTTGAGATCATGGAGCCCTGCACACTGGAATCCACGTTGAATAATATTCCCGGCATTGTCACGGTGGGCATTTTCGCCAACCGGCCCGCCGACGTTTTGCTGCTTGGCACCGCCA
>CAYYAP010000253.1:0-2167 GCA_964469575.1 uncultured Thiohalobacter sp.
TACCGAACCACCTGCTGGGGCGGATGCAGGTGCCGGAATACCTGCAACACGATGCGACGCCAGCGCGTCTTGCTGAAGGTTTGCTCGCATTGCTGCAGGATCCGGAACGGTCTGCGGCGCAGATTGCACCCTTTGCTGCGGTGCATCGTGATCTGAAACGTGATGCGGCCGAGCGTGCCGCGCACAGTATTCTGAAGAGGGCAGGGTTTGGCTGAACCAATAGAACTGTATCGGGTAGATCCCGCCATCTGTCATGCCGGCGTGGATGAAGTCGGACGCGGCCCGTTGGCCGGTCCGGTCGTTGCCGCGGCGGTGATTCTGGACCCGGAACGGCCGGTAGCAGGCCTGCGTGATTCCAAAAAACTCAGTGAAAAACGCCGTGAAGCGCTGTTCGATGAAATTTGCGCCTGCGCACTGGCCTGGTCCCTGGGCCGCGCCGAAGTCGAGGAGATCGATGCAATCAATATCTTGCAGGCCAGTCTGCTGGCGATGCGCCGGGCAGTCGATGGCCTGTCAATCGAACCCGAACAGGTGCTGGTCGATGGCAACCGTTGTCCTGAACTGCGGCAACCCTGCGAAGCCATTATCAAGGGTGACGACCGTGTGCCGGCGATCAGCGCGGCCTCCATTATCGCCAAGGTCAGTCGTGACCGGGAAATGGTTGCGCTGGACGCGCAATACCCGGGTTACGGTCTTTCCCGCCACAAGGGTTATCCCAGCAAGGCGCACCTTGAGGCGCTGCGCACACTGGGTGTGACACCGATGCACCGGCGTTCCTACGCACCGGTACGCCGGCTGCTGGATGACGATGGCTGAAAGGATCCGGTAATGGCGCGCTTACGCAGTATCCTCAACCTGCTGGCTGCGACAGATGAATTGTCGGAACGGCATTGCCTGAAAACACCGGGTTGTGAATGGATGTGCGGAGTTGAATCCATCGAGGATTACCTGCGCCTGTGCCGGCAGCGTGTTGCTGCATCACGGACAGACCTCGACACGGATAAGCGTGATTCGATTATCGATGGTAACAGCCCGTTTCTGTTACCTGTACAGCACCCTGGCCGTACACGTCGTACCATCCTGCTGACCCACGGCCTGACGGATTCCCCGTTTATGATGCGCGATATTGCCGGCTGGTTTCAGTCGCAGGGGTTTCGTGTGCTGTCCATGCAGCTGCCGGGTCATGGTACGCGGCCGGGCGACCTGCTGGAGGTGCGCTGGCAGGACTGGGTGACAGCACAGCGTCAGTTGATCGACCTGCTTGCCCGGGACAGCGACGAACTCTACCTGCTGGGTTTCTCACTGGGCGCTATACTGAGTCTCTACCAGGCCCTGCATACACCGCGCTTCCATGCCCTGTTTCTGTTTGCGCCGGCCATTCGCGTGACCCCGCTGGTGCGTGCTGTTTGCCCGCTTGCCGCAGCGGGCCGCTGGTGGCGGCGCGCCGCCTGGTTTGATGTGCAGCCGGACAGTGACTGCTACAAATATGAATCTTTGACCAATCGTGCCATTTGCGAAGTTTACCGCTTAACCGAGGCGCAACAGCGCCTTGCCTCGCTGACAGAACTGGATACGCCATTATTTGTTGCAGCCAGCGAAACCGATGCCACCATCGACAGCCCGGCGATTCTGGACTGGTTTGCGCGACAACAGGGCGTGCCGAAGCGGATGCTCTATTACAGTACGGGTACCCCCGAGGTCCCGAACGATGTGCGTGTCATCAATGCACGTCTGCCCGGACAAGGCATCCGCAGCTATTCGCATACCTCGTTGTTGCTGTCACCGCAGAACCCCCATTATGGTGAACAGGGAGCATTGCGTTTTTGTACGCATTATTACAGTCTTGACCCTGAGAAGTACCGCCGTTGCAAGGCCGGTGAGGAAGACTGCCTGGGCGAGATGTTTGACGAATCGGATGCATGCCAGGTGATCCGCCGGTTGACATGGAATCCCGGCTACACTGACATGCTGGCTGAGATACAGGCGTTTCTGCAAGCACTGCCACGCAACGGCCCGCCTTTTGCCGATGGACAACCGTTATGACAGCTAACCGGGTTCTCAGATCGCTCATATTATTCCTGGCGCCATTGTTACTATGGTTTGCGGTGATCTGTCCTGTGTCCGCCCAGCAGGCAGAGCTTGATGCATTCGGGAAGACGCTGAAAGT
>CAYYAP010000254.1:0-2153 GCA_964469575.1 uncultured Thiohalobacter sp.
AAACATTTTGTGCCCTGCGGTTATTTATTGACTCATGGCGTTGGCAAGGCGTGCCGTGGTATCTGCGCTCCGGAAAATGTCTGGTCGGTACGGTGGCCGAGATTGTGGTGGAGTTGAAGCCGCCACCACAACGGATTTTTGACGATTCGATCCCGCAGAACGGGCGTGCTAACTATTTACGTTTCCGTCTTTCTCCCCGCACCGCTGTCGCTCTGGCGGCACGTGTCAAACGGGCAGGAAAGACTTTCACTGGCGATCAGCGTGAACTCTTTTTGCTGGATGAGCAGCCTGATAAGGAAACACCTTATGAGCGGCTCCTGGGAGATGCCATAGCTGGAGACGGGGCACTTTTTGCCCGTGAGGAATGTCTTGAGGCTACCTGGGCAGTGGTTGAGCCTGTTCTGGCGCAGCACCATCCGGTTGTATCGTACAAGGTCGGTGGCTGGGGGCCGAAGCAGGCAGATGCTCTGACTGTTGAAGATGGCGGTTGGTATAACCCCATGGTGGATGAGATTGAATGATTGTGCAGGTGTCATCAGTTGTGAACCTGACATACCTATCCTTACAGTGTACAGATCAATTTGTTGTTCAAGAACAGTATTGGAGATGCGTGGATAAGGTGCTATGACGGGCTGTCAGGTGAATACTGTCGCAACATTACAGAACTCGAAGCATAAAGCAAGCTGCTGTTATGACTGTGACAGAGTTGTATGACTGACAACAAGCCCGGTAATTACTTTGAACCAGGAAATAGCGAACCAGGAGTGACTATGTCAGATCAACTTGACCAGCTTTGCATTAATACTGTGAGGTTTCTTTCAGTAGATGCCGTGCAACAGGCGAATAGCGGACACCCGGGTATGCCACTCGGTGCCGCAGCAATGGCCTATGTATTATGGACACGTCTGCTCAAACATAATCCACGCAATCCAGACTGGTTTGATCGCGACCGTTTTGTACTTTCGGCCGGACATGGTTCGATGCTGCTCTACAGTCTGCTGCACCTGAGCGGCTACGACCTTTCTCTGGACGAGATCAGGCGTTTTCGCCAATGGGGAAGCAAAGCTCCGGGACACCCGGAACGCGGCCATACACCGGGAGTAGAGACCACCACTGGACCGCTCGGTCAGGGTTTTGCCAATGCGGTGGGTATGGCGATCGCCGAGGCGCAGCTGGCGGCACGTTACAACCGCCACGGTTTCGAGATAGTCAATCACACCACTTTTGTGATGGCCGGAGACGGTGATCTGATGGAGGGCGTTGCGGCAGAGGCAGCCTCGCTGGCAGGGCATCTCCGGCTTGGCAAGCTGATCTGCCTGTACGATGACAATCACGTTACCCTGGCTGCCGGTACAGACATGACGTTCTCGGAGGATCGTGCCGCCCGTTTCGAAGCCTGCGGCTGGCACACGCTGTCGGTCGCAGATGGCAATGATCTCGCGGCGATCAATACCGCGCTACAGGCTGCGCGTGCGGAGATGACGCGGCCTTCGCTGATTCTGGTGCGCACGCATATTGGTTATGGTTCTCCTCACAAACACGACAGCTTCACAGCGCACGGCTCACCCCTCGGTAGCGACGAGGTACGTCTGACCAAGCAGAATCTTGGCTGGCCGACCGCCCCCCCATTTCTGATTCCCGAAGCGGCACTGATACACTTTCGTCAGGCACTGGCACGTGGGGCGCGCGACGAGGCGGCGTGGAATGGGCGTATGGCGGCCTATACCCAGGTTTACCCCGAGCTGGCCGAGGAGTTGCAGTGCAGCCTGCGTGGCGAGTTGCCAGCTGGCTGGGATGCCGACATTCCGGTTTTTCCCGCCGATGCCAGGGGTATCGCCACACGGGTTGCTGCCGGCAAGGTGTTGAATGCGATTGCACCGCGGCTGCCGTCGCTGACCGGTGGCTCGGCAGACCTCGACCCCTCTACTCACACTGCGCTCAAAGGCTTTGGTGATTTCCATCCGCCAGCCGGTGGGGGTGACGATACCCAGGGCACCGACCAGGGTGGCTGGTGCTATAGCGGACGCAACCTGCACTTCGGCGTACGCGAGCATGCGATGGGTGCGATAGTCAATGGCCTGGCGGTGCATGGCGGTATCCTTCCCTACGGCTCGACCTTTCTGATTTTTTCCGACTATATGCGCCCGCCGATC
>CAYYAP010000255.1:0-2148 GCA_964469575.1 uncultured Thiohalobacter sp.
AAACATTTTGTGCCCTGCGGTTATTTATTGACTCATGGCGTTGGCAAGGCGTGCCATGGTACCTGCGCTCTGGAAAATGTCTGGCGGAAACAGTCGCCGAGATTCTGGTGGAATTGAAACCACCACCACAGCGGCTCTTTGATGATTCATTCCCGCATAAGGGCCGCGCTAATTATCTGCGTTTCCGGCTTTCCCCGCGCACCGCTGTCGCCCTGGCGGCCCGTGTCAAACGGGCAGGAAAGACATTCACCGGTGATCAACGTGAACTCTTTTTGCTGGACGAACAGCCTGATAAGGAAACACCATATGAGCGGCTCCTGGGGGATGCCATGGCCGGAGACGGGGCACTCTTTGCCCGTGAGGAATGTCTTGAGGCTACCTGGGCAGTGGTTGAGCCTGTTCTGGCGCAGCACCATCCGGTTGTATCGTACAAGGTCGGTGGCTGGGGGCCGAAGCAGGCAGATGCTCTGATTGTTGAAGATGGCGGTTGGCATAACCCCATGGTGGATGAGATTGAATGATTGTGCAGGTGTCGTTAGTTGTGAACCTGACACACCTATCCTTCTGTGTACAGATCATTTGTTCGAGAACAGTATTGGAGATGTGCGACTAAGGTGCTATGCCGGGCTGTCAGGTGAATATTGTCACCACATTACAGAACCCGAAGTATAAAGCAAGCTGCTGTTATGGCTGTGGCAGAGTTGTATGACTGACAACAAGCCCGGTAATTACTTTGAATCGGGGAATAGCGGACGAGGAGTGACTATGTCAGATCAACTTGAGCAACTTTGCATTAATACTGTGAGGTTTCTTTCGGTAGATGCCGTGCAACAGGCGAATAGCGGACACCCGGGTATGCCACTCGGTGCCGCAGCGATGGCCTATGTATTATGGACACGTCTGCTCAAACATAACCCGCGCAATCCGGACTGGTTTGATCGCGACCGTTTTGTACTTTCTGCCGGACATGGTTCGATGCTGCTCTACAGTCTGCTGCACCTGAGCGGCTACGATCTGTCGCTGGACGAGATCAAGTGTTTTCGCCAATGGGGTAGTAAGGCACCGGGACACCCGGAACGCGGCCATACACCGGGCGTGGAGACCACCACTGGACCGCTCGGCCAGGGTTTTGCCAATGCGGTGGGCATGGCGATCGCCGAGGCGCAGCTGGCGGCGCGTTACAACCGTCAGGACTTCGAGATAGTCAATCACACCACTTATGTAATGGCCGGAGATGGTGATTTGATGGAGGGTGTCGTGGCAGAGGCGGCCTCGTTAGCCGGGCATCTGCGGCTCGGTAAGCTGATCTGCCTGTACGACGATAATCACGTCACCCTGGCTGCCGGTACTGACATGACATTTTCTGAAAATCGCGCAGCCCGTTTCGAAGCCTGTGGCTGGCACACGGTGTCGGTCGCAGACGGTAATGATCTCGCGGCGATCGACACTGCGTTGCAAGCTGCGCGTGCGGAGATGATGCGGCCCTCGCTGATTCTGGTGCGCACTCATATCGGTTACGGTTCTCCTCACAAACACGACAGCTTCACAGCGCATGGCTCACCCCTCGGCGCCGATGAGCTACGCCTGACCAAGCAGAATCTTGGCTGGCCGACCGCCCCCCCATTCCTGATTCCCGACGCGGCACTGGCGCATTTTCGCCAGGCGCTGGCGCGCGGGGCGCGCGACGAGGCAGCATGGGACGGGCGTATGGCAGCTTACGTACAGGCCTACCCCGAGCTCGCCGAGGAGTTGCAGCGCAGCCTGCGTGGCGAGTTGCCACCTGACTGGGACGCCGACATTCCCGTTTTTCCTGCCGATGCCAGGGGCATCGCTACACGGGTCGCTGCCAGCAAGGTGTTGAATGCGATTGCGCCGCGGCTACCGGCGCTGACCGGTGGCTCGGCGGACCTCGATCCCTCCACCCATACCGCACTTGTAGGCTTCGGTGATTTTCATCCGCCGGCTGGCCAGCGCGATGATAGCCAGGGTGCCGACAAAAATGGCTGGAGCTACAGCGGGCGCAACCTGCACTTTGGCGTGCGCGAGCATGCGATGGGTGCGATAGTCAATGGCCTGGCGGTGCATGGGGGTACCCTTCCCTACGGCTCGACCTTTCTGATTTTTTCCGACTATATGCGCCCGCCGATC
>CAYYAP010000256.1:0-2098 GCA_964469575.1 uncultured Thiohalobacter sp.
GCATCGTGTTGCAGGTATTCCGGCACCTGCATCCGCCCCAGCAGGTGGTTCGGTAACGAGACATAGGGCGTTTTCAACAGGTGCTTCACCAGTGGGTAGCTCAACGGGTGCAGGCGGTAAGCCACCAGCATGGGCCGCCCGACCAGCAGACACTCCAGTGTTGCGGTACCGGATGCCAATAGTACCGCATCGGCCGCCTGCATGACGGTGCGCGCCTGACCCTCGACCAGGGTCACCGGGAAATTGCTGTCGCTGGTGAATTGCGCCAGTATCGTCTGGCATCGCCGGTACAGGGCGCCGCTGGCCGCCGGGATCAGGAAGGCAAGGTCACCGGCCACCTGCCGGCAATGTCGGGCGGTCTCCAGGAATACCGGCAACAGGCGATCGACCTCACTGCGCCGGCTACCTGGCAGTAATGCCACATAACGCTGCCCGCCTTCGAGGCCAAGCGCGGCCTGCGCAACGGCCGGGGCATTATCGACAGGTATTTCGTCGGCAAGCGGGTGTCCCGTACAGACAGCGTCGATACCGTGTTGCCGGTAGAAGCGTTCCTCAAACGGGAACAGCGTGAGCATCAAATCGACACTGCGGCGGATTTTTTTCACGCGATATTGCCGCCAGGCCCAGAGGGAAGGGCTGACCCAGTGCACCACGGGTATGCCTGTGCGCCTGAATCCGGCTTCGAGGGCAAGATTGAAATCCGGCGCATCGATGCCGACAAAAACATCCGGTGGATTGCTGCTAAAGTGATGCCGCAAGCGGCGGCGCAGGGCAAGCAATGCGGGTAAACGGCCCAGCACCTCAGCCAGCCCCATGACCGACAGTGGCTCGATATCCGACAAGGCCGTGCAACCGGCTTCGCGCATGCATGCACCGGCGACTCCTTCAAAGAGCGCATCCGGATAACGTTCGCGAATGGCGCGAATCAGCGCGGCGCCGAGTTGATCACCCGACACTTCCCCCGCCACCAGCCCGATACGCAGTCGCCGCGCCATACTGACGACTCAGCGCACAATGCTGCGCTGACGAGCAGAGACAAACGCCCGCAACTTCGCCACGTCACCGTGACTGTCCTCCAGTGTCGCCAGTTGCTCGATGGCCTGTTCCAGCGGCAAGTCGGCCCGGTACAACAGGCGGTAAGCCTCCTTGAGCTGGCGAATACGCGCTTCGTCAAAGCCGTTGCGTTTCAGACCTTCGCTATTCAGGCCACGCGGCCGCGCCTTGCCTTCACAGACTGTAATGAAGGGCGGCACGTCCTTGTTGATGCGTGCGCCGTAGGCACTGAAGGCATACTCGCCGATATGACAGAACTGGTGCACCAGCGTTGAACCGCCGAGCGTCACCCGATCACCGAGTTGTACATGCCCGGCCAGTGTCGCGTTATTGGCCAGTACCGTGTGGTCGCCGATGTGGCAATCATGGGCAATATGTACGTAGGCCATAATCCAGTTATCGTTGCCTACGCGGGTCACGCCCGTATCCTGTTCAGTACCCCGATTGATGGTGACGTATTCGCGGATGGTATTGTTATCGCCGATTTCCAGCCGGGTGGGTTCGCCCTGGTACTTCTTGTCCTGCGGCATATCGCCAAGCGAAGCAAATGAAAAGACGCGATTGTCGCATCCGATGACCGTGTCGCCGACTATAACCACATGCGGGGCAATCCAGCAGCCGGCATTAATCTCGACACCTGCACCGATCACACTGTAGGGCCCGACAATCACATCGGCCGCCACACGCGCCTGCGGATCGATCACCGCGGTGGGATGTACCAGTGAGACCTTGTCGTGAATCGGCATGGACAGTGCTTGCAGGTGCGCCAGGATTATTCGTCGATCTTGCGTTCGGTACACATAATGATAGCGGTCGCCGCCACCTTTCCGTCCACGCTGGCTTCCGTATTGAATACCCAGATGCCCCGTTTGACCTTGACCACCTCAACCGACAGGCGCAGCTGGTCGCCGGGTTCCACCGGGCGCTTGAAGCGCGCCTTGTCGATACCGACAAAATAATAGAGTGAATCGCGCGCGGCATCCCGTCCTTCGCTGCGAAACGCCAGCAGACCGGTCGCCTGCGCCAGCGCTTCCAGAATCAGTAC
>CAYYAP010000257.1:0-2072 GCA_964469575.1 uncultured Thiohalobacter sp.
GGCTTCGGCGCAGGCATGCGCAAGGCGCCGTGAAAAGACCACCGCACCGGGGCTACGTGGCAGATTCCGGGTTTGGCGACTTCGTCATGCCGGCGTAGGCCGGCATCCAGATCACGAGGACTAATCGATAGCTCCAGGATTGAGCCCCCAATATTTACGCTGCCACGATACAGAGGATCAGGGCGGTAGCGCGCGGCGGGCGCCTTGCGCATGCCTGCGCCGAAGCCCGACGGGTGCTACCGCCCTGATCCTCGCCTCGAAGCCCCTTATATCGCGAACGATTAATTAAAATTATCAACAGCAGGAAAACAGTATGACATCCATTCAGCGTGCGCTGATCAGTGTGTCGGACAAGACCGGCATTGTCGAATTTGCACAGCAACTCCACCAGGCAGGTGTCGAGATACTGTCTACGGGGGGTACCGCGAAATTGCTGGCCGACAGCAAGGTGCCGGTTATCGAAGTGTCGGATTACACCGGTTTCCCCGAAATGATGGCCGGCCGGGTGAAAACCCTGCACCCGAAAATCCACGGCGGCATCCTTGGCCGGCGCGGTACCGACGACGCAGTGATGCAGGAACACGCTATCGGTCCCATCGATATGGTGGTGGTGAACCTCTATCCTTTTGAACAGACCATCGCCAACCCGGACTGCGACTTACCGACCGCGATTGAGAATATCGATATCGGTGGCCCCACGCTGATCCGCGCGGCTGCCAAGAATCACGCGGCGGTCACAGTGATTGTCGATAGTACGGACTATGCGGGTGTGCTGGACGAGATGGCTGCCAATAGCGGTGCAGTGAGTGAGGCGACCCGCTTCCGCCTGGCGGTAAAAACTTTTGAACATACCGCGCGCTACGATGGCGCGATTGCCAACTACCTGGGTGCTCTGGGCGAGGGTGGTGAGAAGCGCGCGTTCCCGCAGACGCTCAGCCTGCAATTCCGGCAAGTGCAGACCATGCGTTATGGCGAGAACCCGCACCAGTCTGCGGCCTTCTTCGTCGAACATGCGGAATCCGAAGCCAGCATTGCGACGGCAAAGCAGTTTCAGGGCAAGGCATTATCTTACAACAACGTTTCCGACACCGATGCGGCGCTGGAATGCATCAAGCAGTTCGACGAGGCGGCCGCCTGTGTCATCGTCAAGCATGCCAACCCCTGTGGCGTGGCCTACGGCGACAACGTACTGGATGCTTACCAGCGGGCGTACAAAACCGATCCCGAATCCGCCTTTGGCGGCATCATTGCCTTCAACCGTGCGCTTGATGCAGAAACGGCGAAAGCGATTATCGACCGCCAGTTCGTGGAAGTAATTATTGCCCCGTCGATCGACGAAGCCGCATTGCCGGTGCTGGCGGGAAAGAAAAATGTGCGCGTCCTGTCCTGTGGCGAATGGCCGGCCACACCGGCGCCACGTCTGGACTTCAAGCGCGTCAACGGTGGCTTGCTGGTACAGGAAGCCGACCTGGCGTTACTCAGTGAAACCCGCGTGGTCACCGAACGCCAGCCCGATGAGGCTGAAATGAAAAGCCTGCTGTTTGCCTGGCGGGTTGCCAAGTTCGTCAAATCCAACGCCATTGTCTACGCCAACGATAACATGACCATCGGCGTCGGCGCCGGCCAGATGAGCCGCGTCAACAGCGCGCGCATTGCCGGCATCAAGGCCGAACACGCCGGCCTGACGGTCAAGGGTTCAGTGATGGCGTCCGACGCCTTTTTCCCGTTCCGCGATGGAATCGACCAGGCCGCCGAGGCTGGCATTACCGCGGTCATCCAGCCGGGTGGTTCCATGCGTGATGAGGAAACCATTGCCGCCGCCAACGAACACGGCATGGCGATGGTGTTTACCGGGATGCGGCATTTCCGGCACTAATAGAGGTGGCTTCGAGGCGAGGTTTCCGACGGTAGCACCCGTCGGGCTTCGGCGCAGGCATGCGCAAGGCGCCCGCCGCGCGCTACCGCCGGAAGCCTCTTGTTCGGAGGAATGTCATGGTCGGGGTTACGATCTGAAATCTGTCACTTAGCCCCGGTGCGGTGGTCCTTTCACGGCGCCTTGCGCATGCCTGCGC
>CAYYAP010000258.1:0-1999 GCA_964469575.1 uncultured Thiohalobacter sp.
AAACGCCGGCTTGTCCGGCGTTTTTTTATGGGCGGGTGATTGCCGCCAACCGGCAAAGCACCGATAATCCCTGTTTATCTGAAGCCAGCCTCAAGGGGCCGATATGTTGCGCCTGGTCAATATTCTTCTGCTCATTACACTGATCGTGCTGGGGCTTTCCTTTGCCGTGCTGAACGCTGATCCCGTCACGTTGAATTACTATTTCGGTAATAAGCAAATACCCCTGTCGATGATCGTGGTGGTGGCGCTGGCGACGGGTGCCGTCATTGGCGTGCTGGTCAGTATGGGTATACTGCTGCGGCAGAAACAGCAGACCTTCCGCTTGCGCCGACAGTTAAAACAGGTGGAGAAGCGCGCCACATCAACCAGTGTTTTACCCGCCCGGGAATAACGCATGCTATTCGATATGCCGATACTGTTCTGGTTGTTGTTGCCGGCCGCGGCGGCTTCCGGCTGGTGGGCGGCAGTCTATAGCCAGCGCAAGCAACAGACCCGGGCCAAGGCAAGGTTGAATTCGGCCTATGGGAAGGGGCTCAACTACCTGCTGAATGAGCAGCCGGACAAGGCCACCGAAGTCCTGGTGCAAATGGTCGAGGTCGATCCCGATACGGTGGAGTTACACCTGGCCCTGGGTAGTCTGTTCCGTCGTCGCGGCGAGGTCGATCGCGCGATCCGCGTACACCGTAATATCATCGCCCGTTCGGGGCTCAGCGAGATGCTGCGCGCCCAGGCAACCCTGGAGCTGGGGCGCGACTTTCTCAAGGCCGGTTTGCTGGATCGTGCCGAGCTGTTGTTCCAGCAATTGCTTGATGCGCGTCGCTATGACGATGACGCGCGACTCCATCTTGTCGATTTATACCAGCAGGAAAAAGAGTGGGGCAAGGCCGCCGAGCTGGCGCGGGTTTTTGCCGCACAGGGTAAGGACGGCTGGCGTTCCCGGCTCGCCCAGTACCTGTGTGCGCTGGGTGAGGCCGCCATGACGCGTGGCAATACGATCCGTGCTGAAGGTTATGCGGACGATGCACTTGCCGAAGAGGCAGGCTGTGTCCGCGCCACCCTGCTGAAGGGGCGTTGTCTGCGATCTGCGGGTCGGCACAACGATGCGGTTGCAACCTTCCGGCAAGTTGAATTTCAGTGCGCAGAACTGTTGCCGGAAGTGCTGGGTGAGATTCGTGACATCCTGCTGGAGCTGGACAGGGCCGATGACTGGACAACGTACATCGATGAACTGGCCGGGCGACATCCCTGGCTGGTGTTCTACCGCAAGAACGTGGTTGAACAGAATGCGACACAGGCCGCCGTGCCGCAGTCACGCTATCGTTGCCAGCAGTGCGGGTTTACCAGTCGCAAACTTTTTTGGCAGTGCCCGGGTTGCCAGTGCTGGAGCAGCGTAAAACCGATAAAAACAGGAAGCATTGAATGAGTTCAAAATCGATTGAGGGTCCCCGCATTATTGTTGCGCTGGATTTCCCGGGCGGGCGGAAAGCCTTGCAGTTTGTCGAACAGTTGACACCCGGGAGTTGCCGGCTGAAAGTCGGCAAGGAGCTATTTACCAGCGCGGGACCGGAACTGGTGAGACAGCTGGTCACGTTGGGGCACGATGTTTTCCTGGATCTAAAATTTCACGATATCCCCAATACCGTGGCGCGCGCCTGTGAAGCCGCCGCGCAGTTGGGTGTATGGATGGTCAACGTGCATGCGTCGGGTGGACGACGGATGATGGAGGCGGCTTCAATGGCTTTGCAGAACGCCGAAGGCCGCAAGCCACTATTGATCGGCGTTACCGTGCTAACCAGTATGGGGCCGGAAGATCTGGCGGAAGTCGGTGTGCCGGCCGACCCGGCTGAACAGGTAGAGCGGCTGGCGCGGTTGGCTAAAGATTCGGGGCTGGATGGCGTGGTGTGTTCTCCGCGCGAAGCGGCCCGCTTACGCGCGGTGCTGGGCGATGACTTTGTGCTGGTGACGCCAGGTGTGCGTCCGGCCGGTGCATCGACCGATG
>CAYYAP010000259.1:0-1986 GCA_964469575.1 uncultured Thiohalobacter sp.
CCCGGCCGCCCTGAAACCTTTCCATATTGCCACGTTCACAGCGGAACGTACGTTCGCAACGCCCTGTTGCGGATCACGGATCCACAGCCGTAATTCGAGTTCAATACCGCTGTCGCCAAAGCCCATCAGGCGCGCAGCCGGCAGAGGATCCCTCAACACACGTGGTGATGCTTTCGCTGCTTCCAGCAGGATTTCCATAGCCTGCTCCGGGTCGTCCTCGTAGCTGATTTGTACCGGCAGTTTGATGCGCACCTTACGGTCGCTGTAACTCCAGTTGATCACTTCTGTGGTAATCAGGTTTTCGTTGGGGATCAGGGTTTCCACTCCGTCCCGGTCACGTACGACGATATAGCGCGCCCGCAACTCCTGCACCCAACCGAACTTGTCGTTGATACTGACGACATCACCGGGGCGGATGGAACGGTCGAACACCAGGATGAAACCACTGATGAAGTTGCTGGCGATGCGCTGCAGGCCAAAACCAAGACCGACACCCAGTGCGCCACTGAAGACGGCCAGCGCACCCAGGTCGATACCCGCCGCCCGCAGGGAAAGCAGCGCCGCCAGGGTGTACAAACCAAACTTGCTGGTTTTCACCAGCCCGATGCGCACACCGGGGCTGATAAACTCGGAACGCGACAGGCCACGTTCGATGGCTGCGGACAGCCAGGTAGCCATCACCATCAATGCCCCGACCGCAACGGCCAGCTGCAGCACGGTGTAGAGCGAAACCCTGAGGTCGCCAAAGGAATAGCCAAAGGCATCCAGCGCGCGTATCACTTCCGGCAGCCAACCCACCAGGTGCAATGCAACCAGTAACCAGATCGAGGTACTGATGAGGTTTTCCCAGGCTTTCACTGCCGGGCCGGGGTGCAGGGCCATCCGCAATACGTAGACGACCAGTCGCACCGTGGCCAGCGACAGCATCAGCGGTACGGCAAAATCCAGCAGGGTGACATTAACTTTGGCCGCATCCAGAATCGCCCGGCCGACCAGCGCGCCCAGCAAAAGGCTTAGCGGAAAGGTGATGCGCTGAATACTGCGCAGCGTCATACGCCTGAAGGTACGCACGCCGGCGCCGGATGTGGTATCCAGCAGGTAACGGCCCAGCGTGCGTTGCACGGTCATGGCGCCGACAAGCGCCAGCCCCAACACCAGCAACTCCCAGCCAATGGCGGCATAGTCGATATGGCTGATCCAGTCTTTCAGTTTGTCCAGATACGCGTTAAACAAGCCCGTATAATCCCCCGTGCAGACTGACACCATGAATGACGGCAAACATAACACAGACCAGCCAGACCGGCGTATTCGCTCCTTCGTGCGCCGTGAAGGACGGCTGACGCCCGGCCAGCAGCACGCACTCGATACGCTATGGCCCCGCTACGGACTCGACTTCGATGCCATAGCGGATTTCACCGACAGGCCGGACCCGAGCGTTCCGATCACGCTGGAAATTGGTTTCGGCAACGGGGACAGTCTGGCGCAAATGGCCGCCGCCGATCCGCACAGTCTGTATATCGGTATTGAGGTTCACCGCCCGGGCGTCGGCAGGCTGTTGAAGACGCTCGATGAACGGGGTATCGAAAATGTGCGGGTCTGCTGCCACGATGCGGTCGAAATCCTGCAACAGAAAATCCCCGACAACACGCTCGATCGTGTGCTGCTTTTCTTCCCGGACCCCTGGCACAAGAGCAGGCACCACAAGCGGCGTATCGTGCAAACGGCGTTTGTTTCGCTGGTGGCCCGCAAGTTGCGTGCGGGGGGCTGCTTTCATATGGCAACGGACTGGGAACCTTATGCGAAACACATGTTGAAGCTTATGCAGGCTTCGCCGGGGTTCCGGAATACTTGTCCATCGGGGGGCTTTGCCGGGCGGCCCGATTATCGGCCGGTGACAAAGTTCGAGCGACGCGGTGAACGGCTCGGACACGGGGTGTATGACCTGGTGTTTGAGCGGGGGTAGTTTTTCTCAGGGGGCTTGGGGGC
>CAYYAP010000260.1:0-1941 GCA_964469575.1 uncultured Thiohalobacter sp.
GAAGTACAGGAAAAATCCCGGCCCACAGGAAAATTGATACCTCCGTCATACCGGCGAATGCCGGTATCCATCGTACTGAAACCACTGGATCCCGGCATACGCCGGGATGACGATACGGACATTTATGACGATAGAGGGGTTAATCACGCGTTTATCAGGCAATCCGGTTGTTGACTCTGAGGGTATACAGGTGGCGTTCGGCGTCCACCAGGTGCTGGCCCCAGTGCTGTTTGAAACCGATTTCCCAGAGGTGTGCCACTTCATCCATACCGGCGGCATCGAGCATATTCAGACCGCGTTTGAGTTCAAAATAAATATCGGTGAAATCATCCGCCAGACTGCCCGAGCGATGATCCACATCGGAAGCCGATTCACCTGTCTCATCGTATTCGAGCCAGTACATATCGAGTTCACCGAGTTTTGAACGCAACTGGCTGAACAGGTCGAAGCGGTCATCAAAGTCCGCAAGTTCCGGGGGGAAAGAATCGCCACCGGGGTCGTGCAGCGCAACAATACCCGCATGCAGGCGCGGTAATATTTTCACCAGTGGCTTGAGCCAGCCTGACTTGTCAACATTATGCTCTATGACCCGACAGTACTGACGCGCCGTATCAATCAAGTCCATAAACTGAACACGTTCGGGGTCTATCATACCCCCTCCCTCTCAACACAGGGCTATCACAAAAAAAGCCCTTCTGTATCCAGTGTAGACGGGATTGCGGATTTTTCCCGTCAGATCGCTGTCATCTCGAAATCCTCCTTGCCGGCGCCGCAATCCGGGCACACCCAGTTCAGGGGAATATCCTCCCAGCGCGTTCCCGCCGGGATACCCTCCTCTGGTAGCCCCTTTTCCTCGTCGTAGATAAATCCGCAGATGACACACATCCAGGTTTTGTATTCACTCATAAAATAAACTCCGGCCAATAACCCATGCCTGCATGATACAACTGCCCGTCAAGCCACAATAGTCGGGCGCAGTGCTACAATACCCGTTTCGAAACAAGGTAAACCCGTTACAGGTACAGTCCTGCAACTACGCCCAACCTACATTCTTGCAACGATTTGAGTAAACATTGATGCAGCAAAACCTTCGCCACCTGGAATTCGCACTACGGCACTTCTGCAGGGAGACCCTGGCATGACTGCAAACACCAGTCCCGTACCGGTCGTTATGGTGTTTTCCGGCAATGACCCCAGCGGCGGCGCCGGCGTGCAGGCCGACATCGAGGCGCTGATCAGCCACGGCTGTCACACCACGCCGGTGATCACCACCCTGACGATCCAGGATACCCAGGATCTGATCGGCTATACGCCACTGGATGGATCGCTGATTACCGAACAGGCGCGCGCCGTGCTGGAGGACATGCCGGTCAGCGTCTTCAAGCTGGGTTTGCTGACCAGTACCGAAGCGGTCGAAGCCATACACGACATACTCAAGGACTACCCGGAGATCCCCGTCGTCACTGACCCGGTACTGGCCTCCGGTGGCGGCACGCTGCTGGCCGATGACGATGTGGTCGATGCGGTTAACGAGTTGCTGCTACCGCAGACCACCGTGCTGACGCCCAACAGCAACGAGGCCCGCCTGCTGGCGCCGGAGGCGGATTCACTCAGCGCCTGTGCCATGGCGCTGCTCGACAAGGGCGCCGAGTTCGTGCTGATCACCGGCACCCATGAAAACACGCCAACGGTGATCAATTCGCTGTACAGCAACCACCGGCTTATCGAAACCTTCGACTGGGATCGACTGGACGGTGAGTTCCACGGTTCCGGGTGTACGCTGGCGTCGAGTATCGCCGGCCTGCTGGCGCAGGGTATGGAACCCTTCTCGGCGATTCACGAGGCGCAGGAGTACACCTGGCAGTCACTGGCTGAAGGCTACCGCATCGGCATGGGCCAGCAATTGCCCAACCGCCTGTTCTGGGCGCGTGATGAACAGGA
>CAYYAP010000261.1:0-1856 GCA_964469575.1 uncultured Thiohalobacter sp.
TGCTCGATAAGGTGGCGCTGGTGTACGGCCAGATGAACGAGCCGCCGGGCAACCGCCTGCGCGTCGCGCTGACCGGTCTGACCATCGCGGAGAACTTCCGCGACGAGGGCCGCAATGTGCTGATGTTCATCGATAACATCTACCGTTACACGCTGGCCGGTACCGAGGTATCCGCACTGCTCGGTCGTATGCCGTCGGCAGTGGGTTACCAGCCGACGCTGGCCGAGGAAATGGGCGTGCTTCAGGAGCGTATTACCTCCACCAAGTCCGGTTCCATCACCTCCTTCCAGGCCGTGTACGTGCCGGCGGATGATTTGACCGATCCGTCCCCTGCAACCACTTTCGCACACCTTGACGCCACGCTGGTGTTGTCGCGCCAGGTCGCCGAGCTGGGTATCTACCCGGCAGTGGATCCGCTCGATTCCACCTCCCGTCAGCTCGACCCGCTGGTGGTCGGCAACGAACACTACGACGTCGCCCGTGCCGTGCAGGGTACCCTGCAGCGCTACAAGGAGCTGCGTGACATCATTGCCATCCTCGGTATGGACGAGCTGTCGGAAGAAGACAGGCAGGACGTATCCCGCGCGCGTAAAATCCAGCGCTTCCTGTCACAGCCGTTCTTCGTGGCGGAAACCTTCACGGGTACGCCGGGCAAATATGTTTCGCTCAAGGACACCATTGCGGCGTTCAAGGGTATCGTCAACGGCGATTACGACGACCTGCCTGAGCAGGCTTTCTACATGGTCGGTACCATCGAAGAAGCTGTGGAAAAAGCCAGGTCGCTGTAAAGCGATTTGAGGGCTAGAATATGGCTATGACCTTACATGTCGACATTGTCAGTGCCGAGGAGGAAATCTTCTCCGGCACGGCCAACATGGTGTTCGCACCGGCCGAGATGGGCGAGGTGGGCATTGCGCCGCGCCACGCCCCGTTGCTGACACGTCTGAAACCCGGTGAAGTGCGTGTCCAGGTCGAGGGCAAGGAAGAGCAATTCTTCTATGTCTCCGGCGGCATGCTGGAAATCCAGCCGCACATCGTCACGGTGCTGGCCGATACGGCCAAGCGTGCCAAAGACCTTGATGAAGCCGCTGCGCTGAAGGTCAAGGAACGCGCCGAGAAGGCGATGCAAGATAAACAGACCGGCTTTGACTATGCCAAGGCCAAAGCTGAACTGGCCGAAGCTATGGCCCAGTTGCGCACGATCCGCGATCTGCGCAAAAAGTCCGGCGGCTGAGGCCGGTTTTACTATGACGGAACCCGTTGTCAGCAAACACAAGGTCGTTGCGATCACCTATTCCATTGTGAGTGATACGGGTGAGGTACTCGAACAATCGGATATTCCGCTGTACTACGCGCATGGCGGCGTAAACCAGATGTTCCCGGAGGTCGAGGCCGCACTGGAGGGTTGCACCATTGGCGATACCATCGAGGTGAAGTTGTCTCCGGAGAATGCTTTTGGTCCGCACAACCCGGACCTGACGTTTGTCGATGATATCGACAATGTGCCGCCGGAATTTCGCCAAGTCGGCGCCGAGGTGCCGATGCAAAATGACCAGGGTGAGACACGTACTTTCATCGTTTCAAAAATCGATGACGGCAAGCTGACCGTGGACGGGAACCATCCATTCGCCGGCAAGACGCTGACCTATTCGGTTACCATAAACGATGTCCGTGATGCCACGGACGAAGAAATGAAAAAAGGCGTGTCAGCGCCGGTTTTGCACTGACTCCGGCCAACAGCCGGCGGATGACTTCAGTTTATCCCCCCTAATGCCGTATTATCACGCGACATGAGCCTCAATATTATCATTCTCGCAGCCGGTCAGGGTACGCGCATGTGTTCCGCAACCCCCAAG
>CAYYAP010000262.1:0-1778 GCA_964469575.1 uncultured Thiohalobacter sp.
TGCAACGCACTCATATCATGGACGATGATACTCCCCATTTTCCGGAAAAGTATATCCCAAAAACAACCACTTACAACGCACCCGATGCTGCACACCGATAGCATGTCAATAATCCACAGCATTTCGCCGGGGAAGTGGCTGGCAAAAGCCCAAGCGTGGTAAACTCCCTGTATCTCAACAGCTAACCGAACCACGGTGACCCCTTATGTCCGATGTACAGTTCAACCCGAAATTAACCGACCAGATCAAGGTTTCCCCGGAAGCCGTCGAGCAGTTGATCGCTATCACCGAGAACGAGGATGCCGTTACCGGCGTGCGTATTTTCGTCTCCGGCGGCGGTTGTGGCGGCATGTCCTATGGTATGACCTTTGTGGAACAGCCGGGTGAGTACGATTGCGTGCTGGAGAACAATGGCATGAATATCTACGTAGATGCCGTTGCGCTGAGCTTCCTCGAAGGTGTGGAAATCGACTTCAAAACACAGGGCGTCAACAAGAGCTTTGTGTTCAAGAATGTCTTCGCCAATAGCGGTGGTGCCGGTACCTGTGGCGCCTGTGGCGCAGCCGGCGGCGCAGCTGGCGGCGGTTGCGGCTGATTCGTCTACTGCTGGTTGCCCAGCCGGGCAGCTAC
Organism: uncultured Thiohalobacter sp.; assembly: GCA_964469575.1. Classification (GTDB taxonomy): domain Bacteria; phylum Pseudomonadota; class Gammaproteobacteria; order DSM-19610; family DSM-19610; genus Thiogranum. The sequence goes on from CAYYAP010000262.1 coordinate 631, forward strand.
CGTATCGCCCCCTACCTGTTCGCCGCCCGGCGAATGGGGGTCGGTGCGCTGATCGCCTCGCGTGGCGAACACTCCCTCATTACCGAAGTTTCCAATGGCCTGCACATTGACCCGGAAAATCCCGAAAGGGCGTTGCAGGATATTCTCCGGCAGGCGGAACTGACCCCCTTCGACGGCATACTCGGCAGCGACGACAGTACGGTCGAGCTGGCCGCCATGGCCGCGCAGGCACTGGGCCTGCCACACAATCCACCCGAAGCCGCACAGCTGTCCCGGCGCAAGGACCTGGCGCGCGCGCACCTGGCGCTGGCCGGCTGCCCGGTGCCGATCCACAGTCTTGTCGACCTGCAAAAACCGCTCGCAGAACAGACGCAGGGACTCCCCTGGCCGTGCGTGATCAAGCCCCTCAACCTGTCAGCGAGCCGTGGCGTGATACGCGTCGACGATGCCCAGGCGTTTGTCGCGGCCTGTGAGCGCGTGCGCCCTATCCTTGCCGAACAAACCGACCCGTTCCTGCAATCACACCTGCTGGTGGAAGACTATATTGATGGCATCGAAGTCGCTTACGAGGGCTTTCTGCACGAGGGTAAACTCACCACGCTGACCCTGTTCGATAAACCCGATCCGTTAACCGGGCCCTTTTTCGAAGAGACGATCTACGTCAGCCCTTCGCAGCTCGATGCCTCAACGCAGGCGCGGATTGAACACAATGTGGCTTGCGCCTGTGAGGCCTATGGGCTGACCACCGGGCCGGTACACGCGGAGTTGCGCGTCGATGCGCGTGACGCCTGGATACTGGAAGTCGCTTCGCGCACCATCGGTGGCGATTGCGCGCGGATTCTCGACCAGGGCAGTGATTTCAATCTGGAGGAACTGGTGATTTCACTGGCCACCGGGCAACCCCTTACGAACCGGCCGGCGCAAAAACCGCGCGGTGTCATGATGCTGCCGATCCGCAAGGGCGGCATACTGCGTCGGGTGGAAGGGATTGAAGCGGCGCGCAAGGTTGAACATATTGACCGGGTGGATATCATTATCCGCGACGGCAATGAACTGGTGCCGCTGCCGGAAGGCAACCAGTACCCCGGTTATTTATTTGCCAGCGCGGACAGGGTGGAGGATGTTACCCGGGCTTTGCGGGAAGCGTG
>CAYYAP010000263.1:0-1770 GCA_964469575.1 uncultured Thiohalobacter sp.
GTAACCACATACAGCCGGATGGTCGTTGCGGTATCTACGATGACCGGCCGCAGATCTGCCGGGACTACTCCAACGACTATTGCGAATTCGATTCCCCGGCGGAAGAAGGTTTCGAGCTGTACTTCGACGGCTACAAGTCCCTGCTGAACTACTGCAAGAAACGCTTCAAACGCTGGGGCCAACGTCCGTATTAACGTCATTGCGAGCGCAGCGCGGCAATCTCCCGACGTCTGGCGCCAGGCCAAAAAGATTGCCGCGCTACGCTCGCAATGACGAGGGTTTGCAGTGACGGTTTAAGGGGTCAGGTTTTCGAGTAGATCGTTAAAGCTCTCGATGGCAATAAAATCCCCGGTTTGTTTGGGTGGCGCACTGGCATCAGGAACGCGCACCGCACGCAGGTAACGAATCCCGTAGTCACTCGCCGCCTGTAGCACCGGCAGGCTGTCGTCCACGAACAAGGTCCTTTCCGGGTCAAAATCATCCTGTTTCGCCAGTGCCGGCCAGAAGCGCGGGTCTTCCTTGGGGATGCGGAAAGTATGTGCGCAGATCAGGTTGTCGAAGTGCTTTGCCAGGCCGGTCAGGCCCATTTTTAACTCAACCACCTTTTCGTGGGCATTGGTCAGTAGCGCCACGCGGCGTTGGCTGGCGGCCAGTACTTCCAGGAACCTGGCAACCTGTGGATGTACCTGTATAAGATGCGCGACTTCGTGTTTCAGCGCCGTAATGTCCAGGTCGAGCTCACGGCTCCAGTAATCGACGCAGTACCAGTCAATGGTGCCTTCCATAGCGCGGAAGCGCGGGAACAACGCCTGTTTGGCGTCGTCCACCGAAACACCGTGCTTTTCCGCCCAGCGCAGCGGCACGTGCTCCAGCCAGAAATGGTTGTCGAAATGCAGGTCCAGCAGCGTGCCATCCATGTCCAGGAACACGGTGTCGATGGCTTGCCAGGGAAGTGCGTGGGTCATGGTGGTTAATCGGGCTACGCGGATAGCGTATGATACGGCCTTCCCCCTGAGGCGTGAAGCAGCGAGATATGTCGATGAATGTGTGTGATTACCTGAATGATGTGCGGCAACTGGCGAAGCAGGCCGGTGAAAAGATCCTGGAAGTCTACGGTACCGAGTTTTCCGTGCAGGACAAGGAGGACAAGTCGCCGCTGACCGCCGCCGACCTGGCCTCGCATCACACCATCGTCGCGGGCCTGAAGGCGCTCACGCCGGATATCCCCGTGCTGTCCGAGGAAGATGCCAAAATCCCCTTTGAGACACGCGCCGCCTGGCAGACCTACTGGTTAATCGATCCGCTCGATGGCACCAAAGAGTTCATCAAGCGCAACGGGGAATTTACCGTGAATATCGCCCTGATCCGCGATGGCGCGCCCGTGCTGGGCGTGGTGTATGTGCCCGTCACCGGGGTGACCTACGCCGCCTGTGAAGGGCAGGGCGCTATCAAGGAAACCCCCGGCGAAGGTGAGCAGGCGATCCACGTACGCAAGCTGTCGGGTGGCCCGGTGGCCGTAGTCGGCAGCCGCTCCCACCAGGGTGATTCACTGAAAGCCTTCCTGGAAAAGCTGGGCGATCATGAAATCGTCAGCATGGGCAGTTCGCTGAAAATCTGTCTGGTCGCCGAAGGCGCGGCAGACGTGTACCCGCGTCTTGGCCTGACCTCGGAATGGGATACCGCAGCAGCGCACTGCGTTGTCGTACAGGCCGGCGGCAGCCTGACCGATCTTGACATGCAACCGTTACGCTACAACACCAAGGATTCCCT
>CAYYAP010000264.1:0-1693 GCA_964469575.1 uncultured Thiohalobacter sp.
GAGCGTAGCGCGGCAATCTCATCATTCGGCAGTAGACGGTCGGAGATTGCCACGTCGCTACGCTCCTCGCAATGACGAATTAATCAGAGTTGCCCTAAGTAAAATCAAGCACTTCAACCACATCACCGACCCGCACTACCCCGCCGCTGCGCGGAATCAGGTTCTGGCCGAAGTACACGCCACCCTGCGGACGGCGCCGGTACTGGCTCAGGGTGCGCAGGGGTTCAGTAGCGGGGTTTTTGATGCCGGTATCCGGGTCAATTGTCGTGAAGATGCAACGGGAACAATTCTTTACCCCTTCAAATTCAACCTCACCGATGCGAATCCGCCGCCAGTTGTCTTCCGCATAGGGCGCTTCGCCATCCACGACCAGGTTGGGACGGAAACGGCGCATGGAAACCGGCTGTTCAAGCCGGGTATTCAGATCGTTCAGTGAGGCTTCGGTGAGCAGCATCATCGGGAAACCGTCGGCAAAACTGACTACATCACCGGGTTGGCCATAATCCTGATCGACGCCACGTACCAGATCGTCGGTCATCCGTACCAAGTGGCACGCCACACCGAGATAGTCGGAAAACCAGGCATCGGCTTCGTCACCGGCGGATATCGCATCGCACTGGTCACGCCAGATGCTCACCTTCGTCAGCGCGTGATCTTCTACCTGCAACGGCAGCATCAATGCCGGCCGCCCGGCCACACTGACATGCAAGGCCGTATCGTCCAGGCGTGTATCAACGACCGCCAGTGTTGGGTACTGTCGCGCCGTCATGAATTTACCCTGCTCATCGACCAGCATCCAGCGCCGATCCCAGGGCAGGCCGCGCGGCAATACTTCACTTTCATCGAGTGCAATACGACGGGTGGATTTGATCGGATAGATATTGATTTCAGTGAGTTTCATATGATGTAGTGATGGGGACAGATTTAAAATCTGTCCCCATAGCTGTCCCCATGCATGCTTTACAATCCCATTGCTGCGCGCATGATCTGTGTCTTGAGCGGTGTGGCGCGGTCAAACAGTTTCAAGCCCAGACCTCGCGCGGCACATACCGGCGCCAGCGTACTGCCGAATAGCTGCTTGAAACCACTCATGGTTGCCAGGGTCAGCTGGTTGTCACCACGACGGGCGCGCTCATAACGGCGCAACACGGAAAAAGCACCGGGTTTGCGCCCCTGTTCCCGGGCGCTATGCAGTGTTTCCACCAGGGCCTGCACATCCTTCAACCCCAGGTTCACCCCCTGCCCGGCAAGCGGGTGAACGACATGCGCCGCGTCACCGACCAGCGCGAGTCCGGGTTGCACATAGTTTTTGGCTGACTGGCCCTGCAAGGGAAACAGCGCACGTTCGCCAACGTGGGTGATGTGACCCAGCCGGTAGGCAAACGCTTCACCAAGCGCATGGCAAAACGCCTCGTCATCCAGCGCCAGCAGGGCGCTCGCCTTGTCGCTGGTTGCCGACCAGACAATGGAACAACGACCATCGTGCAACGGCAGAAAGGCCAGCGGTCCACTGGGTAAAAAACGCTGCCAGGCCGTTTCCTGGTGTGGCTTCTCCGTTGCCACCACGGCTACCAGTGCCTGCTGGGCGTAATCGGATACCTGCACATGAACACCGGCCAGGTCGCGTACGCGTGATTGCTTGCCATCCGCACCGACCAGCAACCCGGCCGTCAGCGACGTACCGTCTTCCAGC
>CAYYAP010000265.1:0-1688 GCA_964469575.1 uncultured Thiohalobacter sp.
ATGTCTGAACTTACTGTCATCGCCGGCCAGCATTCCGAAGCCGGTATCAAGGAAAGCAACGATGACTCCTGCGGGATTCGTATTCCGGAGGGGGCGTTGCTGGCGGATAAGGGGGTGGCGGCGGTTATTGCCGATGGCATGAGCGGCAGTGAAGCCGGGCGGGAGGCAGCCGAGGCCTGTGTAACCGGATTTCTGAATGATTACTTCAGCACACCCGAATCCTGGACGGTTGAAACCTCCGGTGAAAAGATTCTTGGCGCGCTGAACAGCTGGTTGTACAGCCAGGGCCACCAGCAATACGGCACACCGAAAGGACTGGTGACCACACTCAGTGTGCTGGTGATCAAGTCCACTACGGCTTACCTGTTTCATGTGGGCGATACGCGCATCTATCGCCTGCGCGAGGGTGAACTGGAACAGATGACCCACGACCACCGTGTCACGGTCGGCGCCGACAAGAGTTACCTGAGTCGTGCCATGGGGATCGATATCAACCTCGACATCGACTACCGCGCTTTCGCCGTCGAGAAAGGCGATGCCTACCTGCTGACGACTGACGGGATTCATGACTTTGTCGATGACACCACGCTAAAACGCCTGGTCATCGAAAACCTGAAAACCCCCGAGGAAGCCGCCAGCGCCATCACCTGCCAGGCCGCACGAAATAACAGTAACGACAACCTGAGTGCGCAACTGCTGTATATCACCGGCCTGCCAGAAGGCGATGAACACGAGTTTTTCCGTAAACTCACCCGCCTGCCCTTCCCACCCCCACTGGAACCCGGCATGGTGCTGGACGGCTACCGCATCCTGCGTGAACTGCACGCCAGCAACCGCACCCAGATCTACCTGGCGCTGGACACGGAAACGGACACACAGGTGGTATTGAAAACCCCTTCGGTCAATTTCGAGGATGACCCGGAATATATCGACCAGTTCCTGCACGAGGAATGGGCCGGCAAGCGACTGCACAGCGCCCATGTACTCACCGTGCTGGAACCGCCCGGCAGGCGCCAGTTCCTGTACTACGTGACGGAATATATCAAGGGCAAAACACTGCGCCAGTGGATGCGCGACAACCCGCAACCGTCAATCGACGAGGTGCGTAATATTGTCGAACAGATCACACGCGGCTTGCGCGCTATGCACCGGCAGGAAATGATCCACCAGGATCTCAAGCCGGAGAACATCATGATCGATGAACACGGCGTGGTAAAAATCATCGACTTCGGCTCGACCCGGATTGCCGGTATTACAGAAATTACCACACCGCTGGAACGCGACAATATCCTCGGCACGCGTCACTACACCGCCCCCGAGTACCTGCGCGGTCACGGTGGCAGTAACCGCTCGGATATCTACTCACTCGGCGTGATCACCTACGAAATGCTGTGCGGGAAACTGCCCTACCCGAAGGAGCTCACCGAACGCAACGTCAACAAGCTGAGTTATATCTCTATCCGCGATTACAACAAGGACATCCCGACCTGGATCGATGGCGCGCTGATGAAAGCCGTCGCCATCAAACCGGAACGCCGTCATAGCCTGCTGTCGGAATTTGTCTACGACCTGTCACACCCCAATGCCAAGTACACGCGACACAATCAGCAACCCCTGATCGAGCGCAACCCGGTAGCCTTCTGGCGCGCGCTGGCCATTATTTTTATGTTCACGACGATTGCGGCGCT
>CAYYAP010000266.1:0-1618 GCA_964469575.1 uncultured Thiohalobacter sp.
TTTACAAAAAGATCATTCTGTCCCGTTTCACCAGCAACTTCGCGCTGCTCTACAAATCCGGCGTCACCGTTCTGGACTGTATCCGCATGGGGGAATCACTGGTAGGTAACGCTGTCATTGCCGAAGCCCTGCAACGTGTCAGGCAGCAGATCAGTGAAGGTGTGGCGCTGACCGCAGGCTTCGAGAACACCGGTCTGTTTCCTCCACTGGTTGTACGCATGTTCCGCGTCGGAGAAACCAGCGGCGCACTGGACAGCTCACTGGAAAATGTCAGCTACTTTTTTAACCGTGATGTACGTGAATCCATAGAACGCGTTCAGGCACTCATCGAACCGGTACTTACTGTCGTGCTGGGCGCCATGCTGGGCTGGGTCATGCTGTCGGTGCTTGGGCCAGTCTACGACATGCTGGGCACGGTAACACGGTAGCGTCATGCAACTTATCCTCTACGTCAACGCCGACCGCCACACCCTGTACCGGGTGGGCCGGCATAGTGCGCACAAGCTCGGCAGTTTTCTTGTCGGCCAGGCCGGCATGCACAGACTGCATGATATTCTTCTGCAACAGCAACAACAGCCCGTGTCAATCCTGGTCGATCTGATCGAGGAAGAATTTCGGCATGATACGATTCCACACGCGCATGGCAGTGATCGCACACGGATGCTGGAACGCCACGCCGCAAAACTGTATCGCGGTACACCGTTCCGCCATAGCCGGATTATCGGCCGCAGCCAGGAAGGTCGCCGCGATGACAAGATACTGTTCAGCGCACTTACCAACCCGGATAACCTGCAACCGGTACTCGATCTTCTGGAACAAACCGCCTCGCCGCTCGCGGGTATTTACTCACTACCGATCATCAGCACCCGGCTCATAAAGCCACTCCAGGCACGCAATGAGAATGTACTGCTGATTACAGAACAACCCGATGGTGGTTTGCGGGAAACTTTCCTGCGCAAAGGGCAGGTGCAATTCAGTCGACTGGCGCCGATCCAGGAATCCTCACCGGATGAATACTGCCGCTTACTGGACACAGAGGTTCACAAAACACAGCGTTACCTGAATACGCTGAGGTTACTCGCGCCTGGTGAATCCATAGCCGTCTACCCACTTGCCGATACCCCACGTTGTGAAGCAGTGACACGGACCTGTCTGGAATCCGAGCAGCTGAAATTCCACCCGGTGGATATTGGAGAACTTGCCATCACTTCGGGTTGCAAGGATTTTCCGAAAACTGGCGGAAGCGACGCCTTGTTCGCTTTTTTACTGGGCAACGGGCAGTGCAAAAACCACTATGCGAAACCACCACATCTGAAGCGGCTACGTGGCTGGCAGGGCGCGTTGGCGCTTCGCGCAGCCAGCTGGCTACTCGCTGTCATCGGCCTGAGCTGGAGTGGTATCAATGCGGTCGATGGCTGGATGGCAAACCGCGAACGTGATCAACTCGCGGCAAACCGTGAACTCGTTGCTAACCGCTATACCCAACTCACCCGGGAGCTGCCCGTCCAGCCCAGGGAAGCGCGCGCCATGCGCGAGGCAACCGCGCTGGCTGATAGTCTTGAGCGTCACCCCCTGCAAACCGGAAAACTGTTCAAACTGCTGGGCAAGGCATTTTCCC
>CAYYAP010000267.1:0-1606 GCA_964469575.1 uncultured Thiohalobacter sp.
CAGCGGCAGGGGTGTCGCACGAAATCTGACTGAAGCCTTTGAATGGCAAGAAAAAGCTGCCCGTGAGGGCCAGGTCGTTGCCCAGTACCGCCTGGGTCGCTACTACGCCGAAGGCGTGGGCGTCGCCAAAGACCCTGTTCTTGCCTATGCCTGGTGGACGATCGCCGCCGTCCGGGGCGATCCTGATGCCATGCCGGACCGGGGCAAGCTGGCGGCAAACCTGTCTTCAGCACAGATCGAGAAGGCCGAGGCGCTGGCGCGCGAGTGGGAAAAATCGCTAAAAACCGTCGTGATGAAATAAAAGGGGATTCTGTTGCATCAATCTGACATGGGCCTGATTAACTGCATAACGAACTGTGTGTCGATGCAACCCCGCATTGCCGCCTCTCGGGAACGTCTGTACCGAGTGGCGCTGGCGTGGTGCGGCGACGGTATGCTCGCTGACGACCTGGTGCAGGAAACCTTGTCGCTGGCGCTTCAGAAAGTCCACCAGCTACGCGACAAGGAGCGCCTGAACGCCTGGTTGTACAGCATTCTGAACAATCGTTGGAAGCAGTACCTGCGCAGCCGTCGGCCGCACGAGGACCTGGATGATGACCGGCCCTGTGACCTGCCCGGCCCCGAATTGATGATCGACCGGCTTGAAATCGTCAGCCGTGTGCGCAAGGCGGTCGCGGCGCTGCCGGTGGAGCAGCGCAAGGTGCTGGCACTGGTGGACCTGGAAGATTTTTCCTACAACGACGTCGCGGAGATTCTGGAGATCCCCGTGGGTACTGTCATGAGCCGCCTCCATCGAGCCCGTAAAGGTCTCGTCAAACTGCTCGATACAGAAGAAGTCTCGTCAGCCGAGCAGGCTGGCCCGTCGCTGGTAAGAGTGAAGTGAAATATGAACGCGATACAAAATGAAAACTGGGACGATGCGACCCTGAGCGCATACATTGATGGGGAACTCGATGCCGCCCGGCAAAATGCCGTGCTGGCTGCCATGGAACATAACAAAGCCCTGTCTGAACGCATCTGCCGCCTGCGCCGCACCAAGGACTTGATGCGCACTGGCTATGGCTCCGCCGTACCCCCGCAACGTGAACAACCCGGACGCAAAACGCCCTGGCATGTCCTTCGCCGTGGACTGGCCGCATCAATCGTGGTGTTAGCGATCGGTATTGGCAGCGGCTTACTGGGCTATGTACTAGCGGAGCGAAGCACAGCAACCCTGGCTGGCGTCAGCGATCCCAATCGGGTTCTTCTGCATATTGATGATTCCAAACCGGAACATTTTGAGCGCCTGCTCGACTACGCGGAACATTTTCTGCAGGAGAATCAGGACAAGGGTGTTCAGGTTGAAGTTGTTGCCAACTCCAGTGGCCTGGATCTATTACGCACCGGTCATTCACCTTACGAAGCACGAGTGAAAGCGCTTGGCGAGAAATACCATAATCTTCAGTTTATCGCCTGCATGAATGCTATCCGTAACCTGAAACGAGCCGGTCAGGACGTAACGTTGATTGAGGATGTACACACGGATGAAACCGCAGTGGATCATATCGTCAAGCGTCTGCAACAGGGCTGGACTTACCGGAAGGTTGATTCGTTGTCTGATATCTAA
>CAYYAP010000268.1:0-1606 GCA_964469575.1 uncultured Thiohalobacter sp.
AGGAACTCGAACTCAATGAGTTGACGGACTACCTGGTGACGCTGTTTTTTCGAGCGATCGGTTATGAAGAGCCTAGTCTTCCTTAATACCGGTACCCACTTCCAGTTGCTCAAACCAGTCCAGGAACCGCGCGATGTTATCGCCGCTGAAAATGCGGCCGTGTTGCGGTGCCATGTACTCGATGTCGAGTTTTCGTACCCGGTCGATCCATACCTGCTTGGCGTGGTTGGAGGGCATCCAGCGCTGGTGAAACAGTTCCATTTTGGGAATGTGCTCGTCAAAATCCTTGACGAACATCGGCGTGCCGGCGGGTTCCAGGGCGGCGCCGATATCACCGCTCATCAGTATCCTGGCGGTGGGATCGTAGACGTTGAAATTGCCCGATGAATGTAAATAGTGTGCGGGTAAAAAGGTCAATTCCGCACTTTCCAGCGTGAAGACCTGCCCCTCATCCGGAATCGAGTGGTATTCGATGTGGTTCAGGCCAAAGTGTCGCAGGAAACTTTCCCATAACCAGGGCGCGTGCAGTTTCGCATGTGGCAAGGCCTGGTCCCACAGGCCCAGGGAAGAAATAATATCCGGGTCCTGGTGGGAGGCGAACAGGTCGGTCAGGTGATCGATGTCGGTGTGGCGCAGGACGGCCGCCAGCATAGCGGAAAAAATCTCGATGCCGCCGGGGTCCATCAACAGGCTGCGATTCCCGTCCACCACCAGGTACTGGTTGGTGTCGATAATACCATCCGGTTTGTCCGGGTCGCGTCCAAAAACAATCCACTGATAGCGGCCTTCGTAGAGAATGGTGGATTTCATGGGTGGGCGATAGCCTCCTTTAAATCTGACAGGTAACGGCGGCACACCTTGATTTCGGCATGAATGCTTTCGGTTGCGTGTTCCACACTGTCGGCAATGGATTCCAGGTAAGGCTGGAATTCCCCGGCGCTCGAAGCCTCGGTACGTGAGTTGGTGACAACGATTTTTGCCGCACGTGTTCGCTGCTCAATGTCATCGAACAGTTCACTGAGCGAATCAATGGCATGTTGTTCCTGCAGCTGACAGGCATCAATCTGACTGCTTAATGCCTGTATGACATTGAGCAAGGCGGGTTGTGCCCGGTGACCGGACAGGCTGGCCCGGGCTTGTGAAAAACGCTCGTGTGCATTGACGGCCCGGTTCTCGCTGACAGAGGTAATAGAAACCTGCAGTGCAGTCTGGTTGATCCGGGAAACCAGTGAAATCATATCGCTGGCCATTTCGCTGATGAAATCTGTGATCGGTCGGAAGCCCGCCGTTTTTTCGCCGCCACGGGCGGCAATGCCCTTGGCGTTACTGGCGCTCAGGGAAATTTCTTTTGCGGTATCCAGTACCCCGTACAAACGCCCGGCAAGCCGGGCGGCCGTGACAAAGGGTGGATGATGTGTAACAGCGGCTTCCTGCATACGACTCTGCAACGTTTCCTGATGGTGCAAGCATAGCGAGGTATTTGCCGGGAATCCAGATAAAAAAAGTGGGATATTGCGCTAGCCTGTCGTTGTGAACGCGCCGCTTGCAATCCCGTCCAGTGTCCAGTCACCGACCCGGTAACGCACCAGCCGCAGTGTGGGGAAAC
>CAYYAP010000269.1:0-1577 GCA_964469575.1 uncultured Thiohalobacter sp.
GCTGACTTTTCTGCCTTTCATGTGGCGTTCGATAACTACTACAGCACCCATTCGCCGGAGAACCGCGCGTTCGCTGAGCAGATCTACCTGCGCCTGCGCGATGCCGGACACATCGACAGACGCACCATCAGCCAGTACTACGACCCGGAAAAGGCCATGTTCCTGCCGGATCGCTTTATCAAGGGTACCTGCCCGAAGTGCGGCGCCGAAGACCAGTACGGCGATAACTGCGAAGTGTGCGGGGCAACCTACGATGCCAGTGAACTGAAAAATCCTCGCTCGGTGATCAGCGGCGCCACACCGGTGGAAAAGGAATCTGAACACTATTTCTTCAAGCTCGCGGATTTCAGCGACATGCTGGCCGACTACCTGCAAACCTCTACCCAGCCGGAAGTCGCCAACAAGATGAAGGAGTGGCTGGACGCCGGGTTGCAGGACTGGGATATCTCGCGCGACGCGCCCTACTTCGGCTTCAAAATCCCGGACACGGAAGACAAGTTCTTCTACGTGTGGCTGGACGCGCCCATGGGTTACATGGCCAGCTTCAAAAACCTGTGCGACAAACAGGGCATGAACTTTGACGACTGGTGGGGCAAGAACTCGGACGCGGAGCTGTATCACTTTATTGGCAAGGACATACTGCGTTTCCACACGCTGTTCTGGCCCGCTGTGCTGGACGGCTCCGGTTACCGCAAACCCACGCGCGTGTTCGCGCACGGTTTCCTCACCGTCAACGGGCAGAAAATGTCCAAGTCGCGCGGCACGTTTATTAATGCCAGCACCTGGCTGCAACACCTGAACCCGGAATACCTGCGCTATTACTACGCGGCCAAGCTGTCCGGCGGTATTGACGATATTGACCTGAACCTTGAAGACTTCATTGCACGCATCAACAGCGACCTGGTTGGCAAGTACGTCAACATCGCCAGCCGTACGGCGAACTTTATTGTGAAGCAGTTCGACGGTGAATTATTGCCGCTCGACAAGGCCATTGCCGACGACAGCGAACGCGATACTTACCTGGCAGACAGTCTCGGCATTACCGACACGGTAGCGGAACACTACGAGGCCCGTGAATACGGTCAGGCGATACGCGAAATCATGAAACTCGCCGACCACATCAACCAGTACTTCGACAGCAACGAACCCTGGAAGCTGGCCAAAGACCCGGAACAGAAAGACCATCTACACCGCATCTGCTCACGCATCCTGCACGGCTTCCACACGCTGTCCGTACTGCTCACCCCCATCCTGCCCACACTCACAGAACGTGTGGCAAAAGAATTGTTCGGCAAGGCGCAGTTGTTTAGCTGGAATGACCTTGACGCCGCTGCCTTCCCTGCCACGCTGAACAAGTTCAAACACCTTGCCAAACGCGTTGAGCCTGCCGCCATAGAGGCCATGCTGGAAGCTTCGAAAGAGGATTTGAAAGTGACTGAAAGCAAACCCGCCAACAGTACACCCGCTAGTGAACCGGTCGCCGATACGATTGATTTCGACACCTTCGCCAAACTGGACCTGCGCATTGCGCGCATCGTCAAGGCGCAAGCGGTGGAGAAAGCCGACAAGCTGTTGCA